>JBGCDD010000232.1:0-5049 GCA_045105075.1 Sedimentitalea sp. | reverse complement strand
TCATGCGCGAACAGCCATATTGCTTGGCCATATCGGTCTCGAAAGGAATCCGATGGCCGGGTGGCCACGCCCCGGTGACGATTTTCTCTTCGACGTCCTTTAGAATGCGTTCGTGTAGCGACATAAATGCACGTCTGCCTTTTCTTTGGTCTCTGACAAAGAAGCCTTAACGCTAAGTATATACATAGATGGCCAGTCGATGCACATATATTGAAGCAATGCGCCTTCGCGACGTCATGATAAGCCAGATATCAACAATCGAAACAATTCCGCTAACCGTTTGGGCGAACAACACGTTATCACCAGAAAACCCGAACCGGAGGTTGCAAGCAGCGCCCGTTCCTATTGTTTACAGAATGCCGGGCAAGTTCAGACCATTTTCACGCGCGCAATCAAGAGCCTCTTCGTAGCCGGCGTCCGCATGGCGCATAACGCCTGTCGCCGGATCATTCCACAACACGCGCGCAATGCGGCGATCCGCATCCTCGGTCCCGTCACAGCAAATGACCATGCCAGAGTGCTGTGAAAAGCCCATGCCAACGCCGCCACCGTGGTGCAGTGAGACCCAGGTCGCGCCAGACGCAGTGTTGAGCAGCGCATTCAAAAGCGGCCAGTCAGACACCGCATCCGAGCCGTCTTTCATGGCCTCCGTTTCGCGGTTGGGTGAGGCCACGGAACCTGAATCAAGATGGTCGCGGCCAATCACGATCGGGGCGGACAGCTCTCCAGTGCGGACCATTTCGTTGAACGCCAGCCCAAGTTTATGGCGCACGCCAAGGCCCACCCAGCAGATGCGGGCAGGCAGGCCCTGGAAAGCGATACGGTCTCGTGCCATGTCCAACCAATTGTGCAGATGTGTATCTTCGGCCAGGATCTCTTTGACCTTCGCATCTGTTTTGTAAATGTCTTCCGGATCACCAGACAGGGCCGCCCAGCGGAACGACCCGACGCCACGGCAAAACAGGGGGCGGATATAGGCGGGTACAAACCCGGGGAAGGCAAAGGCGTTTTCCAGCCCTTGCTCAAGTGCCACCTGTCGGATGTTGTTGCCATAATCCAGCGTCGGCACGCCAGCGTTCCAGAAATCCTCCATCGCCGCCACATGGGTCTTCATCGAGGCGCGGGCGGCTTTCTCGACTTCTTTGGGGGCCGTTTCACGCTTTTCGCGCCACTGCGCCATGCTCCAGCCTTGAGGCAGGTAGCCGTTGATTGGATCATGCGCCGAGGTCTGGTCGGTCACGATATTGGGGTGGACGCCACGTTTGACCAGCTCGGGGAAAACGTCGGCCGCATTGCCCAGCAGACCCACTGATTTCGCCTCGCCTGCTGCTGTCCAGCGGTCGATCATCTCAAGCGCTTCGTCCAAGGTGTCTGCGCGTTCGTCGACGTATTTTGTCCGCAAGCGGAAATCTATGCTGTCGGGCTTGCATTCAACGGCCAAACAACACGCGCCCGCCATAACCGCTGCCAAAGGCTGCGCACCGCCCATGCCGCCCAAACCCCCGGTCAGGATCCACTTGCCTCTGAGATCGCCGCCGTAATGCTGGCGGCCAGCCTCGACGAATGTCTCGTATGTGCCTTGCACGATGCCTTGACTGCCGATGTAAATCCACGACCCGGCCGTCATCTGACCATACATGGCCAGCCCCTTTTTATCGAGCTCGTTGAAGTGGTCCCAATTCGCCCAGTGTGGCACCAGGTTCGAGTTTGCGATCAACACGCGCGGGGCGTCTTTGTGGGTCTGGAACACGCCGACCGGCTTGCCCGATTGCACCATCAAGGTTTGATCGTCTTCCAGATTGCGCAGGGATTCCACGATCATGTCGTAGTCCTTCCACGTGCGCGCAGCGCGCCCGATACCGCCGTACACCACCAATTCATGCGGGTTTTCAGCCACATCAGGATGCAGGTTATTCATCAGCATCCGCATCGGGGCTTCGGTCAGCCAGCTTTTTGCGGTCTATTCGGTGCCTGTGGCCGGGAATACGTCACGGGTGTTCTTGCGCGGATCGCTCATGATGTGCCTTTCAGGGTCGGGCCAGCTCGGCCAGTCTGGTCAGGATGGATGTGAGATGTTCGCGCAGCTGCTCGGATTTAGCTGGGTCGTAAGCCCACGGTGCAGCCGTGTCGTCGAACCCCCTGCCGCGTGGGTTTAGATCGGCGAAGATCGCATCAGGTCCATATGTGCCCGTCTGCGGCAAGCCTGATACAATGGGATGATCGCCTTGGCGGATCTCAACAGGGTTCATGACGACAGATCCGGCATTTTGATGCCCGTTGCGGTTACAACATCGCCACTTGCGATCATCACAGCGGCCAGTTCCAGATCAGGGGCGAGGTATCGATCATCTCCCAATGTCGCCACATCCGCGCGCACCCGTGCAACAACGCGCTGCAAAGTGTCGCTGGTCACGAGAGGTGCGCGGAAATCAATGCCTTGCGCGCCACAGAGCAATTCAACGCCCAAGATGCGGTTTAAGTTTTCTATCATCCCGCCAAGGCGGCGAGCCCCGTGTGCAGCCATAGAGACGTGGTCTTCCTGGTTGGCCGATGTTGGCGTGCTGTCGGTGACACATGGGTTTGCCAGATGTTTGTTTTCACTCATCAGTGCCGCTGTCGTGACTTCAGCAATCATATAGCCGCTGTTCAGCCCGGGATTTGGGGTCAGGAAGGGCGGCAGGTCGAAGCTGAGCACTGGATCAACGATGAGGGCGACGCGGCGCTGTGCAATAGCACCGATTTCCGCAATCGCGAGCGCAATCATGTCGGCGGCAAAGCCCACGGGTTCAGCATGGAAATTCCCACCCGAGACAATCACGTCGGCGTCGATCAACACCAAAGGATTGTCTGTAGCGGCGTTGGCTTCGATTTCCAATGTGCGCGCCGCCATGCGCAACACATCCATCGCCGCACCCGTCACCTGCGGCTGACACCGGATGCAATAGGGGTCTTGGACGCGCGCATCATCGACAATGTGGCTGTCGCGAATTTCGGAACCAAAGAGCAAAGCGCGCATCGTCTCACCCGCTTCTATCTGGCCGCGATGGCCACGCAATGTGTGAATTTCAGGCTGCAACGGGGCGGTGGACCCCATAATTGCGTCTGTGGAAAGGGCCGATGTGACCAGCGCAGAATGTGCCGCACGCCATGCGCCGAACAAACCGGCAAGCGCAAAGGCCGTCGAGAACTGTGTGCCATTGATCAGGGCGAGGCCTTCTTTCGGGCCCAGCTCAACGGCTGTCAGGCCCGCCGCATTCAATGCCTCAGCACCGGATATGACTTTGCCGTCAAATTCCGCTTCTCCGTGCCCCATCATTGCGGCGGCCATATGTGCCAGTGGGGCCAAATCGCCCGAGGCACCAACCGAGCCTTGCGCGGGGATCACTGGCGTGACGCCTTTTGCGAGCATGTCTTCGATCAACGTGACCACTTCAAGCCGGACACCAGACGCACCGCGTCCCAGGCTGAGAAGTTTCAGTGCCATCAAAAGGCGGGCATGGGCGCGCGGTATCGCAGGGCCAACGCCACAACAGTGGGACAGGATCAGGTTACGTTGCAGGGTCGCTGTGTCTTTGCTTTCAATCTTGACCGAGGCCAGTTTGCCAAAACCTGTGTTCACGCCGTAAACCGCATCGCTTCCTGCAGCCGCTTTGGCGATGCGCGCATGGGCCAGTTCAATCGCGGGGTGGCACGCGGGATCAAGGCGGACCGCCGCTTCGTTCCAATAGATCTCTTGCAGGTCGTCCAATGTGACTGCGCCAGGAGTGAGGGTAAGAATAGTCACGGATGGGGTCCTCCGAAAATACGAGAATGGAGCGGGTTAAAGCCGATGCGATACGCCAGCTCAGCTGGGTTTTTGATGTTCCAAACGGCCAGATCGGCGCGCAGACCAGCGGCGATGGTGCCGGCGTCCGTTGGGCCAAGGGCGCGGGCGGCGCGCAGGGTCGAGATACAGACTTTGTCGATATAGGCGTCGTCGCGACCTGCAAATTCGACAGGGGTGGCATGGGCACCAAGGAACGTCGTTTTGACAGTGATTGGGCGGTTGTCCGAGATTTCGCGCGCGACGCGCAACATGCGCAGCTCGGTTTCTGTGTCGAGCCCGTAGCCCGACTTAACTTCGATAGCGGTGACGCCTTCGGAGATCATGACATCAACGCGTGTTAAAGCTTCTACAAGTAGCTGCTCTTTGCTGGCAGCACGGGTCGCCTTGACCGTGGAAACGATGCCGCCGCCTGCACGCGCGACTTGTTCGTAGCTGGCGCCGTTCAGACGCATTTCGAATTCGACAACGCGATCACCGCCGTGAAGGATGTGTGTGTGGCAATCAATGAGGCCGGGTGTAACGAAGCGTCCGCCAAGGCTGGTTTGTGGAACGTTTTTGAAAGCGTCCGGCAGATCGCCTTTCGGTCCAACCCAGTCGATTACACTATCTGTAACAGCAATCGCCGCGTCACTGATTGCTCCGTAGGTAGTTTCCGAAGCGACCATCGTAGCGGCTTCTAAATCAACAAAGACAGTGCTGTTCGTCGCCATTCTAATCCCTCAGGTGTCAAAAATTGTTCTTTTTTAGTAAGTGCCAACGTAAATTATGTCTATACATAAAGCCAGGAGCCGCCAAGTGATTTACGCAAAACAAGCAAAGCTATCGTCCGGATAGGCATCAAATGCGCGTCTGATAATGCAGAATGGACGCATTACCGAAATCGCAGTGAACCAAGCGGCGCAGCCATCAGATACGCGTGTTGATACGCTGCTGCCTGCAATCGCGAACCTGCACAGCCACAGTTTTCACCGGGCAATGGCAGGGATGACGGAATACAGGATGGCGGGAAGGAACAGTTTCTAGACTTGGCGCGATTTGATGTACCGATTTACCGCCAATCTGACGCCCGATGACTGCCGCGTTGTCCTGCCCCCCGAAACTTCCCTCGCTTTAATGTAGAGTTTGCTCAACCTTCGAAGGAGCAAACACATGCGACAGAGTCGTTTTACCGAGGCCCAGATTATTGGGATGATCAAAGAGCAAGAAGCTGGAATGCCTACAGC
>JBGCDD010000231.1:0-15322 GCA_045105075.1 Sedimentitalea sp. | reverse complement strand
CAGGCGCACGACGCTCACGATATCACCCGGCACCAGCATCGCGCGCAGCGTTTCATCTGGTGCAACGCGCGCCAGCAAAGCAGGGCGCAGGTGACTGGACAACCAGATTTCAAACAACAGCGCACCGGCAGAATTGGCCTCTGCCCGCGCGTCCCAGCCACGCAGCAGATCGCGCGGCCCGCTTGGCGCGCGCCCCGGTACAAGCGCCACCAAACGCGCGGCAAGATCAGAATAAGTGTCGGTCTGCAGCGCGCAACTGGCAGCGATATCCCTTGCCCCGCCTGCGCTGATCACATCGGCGATCCGATCGGCACGCCCGTCTTCGTACCATTCAAAACCGACCGGACGCGCATCGTGATCCCAGTCATCGGGCAGGTTCATCTCGTTGGCGGAATGCACAAAACCGTGGCTTGGGTTCTCCAGCGCAGGCAGATCGGCGGCGTTCAAAAACCCATCCCATTCAAACGCACCCGCACCGCTGACCGGGGTCAGGCCGCGCCATCCAATGCGGCGTGGCACCAAGGCCGCGGCCTGCCAACAGATGTCACCGGCCGTGTCGGCATAAACCAAATTGACCGCTGGCGCGCCCCAGGTTTTCACCACCGCCCGGAAATCCGCCATCGACGTGGCACGCATCGATTTTAGCGCACACAAATAGGGCGCGGTGCCGGGTTGCGCGGCTACCGTGCGCACGGCAACAGCAGTGGACCCTTGTTGGAACACAACTGGACCGTGGCGCGTGAACCGCAGCGTTAGGGCCTGATCCGGCGCCCCTTTGACGCCAAACATCTCTTCAATCTGGTGCATCGCTTCAACGCCGTCCAGATAGGTATAGTGCAACGGATCATCGGGCGGTGTGTCATAGACCATCACATCTTCCTGATCGGCGCAAAAGATCGTCAGGCTAAAGGCGGCCTGCCCGTTGTGCCCGGCCATAATCCCCGGAGTGCTGGCTTCGCCTGCGCCAATCACGTTCAGATCGGGTGCCTGCAGATGCACCATATAGCGCAGCGCCGGCGCGGCATGGGCGCGGTGCGGATCGCTGGCCATGATCGCGCGCCCGGTTGTGGTGTGGCTGGGCGCAATGGCCCAATTGTTCGACCCCTCCATCGACTTTTCGACGCGCTGCACCTGTTTGGCGCCGTCCACATGCGACCATTCCGACGCCTCGGCCAGGGTCGCGTTCAACCGGTCGGTATGAAAGGTGACCGGCGCATAGGCCAGATCATAGACCGCCAGCGCATCCGCGGGCAGATCAGCACAATGCGCCCATTCACTGTCGGGCACGGGTGGGTTCAGCGTTTCGCGCAGCAGGTCAATATCGGGATCGCCCAGACGCAGCACTTGCGCGCGCGCCAATTCCGAAGCGGCGTTGCCAATCAATCCATGGGTGCGAATGCGCACGACATCCTCGCTTTGCCATTTGGCAGGCGACGTGCCCATCAACGCGAATTCCGGCGGTAGCGCCCATAGGCCATCGTTGACCAGATCAATACCAGCGTTGATGCCGGCGGCAAAAGCGGTGCAAATCTGTTGCGCGTCTTCACCATAGGCGGCCCATTCCGCGCGCATATCGCCACGATAAAGAAACAGCCGCGCTGCCCGGTCCTGCATCAGATAGCCGGGGCCAAAATCAGCCGCCAACAGACCTAGCCCGCGTTTGCGCCACAGATCGATCTGCCAAAGCCGGTCGCGCGCGGCATTCAGACCTTGCACAAAAAACGCATCTTGGCTGGTTTCAGCGCGGATATGCGCCATGCCCCAGGTGTCGATCTGGATACGGGCCGGGGCGCTCAGGCCGGGAACAGAAATCATGGCGTGTCCTATCAATAGTCGCTGATGGCGCGGGAGGCTTCCAAGCCCAGCGGCACCACGCGTTTGGCAAAATCTGTGGCGCTCCATTCGGCCAGCGATCCGGCAATGTGGATTGCTCCGATCGGCACGCCCTGGCTGTTAAGCACGGCAAAACCGGCGGCAATCTCACCGCTGAGGATCTGGTTGCTGGCCAAAGCATAGCCCTGCGCGCGGGTCTGCGCGATCTTTGCGGTCAGGGCGTTGGCGTCTGTTATAGTGTCGGGCGTAAACGGGCGCTTGTCCGAGCGTTCAAGGATGTCGTGCATCTGCGGTTCAGGCAGGCGCGACAGGATCGCCCAGCCCCCCGAGGCGCAAAACGTCGGCACCGAGTGCCCGACAAGCGTGGTGAAAAACGTCTGGCGTTTGGTTTGCAGCCGCACCGCATAGACCACGCGCAGATCATCAAACAGCGACAGATCAATCCGTTCACGCACGGATTTGCGCAGCTCTTGCAGCACCGGCGTGGCGCGGCGCACCAACGGATCGAGGCGCAGCGTGTCCAGCGTGTGATCGAGATTGCGCAGACCCGGGCGAAAGCCGTGCCCGGTCGCGTCGCGCTGGATGTAACCCAATGCGCGCAAGGTGTGCACCATGCGTTGCGCGCCGCTGCGATCCACACCCGAGCGTTGGGCGATTTCGCTCAGGGATAAGGGGCCGTCGGCGTGGTGAAACGCGGCCAGCACCTGCATGGCACGTTCAACCGAGCGCACAAACAGGGCATCCTCGCGCTGCGTTTCGCTGAGCTGGCGCAAACCTGATTCGGCTCGGGTTGTGTTTCTGGGCATATCTGCCCCTTTCGCCAACACCATTGACTTAGCGTTAACGCCAGCCTCTAATTTTCTATACGATGCAAGCATATTGCTCTGCAATACACTTGCTCAAAGATGGGAACGGTTCCGACCACGCTGTGATCAGCGTTGGCGCGGGCCAAAAATTGGATCTGCTACATGTCTGCGCGCGTCGCTTTTGCTGGCTTCCTGCATGAAACCAACACTTTTGCGCCCTCGCGTGCAGAGCTGGCGGACTTCGTAAAAGGCGGCGGTCACATGCCCTTGTCACGCGGCGACGAGGTGATTTCGCGCAGCCGTGGGGTCAACGTGGCCATCGCTGGCGGAGCGGAATTTGGCGAATCGCAAGGCTGGGATCTGGTGCCAGTTCTTTGGGCGGCGGCGACTCCGTCGGCTCATGTCGCTCAGGATGCCTACGAAAGCATCACGGGCGACATTATTTCAGACATCGTGGCAGCCATGCCTCTGGATGGGATTTTTCTGGACTTGCACGGCGCCATGGTGGCCGATCATCTCGACGATGGCGAAGGCGCGTTGCTGACCCGGCTGCGCGCGGCGGTTGGCCCTGATGTGGCGATTGCGGTGGCGCTGGATCTGCACGGCAACATCACACGGCAAATGGTGGATGCCGCAGACGTTCTGGTGGGCTATCGCACCTATCCGCATGTTGACATGGCCGAAACCGGGCGGCGCACAGCGGTGCAACTGGCCGCACGCATGGCACGCAAGTCACCGTTTTCAAAAGCGTTTCGCCGTATTCCTTTTCTGGTGCCAATTGCCTGGCAAAGCACCAACGAAGATCCGGCGCGCGCGATTTATGATCTGGTGGCGGAACTTGAGACCGGTGATACCTCGAGCACATCGTTCTTTTTCGGCTTTCCGGCGGCTGATTTCCCAGGCTGCGGGCCAACCGTCATTTGTTATGGCGATGCGGCGGGTGCAGCAGCAGATGCCATCGAGGCCAAGGTGATTGCAGCCGAGGCGGATTTCGTCGGCCAGACCTACGCTCCCGAGGATGGCGTGGCCGAAGCGATGCGACTGGCCCAGACCGCGACCCGCCCGGTGGTTATCGCTGACACACAGGACAATCCGGGCGCTGGCGGAGATTCCAACACCACGGGCATGTTGCGCGCGCTGGTCAAGATGGGCGCCAAGCGCGCCGCCCTTGGCAACATGTACGATCCAAAGGCTGCCAAAGCGGCTCATGCGGCTGGCATAGGCGCGCAGATCGATATCGACTTGGGCGGGTTTTCCAATGTCGCAGGCGATGCACCGTTTGCTGGGCGCTTCACGGTCGAAACCCTCACGGATGGCAAGTTCATCGCGCCGGGCCCCTATTACGGTGGTGCGGCGATGAATATGGGCCTGTCTGCCTGTTTGCGCATTGACGGTGTGCGCGTGGTCGTGACCAGCGCCAAGGCGCAGATGGCCGACCAGCAGATGTACCGCGCCGTCGGGATCGAGCCGACCGAGCAGGCCATTCTGGTGAACAAAAGCTCGGTCCATTTCCGCGCTGATTTTGACCCTATTGCGGAAAAAATATTGACCTGCACCGCGCCGGGGCCGATGCCGGCCAGCCCGGCCGCCCTGCCGTTTCGCAATCTGGCGCCCGGCATGCGGCTGGAGCCAATGGGTGCTCTCTTTGATCCCAACGACACAGGTTGATCCCAACGACACAGGCAAACCTGCCGAAAGGCAGCGCGACCCGACCCGATAACCCGCGTCCAAAAGGGCAATCAAGCCCGGCGCAACGACTGAAAGAAAGCAACAGGAGACCACAATGACGATCCAACTGAAATCTACGTCGCTGCTGCGCCGTTCCCTGCTGGGCGCGACGCTGGCGGGCTTTGCCGCGATGGCCAGCCCGATCAGTGCCGAAACGCTTGTCGCGGTAAAACACTCCGCTTTGCGCGTGCTCGACCCGATTATGACCACTGCTTACATGAGCCGGAACCACGGCTACATGATTTTTGACACGCTTTACGCGCTCGACAGCGATCTGGTGCCTCAGCCGCAAATGGTTGAAAGCCACACGGTGTCGGATGACGGTCTGACCTACAAGTTCACGCTGCGTGCGGGGCTGATGTTCCACGATGGCGCGCCGGTGACAGGCGATGATGTCGCCGCGTCCATCGCGCGCTGGGGCGAGCGGGACGGCATGGGCCAGGTCCTGATGAGCTTTGTCGACAGCATGGGATCGGACGGTGACAACGTTTTTGTCATCAATCTGAAAAAGCCCTATGGTCTGGTGATCGACAGCCTGGCGAAACCTTCGTCAAACGTGCCGTTCATCATGCCCAAGCGGCTTGCTGAAACCCCCTCAACAGAGCCTATCCCCGAGCAAATCGGCTCTGGTCCGTTCAAGTTCGTCGATGCTGAATTCCAGCCTGGCGTGCGCACGGTTTACGCCAAGAACGAAGACTATGTGCCCCGTGACGAGCCGCCCAGCTGGGCCTCGGGTGGTAAAGTGGTCAAGGTGGACCGTGTGGAATGGGTGGTGATGCCCGATGCGCAGACTGCGCTGAACGCTTTGCTCGCCGGTGAGATCGACTATTGGGAAAGCCCGCCCTCTGATCTGCTGCCGATTCTGGAGGCCAACGACGAAATGGTCGTGCGCAACCTGAACAAGATGGGGATGCAGACGATCATGCGGCCCAACACGCTGCACCCACCGATGGACAACGTTCTGATCCGCAAAGCGGCGATTGCTGCTGTGGCTCAAAAAGACGTTCTGGATGCGCTGGTTGGCGACCCCAAGTTCTATAACCTGTGCGGTGCGATGTTTGTCTGCGGCACGCCGCTGGCCTCTGATGTGGGTTCGGAAACCTTGGTCAAAGGCAATGGCATGGACATGGCCAAGTCGCTGCTCAAGGAAGCCGGATATGATGGCACGCCCATCGTGATCATGCACCCGACCGACGTGGGCACGCTGCGCACGCAGCCGGTTGTCGTGGCCCAAGCCATGCGCGACGCGGGCTTTGTTGTCGATCTGCAGGCGATGGACTGGCAGACCTTGGTGGGCCGTCGTGCCAGTCAGGCGCCAATCGGTGAAGGCGGCTGGAATATGTTCATGACCAACTGGGTGGGCGCCGACGTGTTCAACCCGCTGGTCAACAACATGGTCAACGGCAAGGGTTCTGACGGCGGCTGGTTCGGCTGGCCGGATGTGCCAAAGCTCGAAGAGCTGCGCACAGCCTATGCCACGGCGCCAACACTGGAAAAACAGCAGATGCTGGCCGAAGAAATCCAGAAGATCGCCTATGAAGAAGGTGTCTATGCGCCGATTGGTCAGTACTTTGTGCCCTCGACCTGGTCGGCGGGTATTGAAGGTGTGCTTGACGCGCCTGCACCATTGTTCTGGAATATCTCCAAATAACACAACAGCGGCCCGCTCGCCGGGCCGTTTTTGGGATCCCTTTCGGGGGGTCCCTGTTTCATCCAAAGGGGCCACTTCATGCTTGGATATATCGTCCAGCGCACATTCGCCGCAGTGCCTGTCATGGGCTTTGTCGCGCTGTTTGTGTTTCTGCTGCTGCGGCTGACGCCCGGTGATCCCGCCGCGATCATCGCCGGTGACACCGCCACCCCCGAGCAACTGGCCGCTATTCGCGAGTCCCTCGGTCTGAACGATCCGCTGTTTGTGCAATTCTTCAGCTGGATCGGAGATCTGCTGCGTGGCGATTTCGGCACCTCGATCCTGTCGGGCAAGCCGGTGATCGAACTGATCCAGGCCCGGATGGAGCCGACCATCAGCCTGGCGCTGACCACCATCGTGCTGTCGGTTATCATTGCTGTGCCGTTGGGTGTGCTGGCCGCGTGGAAACATGGCACGCTGGTGGACCGCTTCGTGATGTTGCTGTCAGTGCTTGGCTTTTCCGTGCCGGTGTTTGTGATCGGCTATCTGATGATTTCGTTCTTCTCGATGGAGATGAAGTGGTTCCCGGTGCAAGGCTTCAAGCCCATCGGCGACGGCATCGGCCCGTTCCTGCACCGCATTGCCCTGCCCACATTCACGCTCACATTGCTTTATATTGCGCTGATTGCGCGGATCACCCGCACCTCGATGCTGGAAATTCTGGGCGATGACTACATTCGCACCGCGCGCGCCAAAGGGCTGCCCGAAAGCCGGGTGCTGATGCGCCACGCGCTGCGCAACTGTTCGGTGCCGATCATCACGGTGATCGGGATCGGCTTTGCGCTGATCATATCGGGTGTGGTGGTGACCGAGTCGGTGTTCAACCTGCCCGGCCTTGGCCGTCTGACCGTGGATGCGGTGCTGGCGCGGGACTACCCTGTTATTCAGGCGGTGATCCTGCTGGCGTCGTTGATCTACGTTGTCATCAACCTGCTGATCGACATTGCCTATGTCCTGCTTGACCCAAGGATCCGTTACACATGAGCGATCAGATGACCACCGTCGCCCCGCGCGACCGTATTTCACCGCTGATGCGCGCCCGCGACATCGTGCTGTCGGGTCCGGTGGTGACCGTGGCCGCCGTGCTGCTTGCGATCATCGTGTTGGCCGCGATTTTTGCGCCCTGGGTGGTGCCACATGATCCGGTGCGGTTGACCCCGTCGGTGCGGCTCAAACCTCCGTCAGAAACCTATTGGCTGGGCACCGACGCGTTTGGCCGTGATCTGTTTTCGCGCATTGTCACCGGCGGGCGCATTTCGCTGGTGGTGGGCGCGGGGGCGGCCATAGCTGCGGTCGCCGCCGGGCTGCTGCTGGGTCTGTTGGCAGGCTACATCCGCTGGATGGATGCGGTGCTGATGCGTATGGTGGATGGGCTGATGGCGATCCCGAACGTGCTGTTGGCCATCGCCATTGTGTCGTTGTGGGGCGCCAGTCTCTGGACCGTGCTGATCGCGATCACCATCCCCGAAGTGCCCCGCGTGGTGCGGTTGGTGCGCTCGGTTGTGCTGTCCGCGCGCGAAGAACCTTACGTCGAGGCGGCGATTGCGGCGGGGTCTTCCACCTGGCTGATCATGCGCCGCCATCTGGTGCCCAACACCGTTGCACCGCTGATCATCCAAGGCACCTATATTTGCGCCTCTGCCATTCTGACCGAGGCGATCCTGTCGTTCCTCGGGGCCGGCATCAACCCGGAAACCCCCAGCTGGGGCAACATCATGGCCGAGGGCCGGATCTATTTCCAGATCAACCCCGGCATCGTGCTGTGGCCCGGCCTTGTGGTGTCGGTTGCGATCCTGTCGATCAACCTTTTGGGCGATGCGGTGCGTGACGCACTTGATCCGCGCATGGCACAGCGGGGGATCGAGAGATGAGCGACCATCTGCTTGAGATTTCAAACCTGCGCATTGCTTTGAACGGTGACGACGACAAACAGGTGGTGAAGGGGCTGAACCTGAAAATCCAGCCCGGCCAGACCATGTGCCTTGTGGGCGAAAGCGGCTCGGGCAAAAGCCTGAGCGCGCTGGCCACGATGGGATTGCTGCCAAAGGTGCTGTCGCCTATTGCGGGTAAGATCCTGCTCAAGGGCGAGGATATGCTGACCTCGAACGCCAACCGCATGCGCACCCTGCGCGCCACCTCGATGTCGATGATCTTTCAGGAACCGATGACCGCTTTGAACCCGGTTGCACGGGTTGGTCAGCAGATCGAGGAAGTGCTGGAATTCCACAGTGACCTGTCCCCGTCCGAGCGGCGCAAACGTGTGCTTGAGATGATGGAGGCGGTACATCTGCCTGACATCGAAAAGCTCTATAAAAGCTACCCACATCAACTGTCGGGTGGGCAACGCCAGCGCATCATGATCGCCATGGCCTTGATCATGCGCCCGCAACTTTTGATCGCGGACGAGCCGACGACCGCACTGGATGTGACCACACAGGCGCAGATCCTTAGCCTGATCCGCGAGCTGCGCGAACAGCAAGGATCAGCCGTGTTGTTCATCACCCACGACATGGGCGTGGTGTCGGAAATCGCCGATGATGTGACTGTGCTGAAACTGGGCGAAGTGATGGAAACCCAGAGCGTCGACAACCTGCTGCGCCATCCTCAAACCGATTACACCCGCGATCTGCTGCGCTCGGTGCCCAGCCAGGTGCCGCGAGAGGCGCGTGCGATGGCTGTGGAAGAGACTGTGTTAGAGACGGAGTCGTTGTGCAAAACCTATGGCGGCACTGGCCTGATTTTCCGCGCGCGCGAAGTCAAAGCAGCACAGGATGTCAGCATCTCGCTGATGAAAGGGCGCACCCTTGGCATTGTCGGCGAAAGCGGGTCGGGCAAGTCGACTGTGGCGCGCTGTATCATGCGTCTGATCGACCCGACCTCGGGGAGCATCAAGGTGGGTGGCCGCGATATCGCCACCCTGTCGCAAAAGGAACTTAAACCCCAGCGCAAGAACATCCAAATCGTGTTTCAGGACCCCATGCGCTCGCTCAACCCGCGCATCGAAGTCGGCGAGTCGATCATCGAAGGCCCGCTGAATTTCGGTGTCTCGCACAGTGATGCGATGGCGCGCGCCCGCGAATTGCTGGAACTGGTCGGCCTGCCCGCCAGCGCTGTGGATCGTTTCCCGCACCAGTTCTCAGGTGGTCAGCGTCAGCGCATCGCCATCGCCCGCGCCTTGGCCATGGCCCCCGATGTTCTGGTCGCCGACGAGGCAGTTTCCGCGCTGGACGTGTCGGTGCAGGCGCAAGTGCTTGATCTGTTGGCCGAACTGCAAGAGCGTCTCGGCCTTGGGATCCTGTTCATCACCCATGATCTGGGCGTGGCCGCGCAAATCTGCGACGACGTGGTTGTGATGCAGCACGGTCGCGTGGTCGAATACGGCGCCGCGGCCCAAGTTCTGGGCGCCCCGCAACAGGATTACACCAAAGCGCTGATTGCTGCAGCCCCCGGGCGGCACTGGGATTTTGCCAACTTCCGCCCCTTTTCCGACGCCGCCGAATAACCCAAACGGAGATCACACCATGGGCATTTTGCCGATCATCGCCGACGCCAAAGACGAGCTGACCGCCATTTTCAAAGACCTGCATCAACATCCCGAGATTGGATTTACCGAGGTCCGCACCGCCGGTGTCGTGGCCGAAACCCTGAAATCCTATGGCGTCGACGAGGTGCACACGGGCATTGCCAAAACCGGTGTTGTGGCTCTGATCAAGGGCAAAACCGATGGCCCGCGCCGCATTGGACTGCGCGCAGATATGGATGCGCTGCCAATCGACGAGGAAACCAACCTGGCCTATTCCTCGAAAAATCCCGGTGTCATGCATGCCTGTGGCCATGACGGGCACACCACGATGCTGCTGGGGGCTGCCAAACATCTGGCTGCCACGCGCGATTTCACCGGCACTGCTGTGCTGATCTTCCAACCCGCCGAAGAAGGGCTGGGCGGAGCGCGCGGTATGCTCGCTGATGGTCTGTTCGACCGTTTCCCCTGCGATGAAATCTATGGCATGCACAATTCTCCGAGCGGTGATCCCGGCAAGGTCGGCATCTGCAAAGGCACCGCGATGGCAGGTGCGTCGTTCTTTGACATCACCGTGCAAGGCAAGGGCAGCCACGCCGCGATGCCCCAGCAATCACGCGACCCGCTGGTGATCGCTTCGGCGCTGGTGGGCAGTTTGCAAACCATCCTGTCGCGCAACATTGCCCCGCTGGACTCGTGTGTTTTGTCCGTCACCCAGCTGCACGCCGGATCCGCCTATAACATCGTGCCCGACACCGCGACGCTGGCTGGCACCATCCGTTACTTCAAAGACGAGGTTTGTGCGCTGGCCGAAACCCGTATGCGCGAGCTGTGCGAGGGGTTTGCCAAGGCTTACGGCGTCGAGATCACGCTCGATCTGCGCAATATCTTTGATGTGCTGGTCAATGATGCAGACCTGTCTGATGCTTACCTTGCGGCCGCCGCTGATATCGTCGGCGCCGAGAACATCTCGGATACCGACCAACCGGCGACCGGATCTGAGGATTTCTCGGACATGCTCAAGGTTGTGCCCGGCGCCTATTGCCGGGTGGGCCACACTGGCACCATGGGGCTGCACAATCCGGGGTTCTTTCTTGATCCTGAAATCCTGCCCATCGGTGCGTCGATTATGGCGCGCGTCGCCGAACGCCGGCTGACCATCTAGGAGAGCGCTATGAACCCCTTGAACCTGCCTTTTGACACCGATGATATGCTTGCCGGGCTGAAACCGTGGATCGAGTGCGAAAGCCCAAGCCACGACGCCGCCGCGGTTGACCGGATGATGGATCTGGTGGCCTACGAGCTGGCGATGGGCGCCACGGTCGAACGCATTCCCGGACGATTGGGCTATGGCGGCTGCGTGCGCGCGCGGTTTCCGCACCCCGATATGGGCAAGCCCGGCATTCTGATCGCCGGGCACATGGACACGGTGCACCCGCTCGGCACGCTGGACGTGCTGCCGTTCAAACGCGACGGCGACATCTGTTATGGCCCTGGAATCATGGATATGAAAGGCGGCAATTACGTCTGCGTCGAGGCGATCCGCCAGTTGATGCGCGCCGGATTGCAAACGCCTTTGCCGGTCACAGTGCTGTTCACCCCAGATGAAGAGGTCGGCACGCCGTCGACCCGCGCGCTGATCGAGGCTGAAGCCGCGCGCAACAAATACGTTCTGGTGCCCGAACCGGCCCATGCAGACGGCGGCGCCACCATCGGGCGCTATGCCATCGCGCGGTTCAATTTGCGCACCACTGGCAAGCCCAGCCACGCCGGCGCGCGTCTGAAAGACGGCAAATCCGCGATCGCCGCAATGGCGCGCAAGATCATCGAGATTGAGGACATGACCGGTCCCGATTGCACGTTCAGCGTTGGCGTGATCCACGCCGGGCAATGGGTCAACTGCGTGTCGACCTTTTGCGACGCCGAAGCGCTGAGCATGGCGAAAACCCAGGAAGACCTCGATGAAGGTGTGGCGCGGATGATGGCGCTGACCGGCGAGGTTAATGGCGTGTCATTCGAGGTCACGCGCGGCGTCACCCGCCCAGTCTGGGCCCCCGATCAGCCTGGCACAATGGCCCTGTTCAACATCGCGCGCGACATCGCCTCTGAATTGGGGTTCGAGATGAAAGGGCGCAGTCAGGGCGGCGGTTCGGACGGGAATTTCACCGGCTACATGGGCATTCCGACGCTGGATTCACTGGGCGTGCGGGGCAATGATTTGCACACGTTGAACGAACATATTCACGTCGACAGTCTGGTCGAACGGGCACAGCTTATGGCAGCGCTTCTGATGCGGCTGGAGGCGTAAACCGGGGCGCAACAGGCTCTTGTTCGGCTTGCATCTCCATCAGATCACGCAAACTCTCAAGGCCAAACGTGGCCAGAAAATGATCGGTTGTGACAAAGCTCTGCGGCGCACCAGCACGGGGTTCGCGCGGACCATTGGCGATCAGATCGTTGTTGCGCAAACGGGCGATCAAATCGCGGTTGACCTCTTTGCCAAAGATCTCGGCCAGACCCGCGCGCCCAATCGGTTGGTGATAGGCGATGGAACACAGCACCGCCAGTTCATGCTCGTTGAAGGCAAGCGCCGGTTGGCCAAGATCGGCCGCCGCGCGCACCGCACTGGCATAGCGTGGCCGGGTGCGAAACATCCAGCAGCCAGCCACCTCAATGATCTCATAAGGTTTGGCACCCAGTTCGGCCTGAATGTCCTGCACCAACAAATCGACATTGGCGCCTTGCCCAACCAAAGGGGTCAACGCCTCGCGCCCGACCGGCGTAGCACTGGCAAACAGCACGGCTTCAATGCGGTTCATCCATTCGCGCCAGCGCAGCTCGGGCGGCAGATCGGCAAGGTCAGCGTCGAAGTCTTGTGTCATCCCGCCAACCCATAAAGCCGGAACGTTGCGCGCCCGGTCAGTTCTTGCGCCAGTCCCAGCGTCACCAAACGATCACAAAAGCGCCGGGCGGACCGGTCGGTCAGTTTCGTGTCTGATCCTTGGATATAGGGCGACAACATATGCGACGGTGACACCGCGTCTTCGCGCAAAAACAAAGCCACCGCATCAGGCGCGCCCTTGGTGCGCAACTTCGGAGTGGCTTGGCGTAAAGCCGTCGCGCGCGCCGTCAGATCATGGGCCTGTTTGAGTGTCTGTGCTGCGTTTTTGGCCACGCTATGATGGCAGATGAGCCGACTGTCATTTCCGTCGGATGCGTTGCGCAGCTCGGTTCGATTCAGCCTGATCAACGGAATCATATGGTCCCACCCCAGCGCCTGAGACAGCGCTGCGTTGGCACAAATCAGCGCAATCGCCTCCTGTCTTGGGTTCGCTTGCAAAACGCGGCACAGAACGGCGGTGGCTTGCCCGACCGGATCGCACGCTTTGGGCGCGAACACATCCGCCAAACGCTCGCCCATGGATGCTGGCAGCGACGCCAGCAACTGAGTTTGCCAGGCTTTTCCGGTCAATCTGACATCACTTGCTTTTCGCCATTGCATCAACATTGCGCCATCGGGACCAGCGGCGTCGTTTGGCCCGCTGAAAACAAGCGCATCACGCAAGGTATGAATGTCGACCTGGCGACGCTCAATGGCAAGTGAATGACGCGCGGCTTGCAAGCAAAGCCTGTTGCGCAACAAAGTTTGCGGGACCTGATGGTGAGTGGTCGTCAAGCAGAGATGCAAAAAGGCCAATGTCGCAACACTAGCTGTGATTGCTTGGGGCAAATCCTGTGCCGATACGTTTGGATTGGCCCATGATGGCAAGACAGGTGCAGGGTATGGCTCGATTGGGATCATGAGTTGAGTTTAAACGGTCGCGGCGTTTATGACCATATTATTTGGTCTTTTTCCGCCGCGCTTTCTGGGATGTAATTGCGTCCAATAAGGTTGCATTATCGGACATATTAGGAAGCTACCAAAAATTACCCCGTTTCCACGACGAGATTACTGAACCGCGCCGGGTTTGTCAGAGGCTGACTTGTCTTAGTTACGCGGCCATGTCTGATCTTTCCAGAGCTGCATAAAAGTTTGCCTCGGCCTCTGCTGGCGGGATGGTCCCGATAGGCTCCAGCAGGCGGCGATTGTTGAACCAATCGACCCATTCAAGTATGGCGTATTCGACGGCTTCAAAGCCTCGCCATGGCCCGCGCCTTTGAATGACTTCTGCTTTGAACAGGCCATTGATTGTCTCGGTCAGGGCGTTGTCATAGGAATCTCCAACACTGCCGACAGAAGGCGCGATTTTGGCTTCGGCTAGCCGTTCGGTGTATTTAATCGACAGATATTGTGATCCGCGATCTGAGTGATGCACCAATTGATCCTGTGCAGGCTTGCGTTGATGAATGGCCTGTTCCAAGGCATCCAGAACGAAGCCCGCGTTTGCCGTGCGGCTGGCTCGCCAGCCCACGATCCGCCGTGCAAACACATCAATGACAAAGGCCACATAGACGAACCCTTGCCACCCGTCTCACACATGCAAGCATGTGTTGCCGGGCAAAGGTTGCGACGTACGTGAAGTCACTGACCCAGAGCACGTTGGGTGCTGGCGCATAGAATTGGCGGTTCACGCGGTCCAAAGGACACGGCAGCGCCTTGTCGGGGATCGTTGTCCTCGGCTTCTTGCCTCGAATGACGCCTTCGATGCCAAGGTCCTTCATCAATCTGGCAACCGTGCAGCGTGCAAGATCGAAGCCTTCACGGCGCATTTGATGCCAGATCTTTCGAACGCCGTAGACTTTGAGGTTCTCCTCAAACACACGTTCGACCTCAGGCTTCAGTCCTTCGTCACGCTTGGCACGATCCGACAGCCGCGACGGGTCTGCTCGTTTGGCAAGGTGATCATAGAACGTCGCTGGGGCAATCGGCAGAACTCTGCAAATTGGCTCGACCCCATGATCATCACGATGATCTTCTATGATTCGGATCATCGTTTGAATGGGCGGTCGAGCTCCGTCCCACTGCGCGGCAGTCGCCGCTTGCGGCGATAAGAGCGGGGGCAAAATATGCGGACGCTTTGCGAAGGATCTCGTTGGCCTGCTTGAGCTCGCGCACTTCGCGTTCCAACGCCTTCATTTTCTCGGCTTGTTCGGTCCTGATGCCCCCGCGCTGACCGGTATCAACCTCGACCTTCTTGACCCACTCGTTCAGTGTATGCGGTGCACAGCCGATCTTTGACGCAATCGACACAATCGCTGCCCAACGGCTCTCATGCTGCCCGTTCGCCATTGTCACTCGGACCAATGGCGTTCCAATGGCTCACCATCCAATACCATCCGCACGGCTCGTTCGCGCACTTCTGGTGAATATTTGTTCGTTGTCTTGTTCATGATGCTCCATCCTACTCATGAGTTGGAGCCTCCGGCAAACCCGGCGCGGTTCATTGCCAGAAAACACCTGATGCAGCTCTGGGGCGCGTCACTCAGAAGCGCGGCGCAGCACCTTATGGTACAGATCCGCAACAGGATCGGCGCCCATCTTCACATCCGCAAAGGTGACGACCTCGCCCGCGCGCACATCGTGCGCAATCGCCAACCCGTGGGCAAGACCAATGGGCAGCGCATCACCGGCGCGCGCCACCGGTAACGCTTTGCCATAGACGGTGTACCCGCCCTCCCCGTCCAGCATTTCACCCGCCTTCAGATCGCGTTTGGCCACCGAGGCGACCGTGCCGCGCATGGCTTGCGACTGCCCTGTTGCCTCCGAGCGCAAGGCCGCGCTCAGCACCGACACCGACAATTCCA
>JBGCDD010000230.1:0-4621 GCA_045105075.1 Sedimentitalea sp. | reverse complement strand
TGGCCAGCCGATCACCTGGGAGCAGGACGGCGAACAGTACCTGACTGTGATCTCGGGCTGGGGCGGCGCCGTGCCGCTTTGGGGTGGTGAAGTGGCCAAGAAGGTCAATTACCTAAACCAGGGTGGATTGCTCTGGACGTTCCGTTTGCCCAAGCAGCTGGCGTCCAAGTAAAAACAGGCTCGAAAATCAAAGGCGCATCCCTGAGACGGGGTGCGCCTTTTTTGCTGTCTGGCTGACGCCGTGATGCAAGTGGCTTGCCAAGCGGTGATCAAGCACCATACCCTGACACCCGGGGGGACGATTGATATGGCGACAATGGTCGAGACGAAAGACGTGCGTCTATGCGTCAAGAACACCGCTGATCCGGTTTTGCTGACCGGCCAGGCCTCCGCCGCAGATACCTCACCGATTGCCCAGATCAAACGCGATTTCGGCACGCGCACGCTCAGCCTTTTGGCGCTGTTTGTGTCGCCTCAGGCGCTGTTTGACGATGTGGTGGCCGAGGCCCAGCGGCTTTATCCCGACACAGATGTTGTGGCCTGCACCACGGCGGGCGAGATCAGCGCCACAGGGTACGATGACGGGCAAATCATCGCCGTTGGCTTTCCGGCATCGGGTTTTGCCACCCAGTCTTTGCAGATCGACGATCTTCACGATTTGCAGCCCCAACCGCTGATTGACCGCATCGCGCTGGAACGGGTGCGTCTGCAAGACGCCAACCCTGATATGATTTCGGATTTTGCTTTTCTGGTGGTCGATGGCCTGTCTTTGGCCGAAGACGCGCTGACCGCGACCATCTCTCCGGCGTTGCGAGACATGCCGATTTTTGGTGGATCCGCCGGGGACGGAACCGATTTTCGCCGCACCCTGGTGTCCTTGAACGGCAATGTTGCCAGTGACGCGGCTGTGCTGACCCTGATCCGCAGCCGTTACCGGACCCAAGTGTTCAGCCTGGACCATCTTGTGCCTGCCGAGGATCGTATGGTGGTGACCGAAGCCGACCCCGACCGGCGCATCGTGAAATCGATCAACGCCGAACCTGCAGGGCGGGAATATGCGCGCATTGTCGGCAAAGACCCCAATCAGCTGGATCGCTTTACCTTTGCCTCGCATCCGGTGGTGGTGCGGTTGGGGGGCACCCATCACGTGCGCGCCATTCAGCAAGTCAACGAGGCCGGCGAGTTGGTGTTTTTCTCGGCAATCGACGAGGGGATGGTGCTGACTGTGGCCTCGGCGCAGAACATGGTGGACCATCTGGACCGGCGCATGGCGGATCTGTCACAAGGCGGCAAGCCTGCGCATATTCTGGGGTGCGATTGCATTTTGCGCCGGATCGAGGCCGAGCAATCGCAAATGACCCGAGCCTTGTCCAAGGTGCTATCGGCGCATAATGTCACCGGTTTTTCGACTTACGGCGAACAGATCGGGCCGCTGCACGTCAATCAAACCATGAGCGGCGTGGCGATCTATGCCCCCGAAGACGAAGCCGCCTTTGGCCAAAGCGCAACGCGGCTTTAGCCGCCAACCAAGCGCGGCAGGGTCAGCGAGATCGCGGGCACAAAGGTGATCAACATCAGCGCAATAAAGATCGCGAAGTAAAACGGCCAGATCGTACGCACGGCTTTTTCCATCGGCAACTTGCCCACCGCGCAGCCCACAAACAGGCACGAGCCGACCGGCGGCGTGCACAGACCCAGGCCCAGATTGACCAACAGGATCATGCCAAATTGCAGCGGGTCAATGCCAAGGCTGTGGGCCACGGGCAAAAAGATCGGCGTGCAGATCAGGATAAGCGCCGCCATATCCATGATCATGCCCAGGATAAGCAGCACCAGGTTGATCATCAGCAGGATCAGAATAGGATTGTCCGTCATCCCGGTCAGCAGATCGACCGTCAGGCTGGGCACGCGGTAGAAGGTCAGCATATAGGCGAATGCCCCCGCGCAGGCGATCAGGATCATCACCATCGCGGTGGTCTTGACCGAACTTGCGACCGCAGTGACAAACTTTTCCCAGGTGATCGAGCGGTAGACAAACAGCGTGACCACAAAGGCATAGATCGCACCAAACGCGCCGGAATCGGTGACCGTGAACACGCCCGACAGCACGCCGCCGACGATGATCACGGCTGTCAAAAGCCCTGGGATCGCGCCGAAAAACGCAATCAACAGGGCGGTCCAGCCGGGGAATTTCTCGGCGCTATAGCCGCGTTTGACCGCGACCAGATAGGCCGCCATCGCAAGACACAAGCACATCAGAATGCCCGGAACGACCCCGGCCAGGAACAGTTTCGAGATCGAAATGCCGCCACCCGCCGCGATGGCAAAGATGATCATGTTGTGGCTGGGCGGAATGATGATGCCGGCGATCGACGATGTCACGGTCACGTTCACCGCGTAATCCGCATCATAGCCCTTTTCCTTCATCACCGGCACCAGGATCGACCCCAACGCCGAGATATCAGCAATGGCCGACCCGGAAATGCCGCCAAACAGCATGGAAGAGAACACATTGACGATGCCAAGACCGCCGCGCACCGCACCCACTGCCGCCGAGGCAAAACGCACAAGGCGCATGGCGATGCCACCGTGGAACATCAGCTCGCCGGCGAAAATGAAAAACGGGATCGCCATCAGGGCAAAGACGTTGATGCCGCTGACGATGCGCTGAAAGCCGATCATCAGGGGCAGGCCTTCGTACCAGAACGCCGCAATCGCCGAGATCCCAAGGGCAAAGGCGACCGGCGCGCCGATGGCCACACACAGGGCGAAAACCCCCAACAGAAAGAAAACGCCCATATCCGTGCCCTATTCTATGCTGTCACTGCGTTGATCGACACCCAGAAACAACCGAATGAGATGGCCGATGGTAAAGATCAGGATCAGCCCGCCGCCAATGGTCAGCGGCAGCGACCGCAGGCCTTCGGGCAATTGGATCAAAGGGATCAGCGAGCCCCATTTGAACATCGTCAGCTTGGTGCCAAACCACAGCATCAAGCCGCCAAAACCCGCCATTGCCAGATCGGTGATCACCACCAGAACTGTACGGACCCGGCGTGGCACCGCGGTGCGCAAGACCGAGACCGACAAATGTGTGTTTTCATGCACGCCAACAGCTGCGCCCAGAAAGGCGATCAGCATCACCAGCAGCAAAGCGACCTGTTCCACCCATGTGGGCGTGGCATTCAGCACATAGCGGCCAAACACCAGCCAGCCGAAAATAACCGTCAGCACCACCAGCGCGACACCGGTCAAAATGCGACAGGCCAAAGCCAACAGATCCAGAAACGCATCCATACGGCGGATCGGCGCGGGCAGGTGAGGGGCATCGCTCATTGGGGGGCTCCGGCAGAAAACGCCCGGCTCTGAGATGTCAAAGCCGGGCGGTCATCGCTTGGTTCAGATCGCAGATCAGTCGGTGGCCTGGATCAGTTCGACCAGTGACCGCAGGTCCGGGTTGGTCTTGAAGTAAGCCTCATAGACCGGAGCCATAGCCGACTGGAACGGGCCTTTGTCGGCGACTTCGTTGACAACAACGCCTGCGGCCTCAACGGCTTTGCGGCTGGCGGCTTCGCGCGCGGCCCACAGATCACGTTGCAGCAGCGCGGATTCTTGCGCAGCTTCGGTCACGGCGGCCTGCATCTCGGGCGACAAGGCGTTGAACGTGTCGGTGTTGACGCAAATACACTCGGGGATGATCAGGTGCTGGGACAGCGAATAGTAACCTGCAACCTCAAAGTGGCCGGTGGATTCATAGGACGGCCAGTTGTTTTCCGCGCCGTCCACAACGCCGGTTTTCAGCGCTTGATAAACCTCGGCAAAGGCCATCGGAGACGGGTTGCCACCCAATTCAGCGATCATGCCGGTGAACAGGTCATTGTTCATCACGCGCACTTTCATACCGGTCACATCGGCGGGCGTGTTGATGGCCTTGTCACCGTTGTAAAATGACCGCGCGCCCGCGTCGAACCAGGCCAAAGGCGTCAGACCCTTTTCGGCCATGCCGGCTGCGATGGCCGCTCCGCCTTCACTGTCCAGCACCCGGAACATGTGTGGCACGTCTTTGAAAACAAAGGGCAAGGACACAACATTGGCCGCAGCCGCGATGGGTCCGATCGGCCCCAGATTGAAGTTGCCAACCGCCAGACCACCAAGGCGGACCTGCTCGACCGCGTCGGGCTGGCTGCCCAATGTGCCACCGTGGAACATTTGCAACGTGATCTCGCCGCCGGTTTTTTCTGCCAGCAGGTCTGCGAATTTGTCCATTGCCACGGTGTTTGGATATCCATCAACGTGGATGTTCCAGCCGCGCCAATTGTCCGCATTGGCCGCACAGCCCATAGCCGTCAGCGCCATGGCCCCGACCAGCGATTTTGTGAATTTGTTGAACATAGTGTCCTCCCTTGAGTTTTAGATCGTGTTTTTGTGGCTTGCACCTGGACGATCGGCAAAACCGGTCCCAAATGCAGCAGCGTTGAGTATTGGCTGCAAAGGAAGACTAGTATACCAGACTTGTCAACCGGTAATGCAGCGCGACATTTTGCGGCCAAAGCGATGCACGCGCTGGGGCTTGTCGCGCCGGCTCTGATCAGGCGCGGGCGCGGTTGAAAGCGGGCAAGAT
>JBGCDD010000229.1:0-17252 GCA_045105075.1 Sedimentitalea sp. | reverse complement strand
CGTGACCTCCAAGGCGCTTGCGCTGGGGTTGCGTCCGATTGTGGTGCTGAACAAAGTCGACAAACCCGACGCCGAACCAGACCGCGCACTGGACGAATGTTTTGACCTGTTTGCCAACTTGGGCGCAGATGATGATCAGCTGGATTTCCCGTCGATGTACGCCTCGGGCCGGTCAGGTTGGGCCGATCTGGAACTGGACGGGCCGCGCAAGGATCTGACCGCGCTGTTCGATTTGATCGTCAAGCACGTCCCTGCCCCGGCGCAGGTTGCCGCGCGCGCTGAACCGTTCCGCATGCTGGCCACCACTTTGGGCAGCGATCCGTTCATAGGGCGCATTCTGACCGGTCGCGTTGAATCCGGCACATTGAAGGCCGGCGATCCGGTCAAGGCTTTGTCGCGCGACGGCAGCCAAATCGAAACCTTCCGCGCCATCAAAATCCTGGCGTTCCGCGGCCTGGCGCAGCAGGCGATTGATCTGGCCGAAGCGGGCGACATTGTCACCCTGGCTGGCATGACCAAAGCCACCGTCGCCGACACAATTGTGGCGCCGGATGTGTCCGAAGCCATCGAGGCGCAGCCGATTGATCCGCCCACAATCACTGTCACCTTTGGCATCAATGACAGCCCGCTGGCCGGGCGCGACGGCAAAAAAGTGCAATCCCGTGTGATCCGTGACCGTTTGATGAAAGAAGCCGAAAGCAACGTGGCCATTCAGGTCTCTGACACACCGGGCGGGGACGCATTTGAAGTCGCCGGGCGCGGTGAATTGCAAATGGGCGTTCTGATCGAAAACATGCGTCGCGAAGGCTTTGAGCTGTCGATTTCGCGCCCACAGGTCCTGTTTCAGGACATCGACGGCGTGCGCAACGAGCCGGTTGAAGAAGTCACCATCGATGTGGATGACGAATATTCCGGCGCTGTGATCGAAAAAATCACTGGCGTGCGCAAAGGTGAGCTGGCCGAGATGAAGCCCGCTGGTGCGGGAAAAACCCGCATCATCGCCCATGTGCCCAGCCGCGGATTGATTGGCTATCACGGTGAATTCCTGACCGACACGCGCGGCACTGGTGTTTTGAACCGGGTGTTTCACGGCTGGACACCGCACAAAGGCGCGATCCCGGGGCGGCGCGCAGGTGTGCTGATCTCGATGGAAAAAGGCGTTTCGGTGGCCTACGCGCTGTGGAACCTCGAGGAACGCGGGCGCATGTTCATCGGCGCGCAGGCGGACGTCTATCAGGGCATGATCATCGGCGAACACAGCCGTGAGAACGATCTTGAGGTGAACCCGCTCAAGGGCAAAAAGCTCACCAACGTGCGTGCGTCGGGCACCGACGAATCCGTGCGCTTGACCACGCCGATCACGCTGTCGTTGGAAGAAGCGATTGCCTATATCGACGATGACGAACTGGTCGAAGTGACGCCCGGCGCGATCCGTTTGCGCAAGCGTCACCTTGACCCACACGAGCGTAAGCGGGCGGCGCGCGCCGCCTCTTAGGCCTTATTCGTCGGTTTCGACAATCAGCAACTCACGCTCGGATGCATCCCGGGCGTGACTGAGAGCGCGCTGGTAAATATCAGAGTTATAGCACTTTTCCGCATCTTCAACCGATGGGAAGCGCGCCACGACATTGCGCGGACGCGCCTGGCCCTCAAGCTGCACAAACCGCCCGCCGCGCGCAATAAACACACCGCCATGATCGGCAATCGCCTCGGTCGCCAAGGCCGCATAGCGGCTATAGGCCTCTTCATCTGTGACCGTCACATGCGCAATCCACAAAGCTGCCATTTTACGCCTCCATCACGGCCATCGCCGCCTTGATCGCTTCTTGTGCGTTGGCCACATCCGGGCCGCCGCCTTGGGCCATATCTGCGCGCCCACCGCCGCCTTTGCCACCCAAGGCCGCAACCGCCGCCTTGACCAGATCGACAGCCGAAAGTGACGTGGTCAAATCTGGCGTCACACCCGCCGCCACAGCCGCTTTGCCGCCGGCATCGGCAATCAGCAACACCGCGCCTGATCCGATGCGGCTTTTGTGCTCGTCGATCAGCGCGGGCAAATCCTTGCCTGTGACGCCACTGATCACCTGCGCCACAAGGGCCACGCCATTCACGTCCAGCGCGTCGGGAGCAGATTGCCCACCGCCGGACATTGCCAATTCACGGCGCAATTGCGCCACTTCGTTGCTAAGCGCACGACGTTCGTCCAACAAGGCCTGGACGCGCTCGGGCACATCACTTGGTGGTGATTTCAGCGCCAGCGCAGTTTCACCCAAACGGTTATCTTGCGCCGATAAATAGGCAAAGGCTTCGGCCCCGGTCAGCGCTTCGATCCGGCGCACGCCCGCACTGGAAGCGGAGTCACCCAGAGTGACAAAAACGCCAATATCGCCGGTGCGCGCGACGTGGGTGCCACCACAAAGCTCTAGCGAATAGGTCTGCCCATCGCTGCCCTTGCCCGACCCTGGCTGCTGGCCCATCGACACCACACGTACTTCATCGCCGTATTTTTCGCCAAACAACGCCTGCGCACCGATGCCACGCGCGTCATCTGGGGTCATGATGCGGGTTTCAACCGGGGCGTTCTGGCGGATGTAAGCGTTCACCTCGGCCTCGACGCGGGCCAATTGTTCGCGGTCCAGCGCTTTGCCGTGGGAAAAATCAAACCGCAGCCGGTCCGGCGCATTGAGTGAGCCGCGCTGTGCCACGTGATCTCCCAACGCCGCGCGCAGGGCTTCGTGCAGCAAATGCGTGGCTGAATGATTGGCGCGGATGCTGCGCCGACGCTGTTGGTCGACCAACAAATGCGCCGCCTGGCCCGCACTGATCTGTCCCTCGCGCACTTTTGCGACATGGATGAAAACGCCGGCCGCTTTGCGCGTGTCGGTGACAATGGCCTCGCCGGTTTCGGTTTTGATCACGCCGGTATCACCAACCTGACCGCCGCTTTCGCCATAAAATGGGGTCTGGTTCAGCGCGATTTGCACCTGCGCGCCGGTATCAGCCTTGGTGATTTCGCTGCCGTCCTGCACCAAGGCTGCAATCTGGCCCTCGGCGATTTCGGTGTCATACCCCAAAAAATCAGTGGTTCCATGGGCATCTGCGATGTCGAACCAAATGGTGGCATCTGCGGCCTCGCCGCTGCCGGTCCAGGCCGCGCGGGCTTTGGCTTTTTGCTCGGCCATGGCCGCATCAAACCCGTCAGTATCAACGCTGCGCCCCTTTTCGCGCAGCGCATCCTGGGTCAGATCCAACGGCAACCCAAAGGTGTCATAAAGCTTGAAAGCCGCCTCACCTGGCAAAGCGGCATCATCTGGCAGGCCCGACAATTCATCATCAAGCAGCTTCAAACCGCGATCCAGCGTCTGTTTAAAACGGGTCTCTTCCAGCCGTAGCGTTTCTTCGATCAGGGCCTGGGCCTGACCCAACTCCGGGTAAGCCGCTCCCATCTGGCGCACCAAAGCAGGCACCAAGCGGTGCATCACCGGGTCTTTTGCCCCCAGCAAATGCGCGTGCCGCATGGCCCGACGCATGATCCGACGCAGCACATAGCCGCGTCCGTCATTGGACGGCATCACCCCATCGGCCAACAAAAACGACGTCGAGCGCAAATGATCCGCAATCACCCGGTGATGGGTTTTGCCGGGACCGTCCGGGTCGGTGCTGGTCACGTCGGCGCTGGCCTCAATCAGGCTGCGCATCAGGTCGGTGGCGTAATTATCGTTGGTGCCTTGCAACAGCGCGGCCACCCGTTCGATGCCCATTCCGGTGTCGATCGACTGGTTCGGCAACTCGGTGCGGCTGCCATCTTCGAACTGCTCGTATTGCATAAACACGAGGTTCCAGATTTCGACAAAGCGGTCACCATCCTCTTCGGGACTGCCCGGAGGTCCGCCCCAGATGTGGTCGCCGTGATCAAAGAAAATCTCGCTGGAGGGACCGCATGGCCCTGTTGGACCCATCATCCAGAAATTATCGTCAGTGGCGATGCGAATGATACGGTCGTCGCCAATACCGGCGATCTTTTTCCACAGCTCCGCAGCATCATCATCGGTGTGATAGACCGTCACCACCAGCTTGTCCTTGGGGATATCCAATTCGCGGGTGATCAGTTCCCAGGCAAATTCAATCGCATCGGACTTGAAATAGTCGCCAAAGCTGAAATTTCCCAGCATTTCAAAGAACGTATGATGGCGTGCGGTGTAGCCGACATTGTCCAGATCATTGTGTTTGCCACCCGCGCGCACGCATTTTTGCGCCGTGGTCGCGCGCTTGTAGTCGCGCGTTTCCACACCTGTGAACAGGTTTTTGAACGGCACCATTCCCGAATTTGCAAACATCAAGGTTGGATCGTTGCGCGGCACCAGCGGACTGGAGGCAACAACGCGGTGATTTTGCTTTTCGAAATAGGTCAAAAAGGTCGAGCGGATGTCATTGAGCGTGGGCATGAACGCGGGCTTTCGGGCGGATTACAAAGGTTTAAATCCAATAGCGGTCCGGCCGCGCCCTGTCCACCGGGGCATGATCGGAAAAGGCGCGCTCCGATTGGAACGCGCCTTTGCCCTTTTCGTCACTGATCTAAGGGATCAGGCTTCAAGAATATCTGTGTCGCTTTCGTCTGCCAATTTTGGCATGTCGAATTCAAGACCGTGGGCTGCGCGGATTTTATCCTCGATTTCCAAGGCCATGCGGGTGTTGTCACGCAGGAATTGTTTGGCGTTTTCACGCCCCTGACCAATTCGTTCGTCGCCGTAACTCATCCAAGAACCGGATTTGGCGACGACCCCCGCGGCCACGCCCAGGTCAAGCAACTCGCCCATTTTGGAGATGCCTTCACCGTAAACGATATCAAATTCCGCCTGTTTGAACGGCGGCGCGACCTTGTTTTTGACCACTTTCACCCGGGTGGCATTGCCGACCACCTCATCGCGGTCTTTGACCGAACCAATGCGGCGGATATCAAGGCGCACCGAGGAATAGAATTTGAGCGCGTTGCCCCCGGTTGTGGTTTCGGGCGAACCAAACATCACGCCGATCTTCATCCGGATTTGGTTGATGAAGATCACCATACAATTGCTGCGGCTGATTGAACCGGTCAGTTTGCGCATGGCCTGGCTCATCAGACGGGCCTGAACGCCGACGCTGCTGTCGCCCATATCGCCTTCCAGTTCCGATTTTGGCGTCAGTGCCGCCACCGAATCGACCACCACCATATTGACCGCCCCCGAGCGCACCAATGTGTCGGTGATCTCAAGCGCTTGTTCGCCCGTGTCAGGCTGGCTGATCAGCAGCTCATCAATGTCGACTCCCACTTTGCGGGCATAGAGCGGATCAAGCGCGTGCTCGGCATCAACAAACGCGCACACACCACCCGCCTTTTGCTGCTCGGCCACACAGTGCAGGGTCAGCGTGGTTTTGCCTGAACTTTCAGGGCCATAGATTTCAACGATCCGCCCCATTGGCAGACCACCAATCCCCAACGCAATGTCTAACCCAAGCGAACCGGTCGAACTGGCCGCGATTTCCTGAACCGCACCCTCGGCTCCCAACTTCATGATCGAGCCCTTGCCGAACTGACGTTCGATCTGGGCCAAAGCGCTGTCCAACGCCTTTTGCTTGTCGCCGCTTTTCTTGTTGTTCATTGTCAAAAGATCCGCCATGTTCCTGTTCCCTTTCTTATTGTCACACCCTTTTGAGGGCGGCAATCGCTGCTTTGTTCACCTCTTGTTCACTATGAGACCAAAAAGAGAACATTTCAATCATATTTTACACAACCAATGTCTCTCAAAAGCGGTTAAAGAGTGGTTTACGCGCAAACTTGGCGGCCCAATCCAAACGGAAGGAGCTCGGATATGCTGGTTTTTTATAAAGAACGGCTGGTTTTGCTTTCGGTGCCAAAAACCGGAACCACAGCTTATCAGGCGGCATTGGCGCCGTTTGCCGATATGGTCATTTCCGACCCGCCCGATTTGAAACACGCGCCGCTTTATCGCTACAATCGGTTTTTCCGGAAGATGTTTGAAAAAGTATGCAATGTCGATATGGAAACCATAGCTGTCATGCGCGAACCAATAAGTTGGCTAGGCAGTTGGTATCGCTATCGAAAACGCCCCTTCATGAGCGGTAAACCGAATTCAACCGAGCACATCAGCTTTGATGATTTTGTGTCTGCATATGCCAAAGGCGACCGACCGGGTTATGCCAATGTTGGCAGTCAGGCCAAGTTTCTTGAAGCGCGTCCGAATGGCACGAACATCACGCATTTGTTTCGCTACGAGGACAGCGCGGCACTCGACAGTTTCCTCAAGACCCGGCTTGGAGTCGATTTCACGCTTGAGCTGCGCAACGTGTCGCCGCGCCAGGACCTTTCGCTGAGACCGGAAACGATTGCCAAACTGCGCGCCAAATGTGGCGCAGAGTTTGATCTTTATGACAACATCCCGGTGCGCTAGGTGTCAATGCAATTGCTGATGTACGGTTTCCGTCAACTGATTGAGTGAAAACGGTTTTGGCAAGAAAACCGAATTTGGCACCAGGGGCTGAGAATCACCGAAAGCGCCCTCTGCGTAGCCCGAGACGAAAACAACCCGCACGTCCGGGCGCTGTTTGAGGGCCTCGCGCACCCAGCTGGGGCCATCCATGCCTGGCATCACCACATCGGTGACAAAAACATCTACGGTCAATCCCGGATCTTCCAAAGTGCGCAAAGCGTCTTCGGCCGATTCGGCCTCGAGAACCGTATAGCCGCGCAATCGCAGCGCCCGTGAAGCAAAGGCGCGTACTGGCGCTTCGTCCTCTACCAGTAAAACCACCCCTTCGCCCTGTTTTGGCGAGGATGCAGGCTCGACCTTTGCCTTGCTGACAGGCTGCGCGTTGTCGCGCTCGTTGATCGGGAAGTAGAGCGTGAAGGTGGTTCCCGATCCCACAATGCTGTCCACAAAAATGAAACCGCCGGTCTGCTTGATAATACCATAGGCGGTGGACAGGCCCAAACCGGTGCCTTCTCCCGTCCGCTTGGTGGTGAAAAAGGGTTCGAAGACTTTGGTGATCTTGTCAGGTGCGATGCCGGTGCCTTCGTCAGACACTTTGACCGTTACGAACTCACCGGCAGGTACAGTTGCACGGTCGCGGGTGAGAGGTTCCTGCAAGGTCAAAACTTCGGTTTCAATTCGAATTTCCCCGCCTTTGGGCATGGCATCTCGCGCGTTCACCACCAGGTTCATAAGCACCTGTTCCAATTGGCGTTTGTCGGCACGGATTGCACGCAAGACCGGGTCGTGGCTGAGCGTGAGCGTGACTTTTTCGCCCACCAATCGGTTGAGCAGATGGGTCAGATCGGACAGTGTGTCGCGCAAATCCAAAACTTCGGGCCGCAACGTTTGTTTGCGCGAAAACGCCAGCAACTGGCTGACCAGAGCGGCCGCGCGGTTGGCGTTTTGGTTGATCTGAACCAAGTCTCCGTAATCTTGGTCACCCTGGTCATGGCGCAACAACAACAGGTCACAATGGCCTGATATTGCCGTTAAGAGATTGTTGAAATCATGCGCTACCCCGCCGGCGAGTTGTCCGATCGCCTGCATTTTCTGGCTTTGCACAAACTGGGCTTCCAGGGTTTTGAGCTCGGTGGCATCATTGAGAACGGCGATGATCCGCGCCTCGCCCGATTCGATGACGCGGCTGAGAGTAACCTGAACAAAAACCTCTTTGTCTTGGCGCGTCAGACGCAAGAATTCTGATTGATGGGTAGAGTGGCCCGACACGGTGTCGCGCAGCCAGTCAGAAATCGGACGCCCCAAACCCTGCATCACTTCGCCAATCAGCGTGCCGGCCTCGATCTTGTTGGAAATCAGCGTACTGGCCAGTCGGTTGATCATCAAAATTTCACCTTCGCCCGACATTTTCAGCATTGGCACTGGCAAGGTTTTGAACACGGCCTCGTGGTCTGGGTTGGTGTCACCGCCCAAGGGCAGCAAGTACAATTCGCGCCGACCTGCTGTGGAATGATGCTCTGCCACCAGAACATCCATTGTGCCTTGCAACGTATTGATCGTGTTCATGTTTCCTGGCTGAACTGGCATTGTCGAAAAAAGCCGGTCAAGCGCTTTTATCCGCTCCCCCACAAGCAGCCGGGCTGCGTCATTCATAAACAGTACCGCGCCGGAACGCCCAACGGTGATCATCGGAATCGGCAGGCTTTCAGAGCTACGCGCGCCACTGGGACGTTCCGAAATATCTTCAACCCGCCAAAGATAGCCCTGCCCTTCAAGTTGATGCACAGCCAACCGCATGTGTCCTTTGCGGGTGACGACGTCTTCGCGCGCGGCGCCTTCGAGTTTTGCACGACACTGTAAGCGATACAAAACGGCTGCAGGATTGGCGAAAACCGCATTCAATGTGCCCGACAAAGTGCTGCTTGAGGTGTCGCTGTAGCGCGCAAAAGCAGCTGCATTTCGCGTGTGCACCATGCCATCTTCGTCAGTAACAAAACTGGGTGCCGCGTCTTTTTCAATAAACCCGGTCAGCACGTCCACCGCCAGATCACGCGCCGTCCGCTGGGCGCGCGCGCGCAGTTCCAGACCCAACGCAACCAAAACCAGCGTGCCAGCTGCAGCGATCATCAACCGCGAAAACAGGCCTTGAGGAACGATCAACCAAGCGACCGCACAAAGCACAATCGCCAGAATGAGAATCGACACAACACGCATACGATCAGGTGGCGTAATGCGTTGGTCAGACAGAATTGTTACGTCGCGTGATGTCACATGAGGGCTCCCTGACGGATTCGTTGGGTCTATGTCAGTTGAAAAGGGTTAATCCCTCGTGAATCAATACAACACACCCGCATAGGTTGCATAGATACCTTCTAACGAGTGTGTAATTGTGCCACAGTTTAGTTGCCGATCCGCTTAATTCTACTGCAATTATGCGAGAAACGAGCACCCGCCCCTGTTGCGTTGCCCGAGAAACGAGCGCGACTCAGGCGATTCGCAGCCCTGATCCAGATATGAAGTCGCGCTGCATGCACTATATTCATGCGCAATTTCGCCAAATGATCGAAATTACTGTTTTGCATTTGCATCGTTTTGTTTGGGTGACGTGTCCGGGCCAATTTTCATTGGCGGCCAGCGATCAGCGCTCGCATACGACGCGACACCGCTCAACCTTTGCGCGCGCGGACTGTGCCCATTTCGCATCTGCCTGGCATAACGGCAGCTCTGGGTGGCGCAGTCACAGGCAGTAAGAAAACCGAAAGGAACGTGGTTTATTGTGCGACTCACACCGCACCGAAAAATACCGAAAAACCGGTATCCCGTACGCCGTCAGCCGCAGATCCGTTCCAGAGCAAACGCACCTAGCCTCTTTGCAGAACCGCGCAATAAAACCCGTCGCCGCCATCCAGCGGCGTGAACCTTTTTTGAGATGTAAGAGAGTAGTCATTGTGCCGCGACAGAAACTGGTCAACCTGACGACTATTTTCACGCTCCAAAAGCGAACACGTCGCATAAACCAGATACCCGCCGGATTTAACGAAGGGCGCCGTCTGTTCAAGTATGTCGCGCTGCATCGTCACGGTTTGGTTCAACGCATCGGGTGTCAGCATCCATTTTCCCTGAGGATCGCGCCGCCAGGATCCACTGCCCGAACACGGTGCATCAATCAGAACTGCGTCAAACGCCGCCCTGTGCAGCACCTGCGCCAACGACAACACATCCACGGTCATCCCCGCACGCGCCGCGCGCACCGGCAGGTCCTTCATCCGCCCTTGATCAATATCGTGGGCAAAGAAGCGGCCCGCAACACGCGCTGCAACTGCCAGACTTTTGCCACCGCCACCTGCACAGAAATCCAACAACGTTTCGCCGCTCTTTAGGGGCACCACATCTGCGACCGCTTGAGACGACGCATCTTGCAACTCAATCTCACCGTCCAAATAAGCCTGCGCATGTTTGATCTTTTTGGCGCCCTCAACAACCTCCAGAGCCGACGGAGAAAGCACATGCGCCCGCGAGATGATCCCTTCCGAGGCCAGTTTTTCAATCGCGCTATCACGGTTCAGTTTGGCAAGATTGACCCGAAGGTGCACGCCAGCCCTGTGGCGCATCTGCTGAGCGATTGGCTGCGCATTTGCACCCAGCGACTCCTCAACATCACGCCAAAGCCACTCGGGAAAATCAGCGCTTTCGCTGCTGTCGGGCTGCGGCGCACGCCCGCTTGCTTGTTCCTCATCGCTCAACGCAGGCGGCGCGTAGGTGCCAGCACCAAAAACAGTGTCAGGCCCGAGCCCTTTGTCGCGCACGTACCCAAGCAGCAAAGCCCGACCACTTTCACCGCCACCACGTGCCGCAAGACTGCGTTTGCGCCGCAAAACATCATAGACCAGATCCGCTATCGCAGCCCGGTCCTTGGACCCCGCATACCGGTTCTTGCGCCCCCATCCAGCCAAAGCCCGATCTGCCAGCTCACCGTTAAGAATGCGCTCCATCAGGTCGATCGCAGCGCTAATCCGGGCTGAAGGTGTCACAGTCAACTCTCACTTTTGTCGCCAAACTGTCGCGGTGCAGTCGTTTTTTACAAGGTCAAAACAGCACGCTTTGAAACACAAGCCGGACATCTCGTTCTCGAACCTTGCAACGGTTCACGCTTTGAAAACCCAATCTTGACGATGCCACCACCTAAAGGTTCTAAAGCTGCTAACCTACGCCCACATCGCCCTTTACATCACGCGGTAGTTGGGGCTTTCCCGCGTGATCTGAACATCATGCACGTGGCTTTCCTTCAGACCCGCGCCGGTGATTTTCACAAAGTTGCAATTGCGGCGCATCTCATCGACTGTGGCGCACCCGGTATAACCCATCGCAGCGCGCAGTCCGCCCACCAGCTGATGGATCACCGCGCTGGCACTGCCCTTGTAAGGCACCTGCCCTTCGATCCCCTCGGGCACCAGCTTGTCACTGGCCGCGTCTTTCTGAAAATAACGGTCCGCGGACCCGCGCGCCATTGCGCCCAGTGAGCCCATGCCACGATAGCTTTTGAAACTGCGCCCTTGGTACAAAATGACCTCGCCCGGAGATTCGTCCGTTCCCGCGATCATACTGCCCACCATCGCACAGGACGCCCCCGCCGCGATTGCTTTGGCGAAATCACCTGAAAACTTGATGCCGCCATCTGCGATAACCGGCACGTCCCCTGCCGCCCCGGCGCAATCCATGATCGCAGTCAGCTGCGGCACACCAACACCGGCAACCATGCGCGTGGTGCAAATGCTGCCCGGACCGATCCCAACCTTGATCGCATCTGCCCCCGCATCAATCAAAGCCCGGGTGGCCTCGCCCGTAGCAACGTTGCCGGCGACGATCTGCACTTCATTTGACAGTGCCTTGGCACGTCGCACAGCGGCGGCCACGCCTTCTGAATGACCGTGCGCTGTGTCAATCACAATCATATCCACACCCGCATCCACCAGCGCCTCGGCCCGCTCAAACCCAGCGTCGCCAACCGTGCTGGCGGCGGCCACGCGCAAACGCCCAAGCTCGTCCTTACACGCGGTTGGATTCAAAACCGCCTGCTCCACGTCTTTCAACGTCAACAACCCCGTCAATTTGCCAGAACCATCTGTCACCAGCAGCTTCTCGATCCGCCGCGCTTTCATCAAGCTGCGCGCCTCATCGCGATCCGCAGGCTCATGCAGAACCGCCAGGTTGTCGGTGCTCATCATCACCTTCACCGGCGTTGAATCATCACTGGCAAAGCGCATATCGCGGTTCGTCACAATCCCAACAACACGGCCCTTTTCATCAACAACCGGAAACCCGGTAACATTATACCGCTCCTGCAGGGCTTTTGCATCTGCCAACGTCTGCTCAGGTGTCAGTGTAATAGGGTTGTAAACAATACCGGATTCAAACCGCTTCACCCGGCGCACCTCGCGTGATTGCGCCTCAATATCCAAGTTGCGATGCACCACACCAATGCCGCCGGCCTGTGCCATGGCAATCGCCATACGCGCCTCGGTCACCGTGTCCATCGCACTGGACAACAGCGGAATGTTCATCGAAATCGCCCGTGTCACGCGCGTCGCAGTGTCCGCAGTCGCCGGCAAAACCGAACTGGCCGCCGGCACAAGCAAAACATCATCAAAGGTGAGTGCCTCACGAATCTGCATTTGTCATCCCCATGCAAAGCCCCGTTTGACGGCCACCCTATCGCATGGTTCTAGCCCCATGAAAAGGCCACGCCCTCTAAATCTTGCGGCTGGTTTTCCTCTTGCCACAAATATCCCCGCCGGAGGCTTGCACCCCCACAATCCCCGCAACACCCCAAATATGGCGTTTCCAACGATCTCTGTGACGTTTCACGCCGTTGCCGCCGATCTGCACCGCCCTATACTGCGCTTAAACCAGCAGCGGATGTTTCCCCATGAGCAGCGACCCCCTCGTTATCTTCACACCGTCCGGCAAACGCGGCCACTTTGCCAAAGGCACGCCCATCCTGACAGCCGCACGTCAATTGGGCGTCGATCTTGACAGCGTCTGCGGCGGGCGCGGCATCTGCTCCAAATGCCAGATCACACCTGGCTACGGCGAATTCTCAAAACACGGGCTCAGCGTACAAAGCGATGCGCTGTCCGATTGGAACAGCGTTGAAGAGCGGTACAAATCCAAACGCGGTCTGATCGACGGGCGACGGCTGGGCTGTCAGGCGCAGGTCATGGGCGATGTGGTGATCGATGTGCCCGCCGAAAGCCAGGTGCACAAACAGGTGGTGCGCAAACGCGCCGAAGCCCGCGACATCACCCTGAACCCATCGGTCAAACTGTTTTACGTCGAGGTTGAAGAACCCGACATGCATGACCCCTCTGGCGATCTGGAACGCCTGCGCGCCGCGCTCAAAACCCAGTGGCACCTTGATGACGTCCAAATCGATCTGAGCATGCTGACCCAGTTGCAACCGATCCTGCGCAAAGGCAGCTTCAAAGTCACCTGCGCGATCCATTTCGAGGAAAAGCCCCGCATCATGCAGGTCTGGCGCGGGCTATACGAAGGGCGCATTTACGGTCTCGCCATTGATCTGGGCTCAACCACCATTGCCGGGCACCTGTGTGATTTGCAAAGCGGCGAGGTTGTCGCCTCCTCCGGCCTGATGAACCCGCAAATCCGCTTTGGCGAAGATCTGATGAGCCGGGTCAGCTATTCCATGATGAACGCCTCCGGTGCCGCAGAAATGACCACAGCCGTGCGCGAGGGCATGAACACGCTGTTCGGCCAGATCTGTGACGAGGCCGGAATCACCCGCGCCGATATTCTGGACGCGGTTTTTGTGTGCAACCCTGTCATGCACCATCTGCTGCTGGGCATTGACCCGTTTGAATTGGGTCAGGCGCCGTTCGCTTTGGCCACCTCTGACGCCCTGCACTTGCAAGCGCGCGAGTTGGATCTTGATCTGCACCCGTCCGCGCGGATTTACCTGCTGCCTTGCATAGCCGGCCATGTGGGCGCCGATGCCGCCGCGGTGGCTTTGTCCGAGGCACCTGACAAATCCGAAGATCTGGTGCTTGTGGTCGACGTGGGCACCAACGCTGAAATCTTGCTGGGCAACCGCGAAAAAGTGCTGGCCTGCTCTTCACCCACTGGCCCCGCGTTCGAGGGCGCGCAGATCAGTTCCGGCCAGCGGGCGGCCCCCGGCGCGATTGAGCGGGTCGAAATCGACCCCGCCTCAAAGGAACCGCGCTTCAAGGTGATCGGCTCTGATCTGTGGTCAACGGATCCCGACTTTGACGAGGCCATCGCGGCCACCGGCATCACCGGCATTTGCGGCTCGGGCATCATCGAAATGGTGGCCGAGATGCGTATGGCCGGGCTGCTCGACGGGCCGGGCCTGATCGGCTCGCCGGCGCAAACCGGGTCCGAGCGCTGCATTCTGGACGGGCGCACCTATTCCTATCTGGTCTGGGACGGTACCGCGACCGGCGGGCCCAAGATCACCGTCACCAATCGCGACATCCGCGAAATCCAGATGGCCAAGGCCGCGCTCTATTCCGGAGCGCGCCTGTTGATGGACAAGTTCGGCGTTGATAACGTCGACCGCGTGGTGCTGGCCGGGGCGTTCGGCGCCCATATCAGCCCCAAACACGCCATGGTGTTGGGAATGATCCCCGATGCGCCGCTGAACAAGGTCACCTCGGCTGGCAACGCTGCAGGCACCGGCGCGCGCATTGCTTTGCTGAACCGCGACGCCCGGGCCGAGATCGAAGAAACCGTGCGCCAAATTCACAAGATCGAAACCGCGATTGAACCTCGCTTTCAGGAGCATTTCGTCAATGCGTCCAACATCCCAAATTCTGTGGAGCCTTTCCCCATCCTAAATTCCATCGTCACCCTGCCAAATGTCAATTTCAACACCAAATCAGATGATGGCGGTCGCCGCCGCAGGAGGCGCGGATGAGCCGGCGCGGCGCCCTGATGATGGGCGCGCTGGTGTCGGATGCCGCCAGCCTCGGCGTGCATTGGATCTATGATGTGGCCCGCATTGGCGAGATCAGGGATCGCCATGGCAGCACCGCGTTTGTGCCCTATGATCCGGCCCATTTCGCCGATGTGCCCGCCTATGACGCGCACCCGGGTCGCCCGTTTGGCGCGCAAAGCCAATACGGCGAAACCCTGATGTTGGCGATGACCCATATGGCACAAACCGGACGCTTTGACGTGAGCGGTTACAGCGCCGCCTATAGCGCGCACTTTGGCGCCGGTGGTCCCTATAACGGCTATATTGATCGCCCCACCCGGGGCACTTTGGCCAATCTGACGGCCGAAACCAGCCCGTCCGGCGTTGATGATGACCAGTTGCCGGCGCTCAGCACGCTGCCGGCTTTGGTCGGATATCCCAGCGCCGACCAGATGCGCGCCGTACAGGTCACCAATGTCAATTCCGAGGCCGAGATATATGCCAGCGTGGTGGCCCATCTGTTTAGCTCCGTAACGGACGGCACCGATGTGCACGACGCCTTGCGCGCTGCGGCCAACACCGCGCCGGACCCGGCGAAATCGCTGCTGCTGGGGGCGCTGGACAGCGACATCACCGACAGCGTGGCCTATGGCGAGATAACAAAACGCGCCTGTCATCTGAACATGGGGGTGCCGTTGGCCTTTCACATCCTGACCCACGCGCCCACGTACCGCGATGCAATCGAGGCCAACACCAGCGCGGGCGGTGATAGCGCCGGGCGCAGTTTGTTGATCGGCGCAGTGATGGGGGCAGTGCACGGGGTTGGCACGCCCACCGGTGTCCCGGTGGAATGGCTGCTGAACCTGGCCGACGCGCGCACCACCTGGGCGCGGTGCGCCGAAGTTGCCCGCCTGCCAACAGAGGGCTGAGCCGTCATAGTCCGCATGCGTGGTATTAAAACACCACGCATGCGCTGATGATCTACGCCAAACGGCGGTGCAACGGATCACTGCCAGCCTACCCCATTCCAGCTGATACCGGGGCAAACATCAGGAAAACGCTCAATCCCAAGCTGTCAGATCTGTGTCATGGAGATTGAAAACGGTTGGATTTTGCCGGGCATTTAGGACCACACTTTGCGTTTTGTGGTGCAGCATCACCGCCATTGGCAAACGGCACGTCAGATAAACCCGCAGCAGACTTGCGGTGTTTCGGCCTTGCGTTTTTCGCCTGTGATGGATATTCAAAAGGGCGTTGCGGGTGTATCTCAATGGTAGAGAAGCAGCTTCCCAAGCTGATGACGAGGGTTCGATTCCCTTCACCCGCTCCAAAATTCGCGCCTATGGCCGGGTGGCACCCTGCATACCGCACTCTGAACCTCATGTTGGCAAATAGAAACGCGGCGGTTGGCTGTCGGCCGAGCATTTGCGCAGGCCAGTGATAGGCTTGGTTCTGGTTGCCGGCTCGGTTGAAACGCCCAGTCACAAGCATCTTGAAAGAAACGCAATTGTGCCCTTTGGACGCGCGTTTCGCAGCCTACCCCACGGTGTAACACCATGACAGGAAGGGTCGGAATTCTGATGAAACGCATGCTTTTGCCGCTGGTTCTGGGCGCGACTGTTTTGGCCGGATGCGCCGAACAGGCCAAGAACGTTCAATCAAACTATGTCAGCCCGTCCACTTTTGTCGGGCTCAGCTGTTCGCAATTGCTGTCCGAGCGCAACGAAATCGCGCGCAGTGTGAACACGTTGGTTGAAGAGCAGAACAAGGCCGCCACCACCGATGCCGTGGCCACAGGCGTGGCCTTGGTGCTGTTCTGGCCGGCGGCGTTTTTGCTGGCCACAACGGATGACAAATCAAATGCGCTGGCGTCGGCCAAAGGCAACTATGACGCCATCACCCTGCGCATGGAACAGCAGCGCTGTAAAATGCCGACCGAAGCCACCGTGCAAAGCTAGAGCAAAAGCCCCGACCCATGACGGATCGGGGCCATGCCTCAGGCCGTCAGAACATCCGCGAATTGATCGCGCAGATCACGTTTGAGCACTTTGCCCGTGGCGTTCAGCGGCAATGCGTCGATGAACACCACCTTGTCGGGCACCTGCCATTTGGCAATTTTGCCATCGAAAAATGCCAGCAGTTCGGCCTCTGACGGATCTTCGCCTTCGCCTGGCACTGCCACCAACACCGGGCGTTCGTCCCATTTGGCATGGGCCACACCGATCACTGCGGCGTTGGCCAATTTCGGGTGCGCCATGGCGATGTTTTCCAATTCCACAGAGCTGATCCATTCGCCGCCCGATTTGATGATATCCTTCGAGCGGTCCTTGATCGTCAGGTATCCGTCTGGATCCAACGTGGCCACATCGCCGGTGGCAAACCACCCGTCACTCAGGATCGAACCGCCTTCCTGCATGAAATAGCTGTCCAGCACCCAGTGGCCTTTGACCAGCAAATCACCCTGTGCCTGACCGTCATGGGGCAAATTGTTACCATTGTCGTCGACGATTTTCAGGTCGACTCCAAAGGGCGGACGCCCCTGATTTTCGCGCAGCTTGTGTTGCTCGGCCACGGGCAGCTTCTTGTGTTTGGCCAGCGGCATGTTGGTCGATCCAAGCGGGCTCATTTCCGACATGCCCCAGGCGTGAATCGTTTCCACCCCGTAGGTGTCGCGGAAAGTGTCGATCATCGAGGGCGGACAGGCCGAACCGCCAATCACCGTGCGTTTGAGCGAGGTCAATTTCGACCCGGATTTGCCCGCAAAGCCCAACAAGCCCAGCCAGATTGTCGGCACGCCCATCGCCAGCGTCACA
>JBGCDD010000228.1:0-5040 GCA_045105075.1 Sedimentitalea sp. | reverse complement strand
CAGCCGTCGAAATATGACCCCAAAGGCGCGTTGCTTGATGCTTCGGCCAGCCGGATTGTGAACCTGATGTACAATGGCGCGCCGCTGGATCTGACGGCCGAATTCATCATTGCGACCAACAATTACCGCGCTGGTGGCGGCGGCAATTTCCCGGGGGCGTCGGCGGCCACAACTGTGTTTGAAGGCCCTGATACCAACCGCGATGTGATCGTGCGCTATATCGTGGAAAAAGGCACGATCAGCCCGCGCGCGGATGCCAATTGGTCATTCGCGCCGATGCCCGGCACCACCGTGTTGTTTGACACAGGGCCCGCAGCAAAAGCCTATCTGGATCAGGTGGATTTGCAGATCGAAGAGGCCGGAGATGGCCCGGATGGGTTCGCCCGGTTCCGCATTTCGCTGTAAATTTGGGGTGTGGGTCGGGGCCAACCGTCAGGCCGCGACCCAAGCATTTCATCTGCGCCGATCGCTTGTTTGACGATCGGCGCGGAAACCGTGTTAGCGGCGGATCAGTGTCGGCAGGCCAAACAGGCCGGACATGGTAAAGCCTTTTGAGCCACCTTCCGAGCGTTTCATCACCAGCGGCAGGATCATGTCAGCCATACGGGCATGGCGCGAAAAGGCCGAACCAGTGAACGGTTTGCGCTTGCTGGTCAACGAGATCGGGAAGTTCGCCATGCGGGCGTGACGGCCAAAGATCGACGCCGTGTTGGGTTTGCGCCCGCTCAGCAGGGAAATCGGGAAGTTCGCCATGCGCGGCCCGCCCGGCATCAGCGAGTTTGTGCCGGTTTTGCCGTTGATCAACAGGGGGAATGGAACCGTTGCCATGCGCTGGTGACGGCCAAAAATCGAACCGGTGAACGGCTTGCGCTTGCTGGTCAGCGGGATCGGGAAATTCGCCATACGCGCATGACGTTCAAACATCGATGCGGTGTTGGGCTTGCGTTTGCTCAGCAGCGGGATCGGAAAGTTTGCCATGCGCTGGTGACGGCCAATAATCGAGCCTGTGAACGGCTTGCGCCGGTCGGTCAGCGGAATGGGGAAATCCGCCATACGGGCATGGCGCGGGAAGATCGAGTTGTTCGACGGCTTGGCGCGGCTGATCAGCGGGATCGGCCAATTCGCCATGTAGTGATTCGTCTCATACGGGTCTTTTTCGCGGGACAGGAACTTGGGGTGGTTGGTCAGAACGCTGCTTGCGGGCTTGATCTCGTCGCGCACAAACACTTCTTCAACGATATCGCCCAGGTTCGCAGCCCCCATGAAGGCCGTCACTTCGCGGGTGATTTTGGCGACGCTCAGCGGTTTGAACCCGGCATTGACCAGCAAGACAGCGCCACCCTTAGCGACATGCTTTTCATAGGTCTTTGCGGCGGTCGCATCAACATTTGCAGCGGTAAGCGCGTCAGCAAGGCCATTGGCATCGTCATAAAGCCGCACAATTTTCGTGGAAAATCGGCGCTGTTGGACAAGCTCGTTGCGGACCTGAATGGCCCGCGTCGCGCTGTCAAAATACCGTGTGATTACCTTTGTCATAGTGCCTCCGCCAAGTTGGGTTTCGGGCCCACCAAGGTTGGCGGACGTCCGGTTAGACTGTGTCGCAGGCTTTGCCTATGGACCATCTTAGAACCCGTTACGGCAGACGCGACGTTTTGTCATCTGTCACAGTATAGCGCAACTGACGCGAAAGCCAAACGAAGCTGTGGAATAAAGCAAATATATTGCAAACAGGTTGACGGGGCACCGGTTTGGCGCCGCCACCCGGTGCGGATTGGCCGGCGATGTTACAAGATCAGATCCGTGGCGCCGATGTTGGTGAACCCTTGGATTTCAATGCGCATTTCGACGGCGCCATCGGGATCGAGGTTGATTTCCAGCATGTTGGTGGCGGTCTGAAACCGCACCTGTCCGGCGTCGCTAAAGGCCGAGTTCTGGCCAATCCACACCAAAGCCTGATTGCCGTTGGTGGTTGGATCGCCATCGATGCTGGCCAGATTGATCCGGTCGTTCTGTGCGCGTGAGAAATCGGTGATTGTGTCGAATTGGCCTGTGTTTGGGCCGCTGTGGCCTTGGGAAAACCGGAACTGATCAGCGCCGAAACTGCCGGTCAAAGTGTCTGCGCCGATCCCGCCAATCAACACATCATTGCCGCCGTCACCGTTCAGAACATCCCGGCCCGTGCCCCCGTTCAGCGTGTCGTTGCCGGCGTTTCCGCGCAGTGTGTCGGCGTTGGCCCCGCCGCTGAGCTGGTCGTTGCCGGCGCCGCCCGTCAGCACATCGTTGCCCGCCCCGCCCGCGACTGTGTCGATGCCATTTCCGCCGTTGATGGTGTCGCGCCCGCTGCCGCCCGTCAAAGTGTCGTTGCTGTTTCCGCCATTGATCAGGTCGTTGCCGGCATTGCCGTTGATATCGTCCGCGCCGCCACCGCCAAAAATCTGATCGCCCGCGTCGCCGCCCAGAATCTCATCGGCGCCACCACCGCCGCGCAGATTGTCGGCCCCGGCGCCGCCGTCGATCGTGTCATTCCCGCCCGCGCCCAGAATCGTGTCTGCGCCGCCCTGACCCAACAGAACGTCATTGCCCGCAAGCCCGTTGATCGTGTCATTGCCGCCGCGCCCGTTGATGGTGTCGTCAAAGGTGGTGCCGCGCAAGTTATTGGCGGCGTTTGTGCCATCCAGAGTGACGCCGCCGGGCATGGCATCGGTGTCTTTGCCATAGATCACATAGGTGCGTCCGGCCATCACGTCGGACACGCCGCCCGGCGCGCTGGTGGCGCCCGGTGCACCGATCAGGATGTCGTCAATCCCGTCGCCGTTGATATCGACACCGCCGGTCACCGAAGCACCAAGGCCGTCATTTGCGGTGGGCGAAGACGGGCTGAGGCCCTGGATGGCAAAGCCATTGGTGCCGTTTAACGTGCTGACATTCAGCAGGGCCTGCCCGCCGGTGGTGCCGCCAAAAACCACATAGGCCGCGCCGCCCTGATTGGCGCCGCTGGCTCCGATGATCACATCGTCAAACCCATCGGCGTTCACATCCCCTGCGGCGTGCACGGAGGTGCCGAAAAACCCGCCTGCCTGGCTGCCTTGGATTATGAACCCGTTGGTGCCATTCAGCGCAGATGGGTCGAGGTTGAACGGCGCATTTGCGTCACCGTAAACCACATAGGCCAGGCCGCGCCCTTGCAGCGCGTTGGGTCCACCGATGATGAAATCGTCGAGCCCGTCCCCATTCACGTCGCCTGCATTTGCGGCATTCGCGCCCGGATCAAACAGGTTGCGCACGACAAACCCGGCAGATCCGTTTTGCGGCAATTGGGTCAGATCAAAGCCAAAGTTGCCGTTGGCGGGAATGGTATCGGTGCCGTAAATCACCGTGGCAAAAATCTCGGTTGGGGTGCGAAATGGCGATCCGGGCGCGACAGCGATGAGATCGTCCAACCCGTCGCCGTTGAAATCGCCGATGCCGCTGACGCTGGAGCCCAACCCCGCGTCAACCAGGGGCCCGTAATAGGTGACGGAATTTGCAAAGCCCGACGGCGTGGCGGCCAGCGGGAAGCCAGCGGTTGGGCCGCCAAAGACAATGTGCACCGCGCCGTCTTCGGTTGAGGCGGTGAACGGGTTGCCGGCTTTGGCCTCGCCGATCGCAATGTCGTCGAAACCGTCGCCGTTGAAGTCGCCGATATCCGACACGGACCGGCCCAATTGACCGGGGATCGAGGGGTTGGGGTCGTTGATCTGGAACGCCTCACCGAGGGTGAAATCATAAATGCTGGTGACCGGATCAAAGCCGGAGTTGCTGCCAAAGATCACAAAGGCCTCGCCGGGTTCCGCGTTCTGGCCCAAGCCTTCGGCGCTGGAACCGATCAGCAGATCGTCAAAGCCGTCATTGTTGATATCGCCCGCCGAGCTGACCGATTGGCCAAGGCCCAACCCCTCGCGCCCGCCAACAATGCGAAACCCGTTGGTGCCGTTCAACGTCGCCGGATCAAAGTTGAGCGGAAAGCCAAGGGTCGAGCCGAAAACGACATAGACCTCGCCGGCCTCGAACAGCTGTTGGTTGGTGCCGCTCAGGCTGGCCGCGCCTTTTGCACCAATGATGATGTCATCGATGCCGTCGCCGTTGATGTCACCCGCCGAACTGACCGCGTTGCCCGATTGGCTGCCATTGGCGAAGTTCGGGTTGATGCCCTCAACGATAAAGCCCTGATTTGCGGTCAGTTGGGACACATCGATCAATGCGGAAAACGGGTTCATTCGAAAGCTCCTTTAAAAAGAACGTGCTGGTGCCAGCGCGCGGGTTTTACAATTTTCAGGTCTTCAAAATCAGCGCAGAGGCCAAGTGTGCGCAGAGGCAGGATCGGCTGAATAGGCCGCCCGCGAGCAGAAAATTAGGCCCGGGTTGTGGCTCTGTATGTGTTCTAGTTCACACAAGGCTGGCCAAAAACCGATGCGCGATGGGTTCAGGTGTTCTGTCCTGTGGTTCGGGACTGTTGTGCGAAAGCGTGCGCATATTACGGTTCGGGTTGGATTGATCGCCGCACAGCTGGGTCTTGCGGTGTGTCGCAGACTGGCGCATTTTGCGTTTCGCCGGCTGCTGGTGATCCTGACCCTGCTGAGGGGGTCGGGCGTTATGATCAGCGCCTTGTTGGGGTCGCATGCTGACGTTTTATTATTCCAAAGCCTCGTCGGCGCTGGCCGCACATATTTTGCTGCTTGAGGTTGGCGCGCGGTTTGAGACGGTCGAGATCGCGATCCCGGATGGGGCGCACCGCACGCCTGCTTTTGTGCACATCAACCCCAAAGGTCGGATCCCGGTTCTGAAAACGCCGCAAGGGACGCTTAGCGAAAATCCGGCAATTTTGGAATACATCGCGGCGACCCATCCGGCGGCGGGCTGTGTGCCACAGGGGGCTTTTGCCCAGGCGCAGGCGCGCGCGCTATGTGCCTATTTGTGTGCCACCGTTCATGTGGCCTTTGCGCATATCAAACGCGGTCGCCGGTGGGCAGATGGCGACGATACGCTGCATGATATGCGCGG
>JBGCDD010000227.1:0-16361 GCA_045105075.1 Sedimentitalea sp. | reverse complement strand
CCCACCGCAGACAACGTCACCAAGGAAGTCGAGCAGGACGTAGTCGAAATCCCAATCATGAAAGCCCAGCTTTTCCAGAAGCTCGAACCCGTGAATGATCCCGCGACCACCACAGCCGCGGCCGACTTCCGGCCCGCCGAGTTCCATCGCGAACACACCGCCGCGCTTGAAACAGACATCGCCGATCTTGACCTCTTCCCCGGCCAGTTTCTTTTTGGTCGAGGTTTCAATGATCGTCGCGCAGGCTTTGCCGCCGAACAGCAGGCTTGTGGTGTCCGATTTGGGGTCACAGCCGATGAGCAACACGCGCTTACCCTGCTCTGCCATCATGTGACTGAGGTTCGCCAGCGTGAAGGATTTGCCAATGCCACCCTTGCCATAGATCGCGATGATCTGGGTTTTGCTTGTGGGCTCTTCGGCAACGATATCGGCCAGATCTTCATGCGCTTCATCGCGCAAACGCTGGTCGAAATCTTTCAGGTTGGGGACATCGAGGGTCATGCGTGACCTTTCCAATTCAAAATCATCTTGAGACAGGCCGGATCCTGAAACGCGGTGGCATAGGCCTCGGGCGCATCGGTGGCCGCACATTCATGCGTAACCAACCCGCCCAGCGACAGCATGCCGCTTTCCACCAGGGATCGTGTGGCCGTCAGATCTTCGGGGGCCCATTCGGCCGCAATACGCAACCGTGCTTCCTTCATAAACGCCGGCGGGAACGCGAAGCTGAGCGGTTGTGTGTAGAACCCCGCCAGTACGATTTCGCCGCCACGCGCGATGCGTCCGACCAGATCGTTCAGCAAATCAGCCTTGCCTGAGGCATCGTAGATCGACGTGTAGTCGCGCCGTGTGTCCGCATCCGGATGCAGAACCTCGTAACCCTGTGCACCCGTCGCGCGGGTCGGGTCAATTTCCCAAACTGTCGGCGCAGGTGCGCCAGCCGCCACAGTCAAACGTGCCAAAAGCCGGCCCAGAACACCGTGTCCGACAATCAGATCGGGCACAGCTTTGCCCGGCCCAGCCATCGCGTGGCGCGCCGTGGCGGCCAGCGCCAGCAAAGCGCCTTCGGCGCCCAGGTTTGGATCAATTCTGGCAACCCGGTCAGACGAGGTGACAAGCCGCGACGCAGCGCCACCAAACAGACCAAACGCACCTTCAAAGCAATTGGCACCCGGCACGAACACCCGGTCACCGGCCTTGAAACCCGTGGCGGGCTTGGCCTCGACCACGTGACCAACGGCCTCGTAACCCGGCACCAGCGGATAGCCCATGCCCGGAAAGGGCGGCATCTCGCCAGACCAGAACAGTTTTTCAGTGCCCGTAGAGATGCCGGAATGCGTGATATCGACAACCAGATCCTGTGCACCGGGAGCGTTGATCTCCAGCACATCCAAGCCAAGTTCCTTGGGGCCTTTCAGGATAACGGCGGTGCTGTCCACGGTGACCTCTCTTGCTGCGAATCAGACCTTGGTCCTTGTGAGCAGCGGTGCGACATTCTGTTGTGTGTCAGTTTAGTGTTACATCAGATTCTGTCAATGTTGATTGACACATTTAGTTCGAATTTGGACGACGCGCTGTCAGCACTCGGGTCACAAACGGACGCGGCGCAGGATAATGGCGCAGATTTTCGAAACCGGCCTGCACACACAGCGCTTCGATTTCGCGGGCCGACCGGGTGCGCCCGGTGCCCATCGCCATAGTATAAAGCGCGAAATAGGCGTCACCTGCACGCTCGGGTTGATCACCACCGGTCATGGGTTCGGACACCAGCAGCTGCCCGCCGGGTGGCAATGCGGTGTAAACCGCGCGCAGCAGATCGAGAACAGTACTGTCAGAATGATCGTACAGCACCCGCACAAGCGAGATCATATCCGCCCCGGTTGGAATCGGATCGTCGCGGAAGGAACCGGGAAGGATCTCAACCCGGCCACGAATCGATTCGGAACTGAACCGTTCCTCGGCACCGCTGACGACCGCAGGCAGATCGAACAGGCACAGGTCCAGATGCGGCCAGGCCTGCGCCGCCGCAGTCAGGAACGCGCCGGTTCCTCCGCCCACATCCATCAGCCGTTTGACCGGCTTCAACGACACAGCGCGCAGGGTATCATCGGCCACAAGCGCCTGACTTTGCGCCATAAGATCCGAGTAAGTCGCGGCAATATCAGGATCTTCGGCTTGCGCGGCACCAAACACATAGGGCCAGAACGCGGCCAGCTCGGTCTTGCCACCTTCGCGGAAAAACGCCACCGGATCCTGCAAGTCACGATAAAACACACGGTGATGACGGATCATTTCACCCAAGCCGGGCACGCCGGTCAGCGCCGCACCCTTACGGCTTAGCGCGCAATCTCCGTTGCGACGCAGCACCAGCAGCTTGAGCGCGACACCAGCGCGCAGCAAAACCCGCATCCGGTCGGCTGGAACGTTAGAGCGCAGGGCCAAAGCCTCGACGCTGGCCTCTTGCTCCATCAACTGATCCAGAATGTCGAATTCGACCAAGGCCATCAGCACCTGGCTGTGACAAAACCCGGCAACCAGATCAAACATCGCCTCGCCGTCACGGCGCACAAAGCCCCGGACAAACGGAACGGAAGCGGCCCATTTTTGAAACTTGCGCGAGGCGAACAGCCGGTTCAGCGCGCCCGACCAGGACGACCCCGGGCGGTGCGACATGTCGGGTTGCGGCGCGCCCGTTTGATCCAGCGACGCCATTATTCGCCGGGCACCGCAGGTTTGGTTTTCGTGGCCATCGGCGCCAGACGCTGGGCTTGCGCCTGCACCATTTTGGCCAACATCGCCTCGCCTGGGCAAGAGGGGATCGAAGCAATCGCGCCGCCCAGAATATCCTTGAGCCGCGCAACCGCACCCTGCACACCCAGAGACGACACCGCATTGGGCCGTCCGTGCAATTCATCCTGACCGGCGGGCTTGCCCAGTGAATCAGCATCATAAAGCGCATCGCGCAGGTCATCAGCGACCTGGAAGGCTTCTCCGATGCGCATGCCAAGTTCTTCCCAGGGCTCCGCGTCTTGACCAGCCGCCAGCGCGCCCATTTGCGTAGCCGCAATAAACAATGCGCCAGTTTTGGCACGGTGATAGGCGCCCAGATCGACGTTGGCTTCGCTTTCCCAACCCTGACCCGCGCAAATGCCACCGGGCATGCCGGTGCGTTGCGCCAGCGTCATAACCAGTTTGGCCGAGCGCATCGGGTCCAGATCGGCCACCCGCGCCAAAACTTCAAACGCCATCACGATAAGACTGTCGCCCGCCAGCACCGCCAAAGGCTCGGAGTAGGCTTTGTGCACCGATGGTTTGCCGCGCCGAATGTCGGCATCGTCAAAACAGGGCAGATCGTCATGCACCAGCGACGCGCAATGGATCAGCTCCAGCGCGCAGGCGGCGGCATCAGCGATTTTTGGCTGATCATCACCGCAGGCACTGGCCACGCTGAGCAAAATTGTAGGTCGGATCCGCGCACCACCCGGGGTCACAGCATAGTCCAAAGCCGAGGCCAAACGCGACGGCGGTGTGCCCCCCTGCCCCAGCCCAATCGCATGCGACATCGCGTTTTCTATCCGGTGAGACAGGTCCATAGGCGCTCCTCCGCGTCCGTGTGTGTAATTAAAAAATTACATTGTGATGTAAACTAGACTGGACACATTCGCGCTCTGAGTCAACAATCAGCTTGAACAACACTTGAGATCCTTATGCCTTCACAGCCCAAAGCCATTGTCATCGGTGCCGGAATTGGCGGTTTGGCCGCCGCTTTGCGTTTGGCCCATGCCGGTCTGGACGTGACCGTTCTGGAACGTCACAGCCACGTGGGCGGCAAGATCCGCGCATTTGACTCGGTCGCAGGACCGGTGGATGCTGGCCCCACTGTGCTGACCCTGCGCGCGGTGTTCGAACAACTGTTTGCCGATGTGGGCGAAACCCTGTCGGATCATGTGCGTCTTGAACCTTTGCAAGTTCTGGCGCGTCATTTCTGGCCCGATGGCACTCAGTTGGATTTGTCTGCCGACACCAACATAAGCGCCACCAATATCGCGCACGCCTTTGGCGAAGCCTCGGCCAGCGATTACCGCAAGTTCGCGGCCTCGATTGCGCAGTTGTTTGCCGCTTTTGACGGGCCGATGATGCAGGCCGCGCAACCCCGCCAATCTGATCTGACCCGTGTGGTGATGCGCAATCCGTCGCTGATCAAAGCGATGGCGCCGCATCGCACGTTGGCCCAACACCTGCGCCAACAGTTTGGCGATGCTCGGCTGGCACAGCTTTATGGGCGCTATGCGACCTATGTGGGCGGCTCGCCGTTCCAATCACCGGCGCTTTTGGGGTTGATCGCCCATGCCGAAGCCGCAGGTGTGTGGCAGGTCCCCGGCGGGTTGACGCGCCTTCCCAAAGCCATCGCGCGTCTGGCCCAGCAACGCGGCGCGCGTGTCATTTGCGACACCGATGTGACCGATGTTTCGGGCAGCAACGGCGATTTCACGGTGACCACGCCCGACCGGCAATACCGCGCCGATCTGGTTGTGTTCAATGGCGATCCCCGTGCGCTGAGCACAGGAACATTGGGCGCCATGCCAAAATCTGCGGTGCCCCCCCAAGGTGTTGAGCCGCGCAGCCTGTCGGCCTGTGTGCTGGCCTTTGCGGCACGTGTCACCGGGCCATCCCTGTCCCATCACAACGTGTTTTTCGGCGAAACCCTGCGCGGCGAGTTTGACGCGTTGGCCGCCGGGCACATACCCGAAGACGCCACACTTTACCTTTGCGCCCAGGATCGATCCGGTCCGCGCAGCACAGAACAGCCCGAACGCTTCGAGCTGATCATGAATGCTCCGCCCGGCGCAAACCCAACAGATCAGGAAAAACAACAATGTCTGACACAGATTTTCCGCAGGCTGGCCCTTTTCGGTCTGACTTTCGACCCAGTGCCTGGACTGAACGCGCTGACAACACCAACCGAGTTCCATCACCTGTTTCCGGCCAGTCAGGGCGCGCTTTACGGGCGCTCGCCCCACGGGATGACGGCGGCGTTGAAACGCCCGACGGCGCGCAGCAAAGTGGCGGGCCTGTATCTGGTGGGCGGCGGAGCGCATCCGGGAGCGGGGGTGCCGATGGCGACACTCTCCGCGCGGCACGCGGCCGAAGCGATCTTGAACGACCTGCCTTTGACCTCGACGTGGCGTCCAACGGCTATGCCTGGTGGTACGTTGACGGGATCAGCGACGACGGAACCAAAGCCGTCTCGGTTATCGGTTTCATAGGCTCGGTCTTTTCGCCCTGGTACAAATGGTCCGGGCGCAAGTCGCCGCAAAACCACTGTTGCATCAATGTCGCCACCTATGGCGCAGGCGGGCGTTTCACCATGACCGACCGGGGCACCCCCGCGCTGCGCCAAAGCCGCGATGAACTGACCGTTGGACCGTCCTCGATGCGCTGGGAAGGTGACAAGCTGGTCATCGACATCAACGAAATCGGTGCACCGCCAATGATCACCCGCGTGCGCGGCCAGATCACCCTGACACCCACAGCTGTGACAGGCGTTGAATTACCGCTGACCCAAAACGGCAGCCACATCTGGCGCCCGTTTGCCCCCACCGCGCGCATCAGTGTCGAACTGGACGCACCGGGGTGGCAATGGGACGGACACGGGTATTTCGATGCGAACTTTGGCACCCGCGCGTTGGAGCAAGATTTCGACTATTGGACATGGGGACGCTATCCAACGCCTGCGGGTGGATCGCTTTGTTTTTATGACGCAACCCGGCGCGATGGCACCGCACTAGAGGCCGCAATTGCCTTTGACCCGGATGGAACCGCGCGCCATGTGCCAGCCCCACCCAGCACCAAAATGGCGCGGTCCTTGTGGCAAGTGCGCCGCGAAACCCGCGCCGATCCGGGCACCACACCGCGCCAGGTCAAGGCGATGCTGGACGCACCATTTTATTGCCGCGCTGCTGTGGAAACGGTGATCGACGGACAAACCCTGACCGGCGTGCACGAAGCGCTGGATCTGGACCGGTTCGCTTCGCCTTTGCTCAAGCCAATGCTGGCAGTCCGGGTGCCACGCCGCAAAGGTTGGTCGTTCGATTAAAGCTGTTCGATCTGGACCGGTTTGACATCCGGGTTCAGCCGCACCATCGCCACGTTCAACGCCGCCGCGACAGTGACCCACAGCAGGTAGGGCGCAAAGGCCAGCCCGGCCCACATGTCCACCTGCCAATGGCTGAGCGTCGCGCCCAACACCGACAGCCACAACACGGCCATCACCGGCAACGCGCCAGACATGCGCCTGAGGCCAAAGAACACCGGCGTCCACAGCGTGCTGAACGCACCCTGCATGCCCCAAAACACCAGCGCCAGTGTGTTGCCGTCCATCATCGCAACGCGCGCGCCCGCAAATGAGATCAGCAAATAGATCGATGTCCAGACCACCGGGAACACCCAATTGGGCGGCACCCAGTTCGGTTTGTTCAAGTTGGCGTACCAAGGCCCCGGCGGAAACATCGCACCGGTCGCCGCTGCGGCACCACATGTGACCAGAAACATCGCAAAATACATCCAGTCCACGTGCGCACCACCTTTGAGTTCAGAGTTGTTCTAGATCGGCTGATAGGGGTTGTGCTCGCCCGAGTCACGCGCCTTGAGGTCGGCCAGCACATCCAGCATCGCAGCTGTGCGCCCTTTTTCGCGCCCATCGGGACGGGCTGCGGCCTCTACCAGAAAGCTCACTTCTTCCAGCGGGCGGGCGTAAATCACCGGAGAGCGTGGAATGATCAGACTGCCTGCCGCGCGCGATGCTGCAAGGCTCATCCAGCCCAGCTTTTGCCGGGTCGAAGTGCGCGCGCGTCGGGTGATCGAATCATGCCCATTGCGCGCCACCGATTTGCCAATTCCTGCGTAAATATAGCGGGCCGCGAAAATCCCCATCCGCGCTGATCGAGGCAGCGCGGGAATCCCCGCTTCTGAGCGCAAATAGAGCCGCCTCGCCTCGTGCAAGAGTCGGACAACCATCTTGCGCACCGCTGGCGTCGCGTGGTCTGCGTTCAAAAGATCTTCTGGGCGCATCCGGGCGTCTTCCAGCCAGTCCAACGGCAAATAGATCCGTCCGGCGCGCGCATCTTCACCCACGTCGCGGGCGATATTGGTCAACTGCATTGCCACACCCAGATCACAGGCGCGCGCCAGTGCATCAGCGTCACGCACCCGCATCAAAACGCACATCATTGCCCCCACCGCGCTGGCCACACGGGCCGAGTAGTCACGCACGCCCGACAAAGTGTCATAGCGACGCTCCGATGCATCCCAAGCCAGCCCTTCCAGCAGCGCTTCGGGCAGGGCGCGAGGCATGTCGAACTCTTCGATGATGCTGGTGAACGCCCGGTCTTCGGGCGCATTGCGCGGCGTCCCGGCATAGGCCTGATCCAAACGGTCGCGCAACGACAGCACCGCGCGGGCCTTGTTATCGCCCTCGTCGACCTCGTCATCGGCCAAACGGCAAAACGCGTACAGGGCCAAGGCAGGGTCGCGCACTTGAGCGGGCAACAGTTTTGACGCCGCATGAAACGACAAGCTGCCGGTGCGGATCACCGCGCGACAATGTTCTAGGTCATCTGCTCGCATTATTCTGCCGCCAATCTGGGTTCGGGCATCTGCGCCCGTTTCGGTGCATCAGGCACCATTTTGGCCAGTACTTCGGCACTGGACACAACTCCGGGCAGTCCGGCGCCGGGATGCGTGCCCGCTCCCGCCAGATACAGACCCTTCGCCTCTTCGCTCACGTTATGCGGGCGAAACCAGGCGCTTTGCAAAATCCGCGGCTCGATCGAAAACCCACAGCCATGCGGCGAAAGATACCGGTCGCGGAAGGTTTCCGGCGTAAACACCGTCTCGGTCGAGATATGATCACGGAAGCCCGGCATCACGGTTTCCAGCTGTTTGGCAACTTTTTCGCGATAGATCGGCTCTTCTTTTTGCCAATCCACCGCGTTTTTCCAGCCCAGATGCGGCACCGGCGAGAGCACGTAAAACGTATCATCACCCGTCGGCGCAACGCTTGGATCGGTCAAGGCAGGGCGGTGGATGTACAGGCTCATGTCGTCAGCCAGTTTGCCCTTCATGAAGATATCGCGCAGCAATCCATTGAAACGCGGGCCATTCAGAATGGTATGGTGCCCCAAATCGTCCCATTTGCCCGCCGTGCCTTTGGTGCCAAAATACCAAACATAGAGCCCCATGGACCAACGCCGCCGCGCCAGTTTCGCCGGGGTCCAGCGCCGTTTGCGATGATTGCGCAGCAAATGGTCGTAGGTGTGGCCCGAATCTGCGTTGCTGACGACCACATCGGCGTCCAGCACCTGACCATCACTCAAACGCACACCGCGCGCCGCACCACCTTTGATCAGAATCTCATCGGCCTCGGTTTCATGGCGAATCACACCGCCCTGATCGCGCACCACATCGGCCATAGCATCGGCAATCGCCTGAACGCCGCCCATGGCATAATGCACGCCGTATTCTTTTTCCAGATGCGCAACCAGCGCGTACATCGAGGTCACATGGGTCGGATCACCGCCAATAAACAGCGGGTGAAACGACAGCGCCATGCGCAGTTTTTCGTCCTTCACACGGCTCGCCGCATGGGCATAGATCGAACGATCCGCACGCAGCAACGCAAACAGCGGCAGCACTTTGATTGTCTCCCAGGCGCGGTGCATCGGCTTGGCGACCATGCCCTCAAAGCCCACAACATATCGTTTGTGGCTGTCTTTCAGGAACTTCTTATAGCCCTTCAGATCTCCGGGGCTCAGCTTTTCAACCTCGGCAAACATGCGTTTGTCATCGGAATGCGCGCGGAATTTTGTGCCATCGGGCCAGCGGATTTCATAGAACGGGTCCATCGGGCGCAAATCGACATCGGCGCGAAAATCACGCCCGCAATCGCGCCACAGTTTTTCAAACACCATCGGCACCGTCACAATGGTCGGCCCCAGATCAAAGCGATGCCCGTCTTGGGTGATCGACGATCCACGCCCGCCAGCGCGATCAAGCCGGTCCAGAACAGTGACGTGATAACCCTTGGCGCCCAGCCGCATGGCCGCGGCCAAACCACCAAGACCTGCGCCAATGACAACAGCCTGCGACGCGGCAGACCCGGAAGATGAAGCGGGAGAAGACAGATCAGACATGCCATGATGATAGAAGCGTAAACTAAACCTGACAACTCTGATTTCCACTTGTGATCAAACAATATTTCTTGGAATTTTCGACCTGCTGCTTCCCAAACCAGGAATCATGTGTCAGACTTAGTTGACAGATTTGGAGAGTCCATCGTGGCGCAGGCCGTCAGCCTTTCGTTCTTTCGCTTTGCGCATGTGCCAGCGCGGGTCTGGGCGTTTGGCATGATGGGATTGGCGCGTTTGGCCATGCCACGGGTGGCTGATATCGGCTTTTGGAAACTGTGCGGATCGGGGTCGGGCGAAGGGTTCACACCCATTCCAAACACCGCTGTTTACGCGATTCTGGCCACGTGGCCCGATGCCGAAACCGCCCGGGAACGGGTGGCCAATGCACCGATCTATGCCCGCTATCGCAACCGCGCAACCGAGGATTGGACCGTGTTCCTTACCCCAACATCGGCGCGCGGCGATTGGTCGGGACAGACGCCGTTTGCCCCCAGTGATGCGCCGGAAAACGGCCCGCTGGCGGCGCTGACCCGGGCCACGATTCGCCCCGCGACTTTGGCGCGCTTTTGGCGTCGGGTGCCGCGTATCTCTGATGTGATCGGGCGCGACCCCAATGTCATGTTCAAGATCGGCATTGGCGAGGTTCCGTGGCTGCATCAGGTCACGTTTTCGGTCTGGCCCGATGCCGAAAAGATGGCCAATTTCGCCCGCACCGGGCACCATGCCAGTGCGATCCGCGCCGTGCGGCGTGAAAACTGGTTCCGCGAAGAGCTTTATGCCCGGTTCGCGGTGCATTCTGATCTGGGCACCTGGAACGGTGTCTCGCCTTTGATGTCACAGGATAGCCTATGAAACAGCCTTTTCCGTTTTCCGCCATCGTTGGGCAGGACGACATGAAACAAGCCATGATCCTGACCGCGATTGATCCTTCGATCGGCGGTGTTTTGGTGTTTGGCGATCGGGGCACCGGCAAATCCACCGCCGTGCGTGCGCTCGCCGCGTTGTTGCCGCCCATCAAGGCGGTCAAAGGCTGCCCGGTACAATCAGAACGCGCGTCCGATTGCCCAGAGTGGGCTGATGTGTCATCCAAAAGCGTGGTTAAAATCCCGACCCCCGTGATCGACCTGCCGCTGGGCGCCACCGAAGACCGTGTGACCGGAGCCTTGGACATTGAAAAGGCTCTAACAAGCGGCGAAAAGGCATTTCAACCCGGTCTGCTGGCGCGTGCCAATCGTGGATATCTCTACATTGACGAGGTTAACTTGCTGGAGGATCACATCGTTGATCTGCTGCTGGATGTGGCACAATCCGGTGAAAACGTGGTGGAACGTGACGGGTTGTCGATCCGTCATGCTGCGCGATTTGTGCTGGTGGGATCGGGCAATCCAGAAGAGGGCGAATTGCGCCCGCAGCTGCTGGATCGATTTGGCTTGTCGGTTGATGTTGCCTCGCCCAATGACGTGGAAGAACGGGTCGAGGTGATCCGCCGTCGCGACGCTTATGAGAACGACAACGCGGCGTTTATGCTGCGTTGGCAGGCCGAAGATGCCGCGATTCGCGAACGCATCATCGCCGCACGCAAAATCCTGCGCGAGTTGAAGACCCCCGATGCCGTGCTGCATGACGTCGCCGAGCTGTGCCTGAACCTGGGCGCCGACGGTTTGCGCGGAGAGCTGACGCTGCTGAAAGCCGCGCGCGCCTATGCGGCCTTTCGCGATGATACGGTGGTGGGCCGCACGCATGTGCGCGCTGCTGCCGCCACTGCGCTGCGCCATCGTTTGCGCCGCGATCCGCTGGACGAGGCCGGGTCCGGCACCCGTGTCGCACGTGTTGTACAGGACGTTCTGGGGTGAGCGACGGCCAAACGCAATGGGCTCGCGCGCAACTGGTCTGGCGGCTTTTATCCATTGACCCCAGTGGCTTGGGTGGTTTGTGCTTGCGCGCACGCGGCGGTCCAGCACGGGATGCGTTTGTCGAGGCCTTGCGCCATCTGCCCGGTCCCAGCGCGCGCGTTCCACCAAGTGCGACGGACGAGCATCTGTTTGGTGGCATCGACATTGCCGCGACGCTTGCCGATCAGGATATTGTCACCCGAAACGGCGTGCTTGAGGGCGCTGCGGTCCTGATCCTGCCCGGTGCGGAACGGCTGCGCCCCGATTTGGCCGCGCGACTGGCCCAGCGGATGGACAGCGCCGCACCTTGCGTGATCGCGTTGGACGAAGGCATTGACGACACCGCACTGCCTGAGGCCTTGCAAGACCGTATGGCGTTTTGGCTGGATCTGGACGGCATTGGTTTGGGCGATGTTTGTGCGTTTGATCCCAATGGCTTGGACGAAGCGCGGGCGCAACTTCCCTTAGTGCAAAGCTCGCAAGAACAGATGCTGGACATCGCAACGCTCAGCGCGACGCTTGGGATCAAAAGCCTGCGTGCTGCGCTGTTTGCTTTGCGCGCGGCGCGGGCTCATGCCGCGTGGCAAGGCCGTGATACCGTGCAAAACGCTGATATTCTGGCCGCGGTTGAGGTCACCCTGGCACATCGCGCCACGCAGTTGCCCCAGCCCGAGGCCGAGCCCGAACCAACACCGCCGGAACCCGCTCAGGAGTCAGCGGGAGAGGACAATTCGCCCGATGAGATGATGATCCCACAGGACATTCTGCTTGAGGCGATCAAGGCGGCGCTGCCAGCGGGACTGCTGGAAAAGCTGGCGAGCAAAACACAACGCGCCGGACAAGGTGCGGGATCAGGAGCGCGGCGCAAAGGTAATCGGCGCGGGCGCCCCCTGCCCTCGCGGGCGGGTCGGTTGGACGGAACCGCGCGCATTGATCTGATCGCAACGTTGCGCGCCGCCGCACCCTGGCAAACCATTCGCGCCAAGACCGCGCGCCGCCCAGCGGCCATTCACATTCGCCCGTCCGATATTTTCGTCAAACGCTATGAACAAAAGTCCGATCGGCTGCTGATTTTCACAGTTGATGCGTCGGGATCGGCGGCGATGTCGCGATTGGCAGAGGCAAAGGGCGCGGTTGAATTGCTGTTGTCCGAAGCCTACGCGCGGCGCGATCACGTGGCTTTGGTGGCGTTTCGCGGCACCGGAGCGGATGTGCTTTTGCCGCCCACACGGTCGCTTGTGCAAACAAAACGCCGGCTTGCCGCTTTGCCCGGCGGTGGCGGCACCCCTCTCGCAGCGGGGTTGAAAACCGCGATGGAACTGGCGATCACAGCGCGACAACAGGGTCTAACACCGACGATTGCGCTGTTGACCGACGGGCGCGCCAACATTGCGCTGGATGGGCAGGCCAACCGCAAACAGGCTGCCGAAGATGCACAAGCGATTGGGCGTGCGGTCATGGCACAGCGCTGTGATGCGCTGGTCATCGACATGGGCAACCGGCCCGAACCGGCGCTGCGTGCGCTTTGCGATCTGATGGGTGGCCCGTACGTGCCATTGCCGCGTGCAGATGCGCATCGGTTGTCGCAAGCTGTGTCTTCGGCGCTGGACAACTAGCCCATGCGTTGGCCCGATGATGCCGCAGACTGGCCGCTGCGCGACTTTTCCCGGATCATCGCGCATCGCCCGCATCGCTGGCATGTGCAGGAAGCAGGGCGTGGCGACACGTTGCTTTTGCTGCACGGCGCGGGGGGTGGGAGCCAGAGTTGGCGCGCGCTGTTTCCAGTGTTGGCGCAAACCCATCATGTGATTGCGCTCGATCTGCCGGGTCAGGGATTTTCGCAATTGGGTGCGCGGCATCGGTGTGGTTTGGACGCCATGGCCGTAGATATGGTGAGCTTGATCGACGCGCAAAACTGGCAAGTCTCTGCTATCATTGGACATTCTGCGGGAGGTGCGCTGGCGTTGCGGCTGGCGGAAATGATCCCGGTGGAGGCCGTGATTGGGATCAATCCGGCGCTGTCGAATTTCAAAGGCGTGGCGTCGTGGCTGTTTCCGATGATGGCCAAGATGCTGGCCGTGACTCCGTTCACCGCAGATTTGTTTTCGACCATGATGCGCAAACCCGCCAGTGTGAACAGGTTGATTGCCGGGACCGGGTCGATTCTGGCGAATGAAGAATTGGTTTGGTATCAACGTCTTGTGTCAGATCGCGCGCATGTGGATGCGACGCTGGCGATGATGGCGCAATGGTCACTGGATGGGCTTGTGTCACGGTTGGGACAGATGGACACGCGCACGCTGTTTCTGACCGGTGACAAAGACCGCGCGGTGCCTCCGACAGTCAGTGACCAAAGCGCGCGGTTGATGGCGAACGCAACGGTGCAACACCTGACGGATCTGGGTCATCTGGCGCATGAGGAAGATCCCGAGCGCATTGCAAAACTGATTCTTGATTTTCTGGACGGCAGCACGACGGGTCAGACATAGGCCCAATCTTGGCTGTTTTTTCCCAGCTCATTTTCAAAAACTGTACAATTTGCACCCCCAAACATCAACTTTTCGACGCTGTTGAGGGTGCAAGAGGAGTCAGGCGGCTTTTTCAGTGCCGTCTTTTGGTGCCTAATTGGATGTCGTCGCCTCGGTGCCGATTAAATCGGGCGTCGACGACATTGGCGCGTCATCCTTTGATTTGATTTCGGCCCCAACAATCAGCGGCAACATTTGTGCGCCTGTCGCGGTTGAGATTTCCGACATGCTTGGCTTTTTCCAGCTGAGTGTGTCGAAGCTTTCGCAGTTTTCACAAACCGGCGCCCATTCGTTGTGCATGTGGTGACAATTGTCACAGACCCATTGCGGACCGCGTGGTGCGCTGAGGGCGCGGCCAAGCCAGCCCTGAACCACGGCGTCGGACGCACCTTGACCCCGTTCGATTGCAGCCATCAAAGTGAGCGCGCGCGCGTCGGTCGCCTTTTCTGCCAGATCGCCCAGCGCACGGCGCGCTTCGGGGAAGTCTTCGGCAACGATGTTCAGCTCGGCCACCAGCAGCATGGTTTCCGGATGCTCGGGGTGGATCTTGGTCAGCGCGGCGAACCGTTTCACCCGCTCGACGGGCGATTCGCTTGGCTCGATCTCGGCAAAGGCAGCGGCCAATTCCGGGTGGGGTTGCGCGGTCCAGGCCTTTTTAAGAACACGCACCGCATTGCGGCCTTTGCCGGTCTCAATATAGGACCGTGCGGCCATTGCTGCGGCGGGCACCAGATCAGGCGACAAGCGGTTGGCTTCGATCGCTTGTTCGCGCTGTTCGATCGACGAACTGTCTGCGGCCACAGCGCGCGATTGCGACAGGGCCAAGACGGCTTCGCGGCGGGCATAGACGTCGCGCGGCAGGTTCCCGGCTTTCAGTTTGGCAGACAATGTTGTCCGCGCGCCGGCCCAATCACTGGCCTGGGCTTGCAGTTTCAACAAAATGTCCTGGGTTTCTTCGTGGCGCGGTTTCAGGGCAAAGGCTTTTTCGGCCAGTTGGCGCGCCGTGTCAGTATCGCCCTCGGCCAGCTTTTGCTTAAGAATGCCGCGCACACCAACAAACCGGGTCGCATCGCTGGTGATCAGCTGCTTGTAGGTTTCGGTGGCCTTTTTGGTATCGCCGGTCATTTCGGCGGCCTGTGCGGTCAGCAGGTTGGTAAGCTGCGGATTTTGCAGGTACTTTTCAGCCTTGGCGGCCTTGGCCATCGCCACGCGACCCTCACCAGACGCCAGCGCCATCAGACCTTCGGACAGTGCCTGAAAGCCGCGGCGTTCGCGATTGCGGTCAAAGTAGCGCGACAGGGCGGTTTCGTCGCCGTTCAGGAATTTCAGCGTGGCGTAGAGCAGGGACAGCAGTTTGAGCCCGATCCAGACCGCGAACACCAGAACCACAGCGGCAATCACCGATTGCAGCGGTCCAAGGGTGAATTCGGTACCGGCGACAGTGATCTGCACACCACCGGTTGATTCCATCAGATACCCGGCAGCCAACGCCAGCGCGGCGATGATGACAACGAAAACCAGGATTTTGATCAGTGACCAGAGCATGGCAGATCCTTCAATTTGTGTTCAGGGACTGGACCAGAGATTCGGCGGCCTGAAGCGCATCGAACCGAGTCTGGGCCTGATCTGACCATGTGGCAAGCGCAGCCTTGGCCGCGTCGGGAAGTGTGGTGATTTCGTCAAGCGCCGCGCCAAGTTGGCCCGAGGTCACAGCCGCTTCGATCCGCGACAACACAGCATCGGCGCCATCGCCATCGCGGGGTTCAACCGACCGGGCGCCAAGTTGGCGCTGCAGGAACGAGGTGACGTTGCCCGGCTCGGCGGTGTCGGCGCTGCGGGCGGATTTCAACGCGGCACGGGCTGCGCCGGGAAACTCCGCTTGCAAAGCCGCCATGGTGACCACGCCGTCGTCTGAGGTCGCGCCCAGTTCGGCGGGCACGCTGACGCCGCCTTGTTCCAGCGCCGCGATGACGTCGCCGTAGGGTGCGCCCTCATCCAAAGCGGCGCGCAACAGGGCGGCCTGGGCTTTGTTGGCAGCGGCCTGAACCTTGACCTCGGCAGCGGCTTCGGCAGCGCGCGCGGCTTCTTCCTTGGCGCGGGCATCGTCTTGCAACGCTTGGGCATCCGCGCGGGCTTCGTCGGCAATGGCCTGCACATCGGCGCGGGTTTTTTCAATCAGCGCTTCGACTTCGCCGCGTTGTTGGGCAATCGCGGCTTGCATGGCTGCGACTTCACGTTCGTAGGCGGCAATCGCGGCTTCCGACACACCTTCGGTGATCGGGCGCTTTTCCAGATCGCTCAGCCGGGTTTGCAGCGCGTTGAACGTGTCTGCGATGCCCGACACTTTGGTGTCCAGATCGTTGGCTTTGCCGTCCAGGTCAGACACTTGCGTCGACAGGCCTTCGGTGCTGGTGACCAGCGGCGCGACCTGCTCGGACAGCGCCGACACGTCAGAGACCAATGGCGCGATATCCGGCACGGTGATGGCTGCTGTGCGGGCATCCAGCGCGGCCACTGTTTCGCTGAGCTGTGTGACATCGCCAGATTGCGCGGTGACTTTGGTGTCAACGCCGGCGATCTGTTCCGACAGATTGGGCAGCTGCAACCAGCCTGGCAGGTAGGAATCGAGCACCTCGGTGCGGGCGGCCAGAAATCCGATGGTGGCAGCAAGCAAACCGCCAATCAGCGCTGGAAAGAAGCTCCGGCGGCGTTCGATGATCCGCTCAACCACACGTTCTTCGACGATGGCTTCG
>JBGCDD010000226.1:0-3321 GCA_045105075.1 Sedimentitalea sp. | reverse complement strand
CATGATCTGGTCGATCCGGTCGCCAGCTTGCTCCATCACGTCCACAACATCTTTGTACCAATAGGGGGTATCGAGGCCATTGATGCGGACAGACAGATATTTGGTGTTCCAGTCGACGTCATTGATTGCCTGAATGACATTCGCGCGGGCGCTGTCTTTGTCCGAGGGCGACACGCTGTCTTCAAGATCAAGGTTAATCACGTCCGCCGCACTTGCCGCCATCTTCTCAAACAATTTGGTGTTTGAGCCCGGGCCGAACAGCTGGCAGCGATTGGGGCGGGCAGGGGGCGTTGGTTGCAGGCGGAATGACATGGCGAAGTCCTTGGCGAATGATAATTACGTGGCAATCGCCAAAACGGGTATATTATTGCGCCACAGGCGACAAGCCATTTTTGCAGCCGCAGCATGAAAACGCTGCGACGCAGAAGATTTGCGCGGCATCTTGGGGCTTAGACGCCGGAATCAACAATCGCTTTGGCAAGCACAGGAACCGTTTGCGCGTTCAATCCCGCGATGTTCATCCGGCTATCACCAACCATGTAAATCCCATGATCTGCGCGCAGTTTCTCGACCATCTCGAGTGTGGTGCCCAGACGGCTGAACATGCCACGGTGGTGCGCCAGAAAATCAAAACGGTCACTGTTGGTCAGACGTTTCAGCTCATCTGCCAACTGCTGGCGCAATGCCAACATACCGTTGCGGGTTTCTTCCAGCTCTGCTTCCCAATCGGCGCGCAAATCAGGATCTTGCAGAATTGTGGTCACAACACGCGCGCCGTGATCTGGCGGGAATGAATAGTTCTGCCGGTTCAGAAACGCGAGGTTCTGTTGGGTCAGCGCCTGTTGATCTGCATCCTTGGTCACAGCCATCAGGATGCCGGTCCGTTCGCGGTAGATGCCGAAGTTCTTGGAACAGCTGGCAGCAATCAGACAGTTTTCAAAGCTGCTGGCGATCTGGCGGGTTGCCTTGGCGTCATCGGCCAAACCGTCGCCGAAACCTTGGTAGGCGATATCCACGAAAGGCACCGCACGCTTTTTTTGCATTAAGCTGATAACCTGCGCCATTTGCTCATAGGTCAGGTTCGCGCCGGTTGGGTTGTGACAGCAGCCGTGCAACAGGACGACATCGCCTTCGGCCACACCTTCCAGATCGGCCATGAGCCCTGCAAAGTCCACGCCGCGGGTTTCGCTATCAAAGTACCGGTACTCGGCCATTTTCATGCCGAGGTATTTGATGATGGACGGGTGGTTTGGCCAAGTTGGGTTGGACAGCCAAACGGTGGCTTTTGGCGCGGCGATGCGGATCAACTCCAGCGCCTGACGGATCGCCCCGGTCCCACCGGGTGTTGCAACGGCGGCAACGCGTTCGCTGGCCACGCTATCACCAAGCACGAGGTCTTTCATGACAGCACCGAATGCAGGATCGCCAGCAAGACCGGTATAGGCCTTTGACGATTGATCGGCCAGAATGCGGCGTTCAGCTTCTTTGACGGCACGCATCACGGGCGTATTGCCGCTAGCGTCCTTGTAAACGCCAACCCCAAGGTCAACTTTATCTGAACGCGGGTCGGCCTTAAACTTCGCCACAAGAGCGAGGATTTTGTCGGCGGGTTGGGCGGATAGGTTTTCCAGCATCTTTAAGCTCCGGTAGCGATAGGAAGGTCGGCGTACATGCCCCATTCGGACCATGAGCCATCGGATAGCGAATGATCGGTTTTGCCGATCCGTTCAAGTGCGAGCGATAGAACTGCAGCCGTAACACCCGACCCGCAGGTCGTAATCACAGGCTTCTGCAGGTCTGCCCCGGCATCCTGAAAGACGGTGCGCAGCTCGGTTGGCGGCTTCATTGTGCCATCCGCGTTGAGAAGCGTTTTGTAGAAAACATTGGTTGAATTCGGAATGTGTCCAGAGCGCATGCCTTCACGTGGCTCAGGCGCCTCGCCACGAAAACGAGCAGGCGCGCGGGCATCGATGATGCTGTAATCACCCAGCTTTGCAGCGCGCGCCACATCGGTGACGTCACGCACACGGGCGCCTTCGAATTTCACGGTCATATGCCGATCGCGGATCGTTGGTGCGTCGGATGTGACGGGACGCCCCTCAGCCAGCCATTTGGGCAAGCCGCCATCGAGAACGGCGATGTTCTTTTGACCCATGAGACGAAACAGCCACCAGACACGCGCCGCAGAAAACAGCCCAAGGCCATCATAGACGACAACCTGATGGCCATCGCCCACACCCATCGCGCGCATCCGCGACATGAATTTCTCGATCGGGGGGGCCATATGCGGCAACTCAGAACGGCCGTCGCTGATCTCATCGATATCAAAGAAACGCGCACCCGGGATGTGCTGGGCGGCGTATTCAACTTTCGCATCACGGCCAGCATCTGGCAAATACCAAGAAGCATCAAAGATCCGCAGATCAGGGTTCTTGAGGTTCGCCGCCAGCCATGTCGTGCTGACCAGCGTTTGAGGATCATCAGATGGTGATGCGGACATAGCGCGCTCCGTTCCCTGCTAACAGGTCTCCGGTACCCTGTGAGGCCTTCTATGACAAGGGTCGCACGCTGTTTTCAAACAGAAGGCCAGTTGGACCGCGCGCCTATGACACGCAGCCCAGCTGTCTGGTGATATGGTTCTATTTGGCCATCATGCTCTTGATGACACCGACGATCGCCAGTGCCGCACCGCCGCCAATACCGCCGCCTGCAACTTGGGTCGCAATCCCGGCAATATCGAGCCCACCGGCAGCGCCGCCGCCCATGACGGCTGACAAGACCTGACCGCCCACACCACCACCGATGATGCCTGCGATTGAATTGCCAATCGTACCCAAAGAAAGGTTCTTCATAACCCCACCGGCGATGTTACCGCCGACTGCGCCTGAGACCAGCTGAATGATCAATTGTTCCATGTGTTACTCCCTCTTGTACGGCGTCAGAGACGCGCGCGTTTACATGGAAGTTATGTTGGACCGGCCAAGACGCGGTCATAAGGGGAAACCTTTGGGTTTAATCCCCGTGGCGCAAGAGCCGTTGCTTTTGGCGGCCCCAATCACGTTTGGCCTCAGTTTGGCGCTTATCGTGGTTCTTTTTGCCCTTGGCGGTGGCAATCTTCAGCTTCACCAAACCGCGGTCGTTGAAATACATCACCAACGGCACAAGGGTCATGCCTTCGCGTTTCGTGGCATTCCACAAGCGCGCCAGCTCTCGGCGGCTGACCAGAAGCTTGCGCTTGCGCCGTTCTTCGTGACTGAACATCGCACGGTCGTAGGGCGCGATGTAGGCATTAGTGAGCCACAGTTCCCCGTCGTCGACACT
>JBGCDD010000225.1:0-5516 GCA_045105075.1 Sedimentitalea sp. | reverse complement strand
CAGAGCGGCGTTCATGGCCGATTTGGCTAGCCGCGCGTGCCGGCAAACCGATCGTGCCAGGCGTCACGGTCATCGTCCGAAATCTTGGCAAACAACACATCCGGGACGCTGAAGTCATGGCCGCCGGGCAGGGCGGTCAATGCGGCGGCCACGTCGTCGGGCCAGCTTGTGTCCAAAGTGTTCATGGCGCTGAACAGACGCGCGGAAGTGGTTGGGATGAACGGCGCGCTCAGCACGGCGTAAAGGCGGATCAGGTTCAGCCCCATGCGCACCTGAGCTGCGGCCAGATCCGGGTCGGTTTTGAACGCCACCCAAGGCGCTGCGTTTTGCAGATATTCATTGCCCGCCGCCCAGATCGCGCGCAGCTCTTGCGCGGATTTGCGGATTTCCATCGCGTGCATGTGGCCCTCATAGGCGCGGATGCGGGTGGTCAGGGTTTCGATCAATGCGGTCTCTGCGTCGCCCCAGGTGCCGGCCTCAGGCACTGCTTCGCCGAACTTTGAGCGGCAAAACTTGGTGATCCGGCTGACAAAATTGCCCAATACGTCGGCCAAGTCCTTGTTCACGCCTTGCTGGAAGTTATCCCAGGTGAATTCGGCATCGCTGGATTCCGGGCAATTGGACAACAGCCACCAGCGCCAGTAATCGGCTGGCAAAATCTCGAGCGCGTGATCCATGAACACGCCGCGCCCTTGCGATGTGGAAAATTGCCCGCCGTCATAGTTCAGGAAATTGAACGACTTGAGGTGATCGACCAGCTTCCACGGCTCGCCTGAACCGATGATCGTGGCCGGGAACGACAGGGTGTGAAACGGCACGTTGTCCTTGCCCATGAACTGCACATAGCGCACATCATCCGCGCCCTTGTCGGTGCGCCACCAGCGCTCCCAATCCTGGCCGGTGGCGTCCGACCATTCGCCGGCGCAAGCAATGTATTCGATGGGCGCGTCGAACCAGACATAGAACACTTTGCCGTCCATGCCGGGCCAATCCTCAGAACCCTTTTTGACCGGAATGCCCCAGTCCAGATCACGGGTGATGCCGCGATCCTGCAACCCGTCACCGTCATGCAGCCACTTTTTGGCAATCGAGGTGGTCAGGATCGGCCAGTCGGTTTTGCTGTCGATCCAGGCATCGATCTGGTCTTTCAGGGCGGATTGGCGCAAATGCAGGTGCTTGGTCTGGCGCACTTCCAGATCGGTCGAGCCGGAAATGGCGCTGCGCGCATCGATCAGATCCGTGGGGTCCAGCTGCTTGGTGCAGTTTTCACATTGATCGCCACGGGCTTTGTCATAGCCGCAATTGGGGCAAGTGCCCTCGATATAGCGATCGGGCAGAAACCGCTTGTCGGCATTGCTGTAGACCTGTTGTTCGTCAATTTCCGCGATCAATCCAGCCTCGGCCAGCTTGCCGGCAAAATGCTGGGTGAGCGCATGGTTTTGGGGGCTGCTGGAGCGACCGAAATGATCAAAGCTCAGGCCAAATCCTTTGGCCAGATCGGCCTGCACTGTATGCATTTCGGCGCAAAACTGCGCCACAGGCTTGCCCGCCTTGGCGGCCGCCAGTTCGGACGGAGTGCCGTGTTCATCGGTGCCGCATAAAAACAGCACTTCTGCGCCGCGCGCGCGCATGTAACGGGCATAGAGATCGGCGGGCAACAGGCTGCCGATCAGCGTGCCCAGATGTTTGACCCCATTCACATAAGGAATGGCCGAGGTGATCAGAATGCGATCCATGTGCGCGCTCCAGACAAGTTTTGCCTGACTTAGCGCAAGGGTGCCCGCCGCGCCACCGGGTTTCTCACTTGTCTTTGCGCGACCTGCTGCGTCCGGTCAGCCGCCCGATCAGGAACGAGGTGCGCGGGGCATAGACATAAGGCGTGCGGGTCTCGGTCGTTGGGCGCGCGCGCATTCGGGTCAGACCAAACACCACGAGCACAACGTGACCCAGCGCGATCATCAAAAACAGCGCAGGCGGGCCGTAGCTGTCGATCAAAACCGAGGCCACATAGGGCGCGGCGATGGCGCCCAGGGCAAAGAAGAACATCAACGCCGCCGAAAGCTCGACCCGTTCATCATCTGAAGCAAAGTCGTGGGCGTGCGCGGCGGCCACCGAATAGATCGGAAAAGTGGTCAGCCCGAACAGCCCCGCGCACAGCATCACGCCGAGCGTGCCTGTGCCTTGAGCGCTAATCGTGATGGCCGAGCTGACAATGGCCGCGATCGACAGCCAGATCAGCACCCAGCGGCGGTCATATTTGTCGGCCAGCCAGCCCATCGGATATTGCGCCAGCGCCCCGCCCAGAACGAAGGCGGCCAGAAACCAGGCGATTTGCCCGGCGCTCAGCCCGACTTCCTGGCCATAGATCGGGCCGACCATGCGAAACGAGGCCGCAGACAGCGCCGCCACGATCACACCGGCGGCCGCCAAAGGCGAGCGTTTCCAGGCCAGTGAGGGGCGCAAACGCGGCGCATCAGGTGTTTCGGGCTGCGGGATCCGCGTGAGCGTCAGCGGCAAAAGGGCGGCGCAGCACAGGATCGCGAGCAGGTTGTAGGACACATAGCTGGCCGGTTCCAAAACCCCGATCAGCAATTGGGCGCCGAGGCTGCCGGTCATGTCGACAACACGGTAAACCCCCATGGTGCGCCCGCGTGTGGCGTTGGTAACCTTGGCCTGCAACCAGGCCTCGATCACAGTATAACAGCCGGCAACGCACATGCCGGTGGCGATGCGCATCACGGCCCAGGCGATCGGGTCAACCACCATCAGATGTGACAAAAGCCCAATCGCTCCGGCAGCGGTGAACGCAGCAAAGGCGCGCGAATGGCCGACACTGCCCATCAAACGCGGCGCCCACCAACAGCCGATGAAAAAGCCAAAGAAGTGCGCCGAGCCCAGCATACCGATCTGAGCGGTGGAAAAGCCGAGCGCCAGACCAGACAGAGCATCAAGCGGACCAACGCCGCCCGAGGACAGCTGCAACAACAGCACGGACAGAAACAGGGCGGCAAAGGAAATCAGCAGGCGCATAATGACGCACAATGCGCCTGTGCACCCGACGAGCTTGTGGTTTATCGACCCTTTTGGGTCGTTTTGGACGTATCGACCCTTGGGGTCGTTTTGGAATCATCATCCCTTTTGGGTCGTTTTGGACGTATCATCCGTTTTGGGTCGTTAGGCTGGCAGGCCGGGCCGTTAAAGCGTTGTGATGACCGCCAGAATATCAAGTTCGACCCGGTCGGTGACCAGTCCCGGAAAACCGCTGGCACCAAAGGCCTTGCGGCTGATCGCGCCCTTCAGCTGGACGCGCAGGGTCGACAGATCGTTCACCGGTTTGCCGCGCTGGCGATAGAGCGCGGCAGTCATGATCACCGGGCGGGTCACGTCGCGCACGGTGAGTGGCCCGGTGATTTGGGCGCCGCCCGATAACCGGCCATCGGGGCCGGGCTGGACCTTGCTTGAGACGAAACGGATGGTGGGAAAGCGGCGCACATCCAGGACGTCGGGGCCGGTCATGGCTTGGGCTGCGTAGACCAGCTTGGTGCGTGCGCGGGCGGCATCCAGCGTCACATCAACCCTTGAGGCCGCCAGATTGCGCGGGTCGATGGTGATATCGGCGGCCGAAACCGGCATTGTTCCGTTTTGCAAAATGCCGCCCAGCCGAAACCGGAACCCAACCCGCGAGGCGCCCGGATCAAGCCGATAGCGGCGCGGGGCAGCGTTCAGGGCCAAGGGCAGGGCAGTCGGCAGGGCCGATGCCGCCAGACCAACGCAGAAATGACGGCGGCTGAAATGGGTCATGACGTTGGTTTAGCACAGGTTGGCGTCAGGACGGTGGCAATTCGGAAACTTCACGGCAGTGTCATCTGGTGTTGTCGCCGCTGCCAAGGCGGGTCAGGTTCAGTCCGGCACGTGCGCGGGTCTGGGTGGCACGCCAGTTTTGCGGCGGTTGCATACGCGCGCGCCGCCGCTCCAGCCGCCATTGTCGGGTGGTGTCGTGATGCTCGGGCGCCATATGCCAGCGGGTTTCCACGCCGGGTGCGCCGCCATCGCCGGGGGTCAGCACCAACCCCAGCGGCGCGGTGCCGTGTTCGGCGCCGGTCTCGGCGGCCAGATGCAGCCGGCGCACCGGGGTCAGCGGCGGCGGGCCGGGCAGATCAGCCACCACCAGCGGCACCGCACCGGCGCGCAACGCTTCTTCACAGCACCACAGGATGTCTTCGCCCCGTTTGGGCGTCACATAGAGAAATCGCGCCGGATCGACAAAGGCCATCATCCCATCCGGGTTCAGCTGTGCCGGCTCCCAGCCCGGCGAAATCCACAACACCGGCCCCTGCATTTGCCCGGCCAACCACAGCGCAAAGGTGCGCCGTGCTGCGCCGCATACTTCGTGCAGACGCGCCAGAGGCAGCGTGATATCGCCCTGCAACGTAAAGGCGGGGCGCGGGCGTTCAGAGGTGCGGGTCAGCAGCGGAGTCGACATCGCTGCAGGGTGGCATGTTCCTTATTTGTTCTCAAGTGTGAAAGCAGCCTTGCCCTTGGCGGTCTGGCCGCTAGGGTGCGAGAGATATCAATCGGAGAGCAGAGATGAAAATGAACCCGCTGGGCCGCACTGGCCTGACCGTTTCCGAGCTGTGTCTGGGCTCGATGACCTGGGGCGCGCAGAATTCCGAGGCCGAGGGCCATGCGCAGATCGAGCGGTCGTTGGACGGTGGCATCAATTTCATCGACACCGCCGAGATGTATCCGACCCGTCCGATCATCGGCGAATTTCTGGGCCGCACCGAGGAAATCATGGGCACGTGGCATGCCAAAACCGGACGGCGCGGCGAGTATGTACTGGCCACCAAACATTCGGGTGAGGGTATGAAAAACGCCCGTGATGGCGCGCCGATCAGCTCCAAAACCATTGCCGGCGCGATTGAGGGGTCGCTGAAGCGGTTGCAGACGGATTACATCGATCTGTACCAGTTTCACTGGCCCAACCGGGGCAGTTATATGTTCCGCAAGAACTGGGATTATGACCCAACGCCTGCGGACCGTGCGGCGGTCGTGGGCAATATGGAAGATTGCCTTGAAGCGCTGCAGCGCGAGGTTGAGCGTGGCACCATTCGCCATTTTGGCCTGTCCAATGAGAGCGCCTGGGGCACGGCACAGTGGTTGCGATTGTCCGAAGACCGTGGCTGGCCCCGGGTGCAAACCATGCAAAATGAATACTCGCTGCTGTGCCGGTTGTACGACACGGACCTGGCCGAGCTGAGCGTTTACGAAGATGTTGGATTGATTGCGTTTACACCGCTGGCGGCTGGCCTGTTGAGTGGCAAGTATCAGAACGGTGCGGTGCCGGACGGGTCGCGCATGTCGATTGGACCCGAGCTCGGCGGGCGCAAGAACCCCCGGGTGTTTGCCGCTGTTGACGCCTATTTGGACATTGCTGCGCGTCATGGGTTGGATCCGGTGCAGATGTCATTGGCCTGGTGTCGGACGCGTCCCTTTATGGCTTCGGCGATTTTTGG
>JBGCDD010000224.1:0-5760 GCA_045105075.1 Sedimentitalea sp. | reverse complement strand
TGTCGGCTTCGGGATTGCGCCAGTAGCCCGGCACAACCATGGCACCGCGTATCCAAAGCTCTCCGGTCTCGCCCCTTGGCACTTCGCGGCCCGCGTCATCCATCACGCGGATCTCGGCCCCCGGCACCGGGCGGCCCACCGACAGGCGGCGTTTTGCGGTCTGATCAGCGGGCATGATTGTGGCAGGAGACGTGGTTTCGGTGGCGCCATAGGCGTTCATCAGGCCCAGACCGGGCAGGGCCGTGGCCAACCGTTCAATCGTGGCGGCGGGCATCGGCGCACCGCCGTATCCGCCAACCCGCCACGCGGACAAATCGTAGTCTTCGAGTTTGGCCTGATGCAGACACAGATTGTACATCGCAGGCACCATGAGCGAATAAGTCATGGCGTGCTCTGCGGCGCAGGCCAGGAAGTCTACTGCCTTGAAAGTGCGCAACACGACAATGCAGCCGCCGCAGCGCACCATCGTATGGATCCCCGCGACCAACCCGGTCACGTGGTTCATCGGCACCACGACAATGGTGCTGTCGTTGGGCCCCAGCGCCATGGTTTGCGTGAAATTCGTGGCGGAATGGACGATTCCGAGGCCGGTCAGCATTGCGCCTTTGGGCGTGCCTGTGGTGCCCGAGGTGTACAGAATGGTCGCCGGAGCATCCTCGGGGGTCTGTGCGGGATGTTCGGCGGGCGCGCATTGCAAAAGCGTCTCATAGGCGTCAAAGCCGGCCGCCGGACCCACCGAAAGCTGTGCTGTCAGGTTCGGCGTGTCAGCAGGTGGGGGGACAAGCTCACAGAACTCGGCATCGACGATCAGCGCCATCGCGTCGGAGTTGATCAAAGCATGGCGGATGCCGGGCCTCTGATCGCGGGTGTTCAAGGGCACGGTGATCGCCCCCAAATAGGCCGCCGCATAAGTGACAACCACAAATGGCACACCATTGCCCAAAAGCATTGCAACGCGGTCGCCGTGCCCGACACCTCGCGCGCCAAGACCTGCGGCCACTTTGCGAACCTGGGTCTCCAGTGCGGCAAAGGTCAGCTGCGTGTCACCACAGATCAGCGCGGTGTTTTCAGGGTGTTGCGCAACAGCGTCGCGCAAAAGCCCGTAGACATTGGGCGGGCGGTCGCCGTAGCAGGCAACAACGCGGTCACTGTAGTGATGTTCGGACCGCAAGGAGGGGCTGGAACTGTTGTCAGGCATTGGCATCGCCGCTTTCTGAAGGCGGCGTCACAGGTCGTGCCCCAGATCAACCAGCTTGCTGGCGACACCTGCAATGGGTGCATCCAATGGCAGACCGGCAAGGACATAGCCGCGTTTGAAATCATCGATATGGCGGTGCATCCAATCGCGGGCACGTTTGGGATCGCGGTTGCGGATCGCTTCGATCACGTGGCTGTGGGCCACCACTTGGCGCGACATGGCTTGTGGCAATTCGGGGATCAGCGCGTCGATCCCGCTGTAGAGCAGAAACCCGATCGGCTCACGGGCCAGCTGCAGCACGCGGTTCTTGCTGGCGGCGGCAACGCGGGAATGAAACGCGGTGTCCAGCTCGGCCGAGGCCTTGCCCTCGCCTTCGGCGGCGACCAAGGCGTGATGAATGTCATCCAGAGCGTCCAGATCATCGGCCTCGGCGTGGGTGGCGGCAAGTTCCGCAGCAAGCGGTTCTGTCGCCAGCGCCACATTCCACAGCTCGATAAAGCTGACCTCGAGCATTTCAAGAGCGCGGGTCTGGCGCGAGGCCAGTTCGGCCATGCGCGGGATGCTCACCACCATCTTGCGCGGCGAGGCGCGGCGCACGAAGCCTTCGCACTCCAGCCGCCGGATGCCTTCGCGCACGGTCGAGCGGTTGACAGCAAACATCGACGCCATCTCGACTTCGCCGGGCAGGGGATCACCAGGTTTCAGCGAACCGGACAGGATTTGCGCCTCGATTTCCTGCGAGACCTGTTCATAGGCGTGTTGCACGCGCAGGGGTTTTGCTTTGAGCGCCATATCGCTCCCGATCAGGCTTGTTCCACTAGGGTCGGATCGATCACATTGACCTTGATGATCTCACCGCGCTCAATAACGCTTTCGCGTTGCAAAAGGTCAACCGAATGGCTGAGTTCCGATTGCGCAATCAGCACTGACAGGCCTTGACCCTTGAGCGAGGTGATCACATCGGAGATACGCTTGGCCAGCGCAGGGGCGACCCCCTCAAATGGTTCATCCAGCAACAACAATTGCTTGCCCGCGATCAATGCACGCCCCAACGCCACCATCTTTTGCTGCCCGCCCGACAACAACAGCGATTTGCGCGTCGACATTTGCGTCAGTTCGGGCATCAGGTCATAGACAAAGGCCAGCCCCTTTGGCCCGTCGATGGCATCATTAACCCAGGCCGGCAGCAGCATGTTTTCCTCAACCGTCAGGTCGGGGATCAACCGGCGGTCCTCAGGCATATAGCCAAAGCCAAGTTGCGCGCGGTCTCGTGGCTCCATGGTCGAGATGTCCTGACCCTGCCAGCTGACAGTCCCGGCGCCCAGTTTGGCAAGACCCGTGATGGTGCGCATGACGGTTGTTTTGCCCGCGCCATTGCGCCCCACCAAGCCCATGCGTTCGCCGGATTTGACCTCAAGGCTGACGCCGCGCAGGATCGGCGCGGCCTGAATTGAGACTTCGACATTTTCGAGTTTCAGCGTCATGCCGGTGCTCCCGTCACATAGCGTTGCACTTCGGAGTCCGACAACACCTGATCCGGCGTGTCATCCGCAATGATTTGCCCGTCATAAAACGCCAGCACCCGTTCGGAATAGCGCGTGACGATATCCATATCGTGTTCGACAAAGATCACCGTGACGCCTTCGGCCTTGAGCGCCTCGATCACCAGATCCATGATCGGAAACTTCTCGTCCGCCGCGACGCCAGACGTGGGCTCATCGAGCATCATGATCTGCGTCTCACCGGCCATGGCCATCGCGATATCCAGCAGCTTTTTCACGCCCCCCGACAGTTCGGGGATCAACCGGTTGCGGTGTTCGGCGATGTTAAAACGCTCGAGCGTGGCCATCGCCCGGTCGCGGGCCTGCGCGTCATCGCTGCGGCGCAGGAACGACGGGCGGGTTTGGCCGTGAATGGCGCCCGCAATCAACATGTTTTCCTCGACCGTCAGCTCGTTGCACAGCTGCGCAATCTGGAAGGATCGGTGGATGCCCAGCCGTGTGATCTGGCGCGGCGGAAGGCCTGCAATGTTGCGCCCGCCAAAGTTGATGGTGCCCGCATCCGGCGTGATATAGCCGGTGACCATGTTCACAAAGGTCGTTTTGCCCGCGCCATTGGTGCCGATCAGCGAATAGACCGAGCCTTGGGGCACCGACACCGAGATATCCTTGGCCGCTGTCACCGCGCCAAAGGTTTTTTGCACGTCGCGTACTTCTAAAACGCCGCTGCTCATGGGTTTTGTCCTTTGCGGCGGCTGACCAGTGAGCCAAGGCCACCCGGCAAGGCCACGATGACGATCAGCAAAAAGATACCCAGTGCCAGCTGCCATGTGTTGGGAAAGTAGAGGTTGGAAAACGACCGCACCAGTTCCAGAATGATGGCGGCGACAAAGACCGCCGGCACCGACAGGTAGCCCGCCAGAATGGCCACAAACACAAATTCACCTGATGTGGTCCAGAAGGCAAATTCAGGATCCACATGCCCCAGGGCCAACACCGCGATGGTGCCCCCGATGCCGCCCAAAAGCGCGCCAAAGACATAGTTATAGGTCATCACATTGCGCACCGAGGCCCCCAGATATTCGACCCGCAATTCGTTGTCGCGGGTGGCCAGTGTGATCAGCCCTTGCTCGCTGTCAAAATAGACCCGCATCAAGGCGCCCGATATCACCACGATTGTCACCACATAAAGGTACAGCGCGGTTTGCAGGGGGCGGCCTTCGGGGGCCCAGCCCAGAAACGTCGGGGCGCCGATGTTGAGCCCGTCTGTGCCGCCGATAAAGCTCATTTTCGAGAGTGAGCCATAGAGCACCATCGAAAGCGCCAGCGACAACATGGCAAAAAAGATGCCGCGATAGCTGGACAGCAAAGGGCCAAAGATCAGCCCCACCACCAGACAGACCGCTGCACTGAGCAGGGTCAGCAGGAATATGTCAGACAGGCCAAGGAAATTTGCCGCCAGCGTCGCGGTATAGGCCCCCAGACAATAATAAAGCCCCTGACCAAACGACACCACGCCGCCGCGCATCATGCCAACGATGCCAAGACAGACAAGGCCCTTGGCCAGCGCCATGGCAAACAGGAACATCGCCCAGTCGGGCAACACAAGCGCGCCTGCGGCAAGCACGACAAAGCCGATTGCGCCATAAGTAAAGACAGAAAAGCGCATCAAATTTTCCTCGCTTGTGTTTTGGCAAACAGCCCTTCAGGGCGGAAGATCAGCACGATGGCCATGACGAAATAGATGATGAACAGCTCGGCCTCCGGGACCAGATGCACAGATGCGGCGCGGCTGATGCCCACCATCAACGCGCCGATTGCAGCCCCGGGAACCGAGCCCAGCCCACCGATGATGACAACCGCAAAGGCCACGATGATCACATTGACCCCAAGCCCCGGCGTGACCGAAATCATCGGCGCGGTCAGCGCGCCGCCAAGGGCCGCGAGGAAAGCGCCGGCCATAAAGGCACCGAGATAGATGCGTTTGACATTCACACCCATGGTCTGGCTGATTTCGGCGTCATGGATCACGGCCAGAACCACCTTGCCGATCTGGGTCCGGTTCAGGGTCAGCCAGACGGCCAGCCCAACGATGATGGCGGCGGCGATCACCGCAAAATCATAACCGACATAAAACAGTGGGCCCATCTCGACGGTGCCCAAAAGGGTATAGGGCTCGTAAACAAAGTAGGGGTTCACGCCCCAGATCAGCTTCATCACGTCTTCTAGGATCAGGAAAACCGCATAGGTCACCAGCACATTCAGCACCTCGTCGCGGCCATAGAAATAACGCAAAAGCCCGCGCTCGAGCAGGGGGCCCAAAACCACCGCGACCAGCACGGCGGCCAGGATCAGAGCGATATAGCTGCCATAGGGAAAAGCCTCGCCGCCTGCGGCGAAGTAAGCGCCGACCAAAGAGGCCGAGGCATAAGCGCCGATCGCGTAGAGGCTGCCATGTGCGATGTTGAGAATATTCAGAACGCCAAAAACCAGCGTCAGGCCGACAGAAACAATAAACAGCCAGCCAGCATAGATCAGGCCATCAACAAGGATGGTGGCAACGAGGTCCATAGGTCAAATGTCCAAGCGAAAGAGGGGTAGGGAAAGCCCGCCATCGCGCAAAGGCAATGGCGGACCAATTGGTGCAGTCAGACGTCGTCAGTCACACTGCGCGCCGGGGAATCCCTGGGCCAGCCATTCGGCAGACTTCATGCCTTCGGGCGGGTTCACGCAGCGGGCGTTGTAGTATTCAACATCCACCAGTTCCATTTTGCCTGTCTCGGTGTTCCATTTGGTGGTGCCGATGGCATTGGGCTGGATCGCCTGATGACCCCCCGCCAACTCCATTTCGATCCGACCAGAAGGTGCATCCCACGCCAGCCCTTTCATCGCTGCGGCCAGCTGTTCATCGTTCGGCTTGGAGCCGCCATTGTCAGCCATCGCTTTTTCCACAGCCGTTTTCAGACCAAAGATCGCCTGCCACATGCGGAATGGGGCCTGCACCGGGAAGGTGTCGTATTCGGCCTCGTAAGCGGCCCACATCGTGTCAGTCAGCTCTTTCAG
>JBGCDD010000223.1:0-16190 GCA_045105075.1 Sedimentitalea sp. | reverse complement strand
GTGCAAGAAGCTCGCCATCACAGCGTTCGTCCGCAAAACGCCCAAACGGGGCCTTTCCTGATCCTCCTGACTGCGCAAGCTCATAGTCATGGCAAATGCATTGCTGCGCGATGGCCGAAAATGGGCTGAAAATCCCGCTTGGCCAATACGGATACTCATGGTTTGCTTTGCAAATCACTGCCGGCAATGGTCGTGCGCTTGAGAAATTTGAGGGCTCCGCGCACGACGCGCTTGCCCAACGTGACGACCAAGAATATGAAACTCAAACCCGCAAACTCTCGTTATGAATGAGGGAGCCTCGGGGGCAGGTCAGTGGCAATCAAGGCCCGACCTTGACGCGAACTGCTTTGAGTTCAGGGCGAATGGCAATCCTTAGCTCAGAGGGAGTTTGGGGTGTCTTTGGCCCGCAGCTTTTGCGCGGGCGGCGCTTGCGACGGTGTCCCGGCAGGCACCACCACAGGTCTTCTTTCCTGCCTTGAAGCGAGTGGACGAAGCGGACAATCATTTTCTGACAGGCGCGAACTGATGCTGTCTCATAGATCAGCCGGCCCCAATCTGCTTCGCTGTCCGACCGTTTGTGATGCGCTCGATAATCAGGCCACAAGGCTCTGCGTGTCACATCAGCCTGCGATCTTTCTGCCGCCTTGAGAGGACTTTCATCGACGCCAAACAGCCGCCGACTTTGGGCATTTTGGCATCGGTAAAGTGGTTGCACCGGAACTCACGGAAGATGGTCGACCTGTCACGTCCAAGGCGCCATGCGATCACATCAACGCTGAGTTTGGCTGCCCACCACGTCTGGATCTTGCGTCTTTCTTTCAAGCAGAATTGCTAACGGGTTTCATTGCTTGACTTCCTTTTGAGTGCGAGCACGCCACTATCACTCAAAAGTCGCAAGTCAGGGTAGCGCGCGCCCGACAGGAACTTGGCTAATCCGCTTTCGTCTGTTAGCGCTGCGCCATGGAGTCGGCAGTTGGCAATGGCAAGAAGGTCCGCTCGCGCGATCCGGAGCGCACGAAAGCGCAGATCCTTGAGGCCGCACTGACCGAATTCGCAGCACATGGCTACGACGGGTCAAAAATCCAGAAGATCGCACAGCGCGCGGCCTGCAACCCGCGGCTGATCTATCATTATTTTGGCAGCAAGGATGATCTCTATCTTGCCGCGTTGCGTCAGATCTATGCCGAAATCCGCGAAAAGGAAGCCGATCTGAACCTCGATGCGCTCCCCCCTCGGGACGCGATTGTGCGGCTTGCAGAATTTACCTTCGATTTTTTCGACCAGAACGGTCCTTTTGTGACCATCATCCGCAGCGAGAACTTGCTGGGCGGAAAATTCGTGCACCAGATTTCCGAGATCACGGATACCTCGACGCCGCTGATCAAAAAGATCGCGGATGTGCTGCAACGCGGGGTCGCCGACGGCGTGTTTCGTGCCGACGTCGATCCATTGCAGCTTTATGTCAGCATTGTCGCGCTGAGCGCACATCATATCAACGCCGCACACACGCTGTCAGCGACATTTGGCACCGATTGCACAGCATCTGACTGGCGCAGGGCTCGGCGTGACCATGTGGTGTTGATGGTGTCCTCGGCGCTGACGGTTGCGGGAACACCAGGCTAGCTGTGCAAAGCATCCGTTGTATGCAGCCGTATATGCGCAATTCGCTGGCAGTCGATAATAGTTCCGCCCAAAAAGAAGGCTTTTGACACTTAATTCGTCGAACGTTTACTTAAGGTGTTTGCCAATCCGGCAGATTCTCACACGTTTCTTCGCATGAACATGTCCTCCACAATCTCCGACCCTGGAGCCCGCCCCGCTGAAACCTCCGGCGCGCGTGTGCGACCTTCGATCGAGTTGCAGGGTGCCTCTGTGGTCTTTGGCACCGGTGAAAAAGCGGTCACAGCCCTGTCGCCAACAAGCCTAAAGATGGATTCGGGCGAATTTCTTGCGCTGGTTGGCCCGTCGGGTTGCGGCAAGTCCACCATCCTCAAGCTGGTTAGCAACCTCATTCAACCCTCGTCCGGTCACGTGTTGGTCGGCGGCCGAGAAGCTGCGGCCCGGCAGTTGCGCATCGGCATGGCTTTCCAAAACCCAACGATGCTGCCCTGGCTGACGATCGAGCAGAACATCATGATGCCTCTCAAGATTGTGGAGCCTTTCAAACGGACCTACCGGCGCGACAAGAAAGGCGCCTACCGCGACCGGGTGCATGCGCTGCTGGATCAAGTCGGCCTGCAGGGGTTTGCCAACCACTACCCATGGCAATTGTCGGGCGGGATGCTGCAGCGGTCCAACCTGTGCCGTGCCCTGATCCACGAACCGGACCTGCTGCTGCTGGATGAGCCTTTCGGCGCGCTTGACCAGTTCACCCGCGAGGAACTCTGGCAGATCATGCAGGATCTCTATCTGGATTGGAAACCGACCGTTTTGTTGGTGACCCATGACCTGCGCGAGGCCGGATATCTTGCCAACCGCATCTGTGTGATGAGCGCGCGGCCCGGGCGTATCATTTCAGACGAGCCGATGACGATGCCCCAGCCGCGCGACATCACCACGATCTACAGCCCCGAATTCGTCGAAATGACCCAGAGCCTGCGCGAGCTGATCGCCCAGGTTCGCAGCTCCTGAGGGCGCATCCATGTCTGATAAACTACGCATCCGTCTGCTTTCGATTTCGCTGATCATCGGATTCTTCGTGCTGTGGGAGGTGCTGTGCGTGCTGCTTAATGTGTCTGACCTTGTGCTGCCGCGACCGTCCGAAATAGCCGTCACGATGTGGGATCGCTTTCCCGTGCTGTGGCCGCATATCCTGCAAACGCTGTACACGACGCTGATCGGGTTTGGTCTCGGTGTGGCGATCGGGGTGACGATTGGCGTTGTCGTGGGCACCTCCAAGCTGGCCTATGCTGTGGCCTATCCGCTGTTGGTCGGCTTTTCGTCTATTCCAAAGGTGGCCGTTGTGCCGATCTTCGTGCTTTGGTTCGGATCAGGCACCACGCCGGCGATCCTGACGGCCATGGTGATCTGCGTCTTTCCGATTGTGGTGAACATTGCCACTGGCCTGGCGACGACGGAACCGGAACTCGAAGACGTGCTGAAGACAATGGGCGCGTCCAAAACCGAGATCCTTTGGAATGTCGGGCTGCCGCGTGCGATGCCCTACTTCTTTGCGTCGCTTAAGGTTGCAATCACCTTGTCCTTTGTCGGTGCGGTCCTGTCAGAAACGGTCGCGTCAAACAAAGGGATCGGGTTTGTGATGATGACCGCATCGTCGAATTTTCAGGTGTCTTTGGTGTTTTCCGGCTTGATCCTGCTCGCCCTGATGGGTGTCGTGCTCTACGCGCTGTTTTCTTTGCTGGAACGCCGCGTGACGGGCTGGGCGACCCGCGGCACTGACATCGCGATCACCTGATCTGCACCTCTCCTCCAACGAAATAACCTAAAAGGGATGAAGACCATGAAGCATATATTGTTTGGCGCAACGCTCAGCGTTCTGGCCGGGGCTTTGCCCGCGATGGCCGAGATGACCGACATCCGGTTCACCCTGGGTTGGAAAACCCAAGGCTCTGATGCTCCGTTCCTTGTCGCGCTCAACAAGGGCTACTTTGAAGAAGAGGGCCTGAACGTAACAATCGATCAAGGCGAAGGGTCCGCCGCGACAGTCACGCGGATCATGGGCGGCGCCTATGACGCGGGCTTTGGCGATATCAACGCGATCATCCAAAACGCCGCCGCGCGCCCCGGCGAAGCGCCTGTCATGGTGTTTCAGATGTGGAACCGTCCGCCTTTTGCCATCGCCGTGCCAAAGGAAAGCGGTGTGACCTCGCCCAAGGATCTGGAAGGCAAGACCCTTGGCGGGGCACAGGGCACGCCGACCACGCGCCTGTTTCCGGTCTTTGCCCGTCTGAACGGCATCGACATTGATACTGTGAAATACGAATCCCTCGCTCCGAACCTGCAAGAGCCGATGCTGATCCGCGGCGATATCGACGGCGCGTACACGTTCACCGTGTCCAGCTGGTTCAATATGATCGCAAACCGCAAAGACCCGGCAAAAGACTTCACCTGGCTGAACTACGAAGACTACGGCATGGATCTTTATTCCAACGGTATGATGGTGTCGCGCAAATTGTTGTCCGAAAACCCCGAAGCTGTTGCCGGTCTGGTGCGTGCCGTGACCAAGGCCACAATGGAGATCACTCAGAGCCAGGATGAAGCCGTCGAGGCGATCGTGGCATTCGACAACCTTGTGAACCCTGACCTGGAACGCGCACGGCTCGAATTTGCGCTGACCAAGCTGATGAACGCGCCTGAAACTGCTGAAACCGGCATTGGTGATCTGGTGGATGCCCGTCTAACGCGGTCCATTGCGCTGATCGCCGAAGGTTATGGTCTGGACGCCCTGCCGGAAGCCTCGGAAATCTTCAACCGATCCTTCCTGCCCCCCGTTGAAGAGCGTAAGCTGAACGTCGTCATCAACTGATCCTGGCCGATGAAACCTGCATGCGCTGCAGCGCTGTCCGTGGCGCATGTGTGACAAAAAGCACCTGACTTGGAAAGGAAATCAGATGGATACGCGCACCGATCCCGTCGCTGCCGCGAAGGTTGTCGTGGAAAGCTATCTCGAACGTTCGATGGTGCCTGACCCGGAAGGTGCTGCGACATATGTTGCAGACGGCTTGACGATCACCTTCACGGGCGGGCGACAGTTCTCGGCTCCGGCTGATTGCACCGCCTTCAACGCCAAGCGCTATTCTTGGGTGAAAAAGAAGTTTTTGCGCACAGACGCGGCACTGGACCCCGAAAGCGGCGACGTGCACGTTTACAACACCGGCTACCTGTTCGGCGAGTGGAAGGATGGCAGCAGCTTCGAGACCAACCGGTACATCGACATCTTTGTCGTACGCAACGGCAAGATCATCAGCACCCAGGTCTGGAACGACAGCGCGGAAATCCTGCTCGACAAGGCCGGACTTGCGGAGGCACCTCTTTGAGCAAGCTGACGACCCATGGGCGCTATGACTACAGCGCCATTTCGAACCGCCCCGATTATTCTTGGCCGGGCGGCAAGCGTCTGGCGGTCTATATCGGTCTCAACCTCGAACACTTTGCCTTTGGTGAGGGTCTTGGGGCCGAACTGGCGCCGGGCGGGCCGCAGCCTGATATTCTCAACTACACATGGCGCGACTACGGCAACCGGGTCGGCGCGTGGCGTATGCGCGATATGTTTGACGCCCTTGAGATGCCGGTCAGCGTGCTGGCCAATTCCGCGATGTATGACTACGCGCCGGACCTGATGGCCGCCTATAGCGCGCGCGGCGATGAACTGGTCGGGCACGGCCGCACCAATGCCGAACGCCAAAGCGTGCTGCCCGAGGCTGAAGAAGCCGCTCTGATCGCGGAGGCGACGGACGTGCTGGCGCGCGCGGAAGGGACGCCGCCCAAAGGCTGGCTGTCGCCCTGGATTGCCGAAAGCCACGCCACACCAGATTTGCTGAAGGCGGCGGGGTACGGTTACACGCTGAACTGGGCCATGGATGATCAACCCGTCTGGATGCGCACAACGCACGGGCCGCTCTTGTCCATTCCCTACCCGCAAGAAGCCAACGACATTCCCTCTATCGTGGCGCGCAAGGACGGCGCGCAGGCCTTTGCCGATATCGTGCGCGACAATTTCGACGAGATGCTGGACCAATCGGCGCACCAGCCGTTGGTCATGGGGATCGCGCTGCATCCCTATCTGGTCGGTCAGCCCTACCGGCTGCGCGCGCTGCGCCAGGTGTTGCAGCACATCTGCGCCCATCGCGACGATATCTGGCTGACGCGCGCCGGCGACATCTTTGACTTCTGCCTCACCTGCGACGCGATACCCAAGCCAGAATAGGCGTTGCCCAAAAGGCCAACTCGCGCCGAGTGCCGGTGACCCCGGAGAACCCTGGCAGTCGGGGCTTTTGGTGTATGCGCGCCCGCTTTCTTGTCTTCCGGCGCTGACGGGCAATTTCGGCCAGAACACGGGCGGCATCGGTCCGCGTCACGGCGGGCATATTCGCCTGCGCTGTGATTGGTTTAACCGTGGGCGCCAAACACCACGCCAACGCTCTGATACAAAAGAGCCTCGTCTGTCGTTGCATAAGCCTCTTGAGCGATGGTCTTTTGCACGATCGGGACAAGCGTGGCCCGATTCAGGTCATTAATGACGACAGACTTGGCTTTCTTTGTGGTGCGCTCCACCAAAGTCAGCACTTTTATCTTATGATCGCCGCCACGGGTCTTGATGCTGACGCTCTCCAGCTTACACGCACTGTCGGTCACGTCACAGTGCGGGTGTACCGGACCATCAGCGCAAAGCATCGCCTCAACCTGGGCAAATGCAGCGCCGACTTAAGTTTTTCGATGAGTTCAGACGCTTCGATTTGAACGGACCAAACGAACAGTTCGCCATTTGTTTCACAAAAGTCTGAATTGGCGCATTGGCGGAAGCGGCGTTGCTTATGGCCGGCGATAAATGCAAACGGCCAATGCGTCGATTTTCGGCTTAATGCACAGCGGCATATGGCAAGGTCATCCGAGAGGTATCACCAACATAGTCCGCATTTTGAGGGTATCTCTCTGATCGACGAAGCTTGTGACCACTTTCGCTCACCCACTTTCCGGGGTGAGCGCCGCAAATCAACGCATTAGGTTTGGAAGCCGAAGGGTTACAGTCCCGTTTGCCTCAATCGGTCGCAAAGCAGTACAGCAATCCGGCACCACCTGTGCGGGGCAAAGCCTCGGCGCTGCACCCGGCTGATCCATGGGCAGAGTTCCACGAGATCATGTTCCGCGAGGCGTTCAGGCCAATTCGGTCATGGTGTCCGACAATCGCAGACCCGTCACCGCCGCTGGTCCAGTTGCTGCATGTGGTGTCACCGCCTGCAGTTGAAAAGTGGCCATTTGAATCTGTTCCGGTCAAGATATCGTGCTTGTTGGGCTTGCTGCCGCGCCCGTTGACCTCGCTGCCGGTCTCATCAAGCGCTGTGGTCAGGCTGATCTTCACTTCGGATCCATGCAGGTGATCGACGTCTTTGGCAATCATTTCACCCTTGGCATTGTACCATGGGCCTGCGCCGATCCGGTCCCGCGCGCTGATGCCATCTGTCACTTTGGGCGAGCCGCTGCTGCGGTCAATAACCATGCTTGAGCTCAGATAGGCCGCCCAGGTTTTGGACGATCCGGCGGCTTGGGCGAGTGTGGTGCAATGCGCGTCCGCCCCTGCCAACCCGCCAAAGTTTGCGCCATCGCTGCCGCCAACGCTAGAGATGAAGAACGACATTTTTTCAGCGTCTGTCGTGCTTTGCGCGTTGGCCGCGACGACGCTTGCGCAAAGCGACATGGCAACGAGTGTGCCGCGCAGCGAGATTTCAAATGTGTTGGTAATGGTTTTCCCCTGTTGCTGTTTATCGCCGCAGGCTAGGTTGCGTTTCCCAATAGGTCCAGCCACGTCTAGGTCACGTCTAAATCACGTCAACGCGACGTGGCCTGTCAGACCAAGTCAGATTGAAGGCGCGAAGCCGAGAATAAGTTGGCGCAAGCCGATCGCGGCACCGACAACGATGCACCCCAGCGTCACAGGTGCGCTCAGGGCGAGAACAGAGAACGCCGACAAGCCTTGTCCGACACTGCATCCAACAGCGACGACCGCTCCCATGCCCATCAACACGGCACCCAAAATCTGGCGGCGCAATTCTCGGGGGTCATCGCAGGCTTCCCATCGGAAATGGCCTTTGAACAGACTGCCGAGCAATGCGCCGAACAGGACGCCGAAAACAGAGCCGGTGCCGAAGCTGATCGAGTTGCCCGAAGATGTCATCGCATAGAGCAGGGTTTCACCGATGGGCGCGGAAAATGTATGGCTGACCACCGGCGTTGCATCAAAACCGGCGTTCGCGACCCAATGTGTGCCCGCCCAGCCCGAGACAATGGCAAGCCCGGCGACCGCGCCCCACAACACGTAGCTTGGCGATTGTCGCAAAGTGCGGTTTGTGAACGTCAGACCAAGGATTGCCAGACCAATGAGGATCCCGCTGAGATCGGCGTTCAGACCCGAAACTTTCGCGGTCAGATGCGCGAATGTGGTAAGCTCTGCGGCCTGCTCGGATGCCCCAAAGGCCCAGATCCGCAGCGACGACAGCGGCCCGCCCAGGGTCACATAGGCCGATATGCCCATGATCATCACGATCAACAGCGAGCGCAAATCACCGCCCCCGACGCGCGCCAACGCTCCATAGCCACAGTTGCCGGCCAATGCCATACCGTAGCCAAAGACCAAGCCTCCAACGATGCTTGCCAGCGGGTTCCATGTGCGACCGTGATAAAGTGTTTGGTCCAGTTCCAGCAAGCCCGTCGCCGAGAGGCTGAATGTGCCAATGACCGAAACACCTATGGCGATGCCCCACATGCGCAACCGCAGCGTATTTTCACCATAAAACAGGTCTTCGATGGCCCCTAACGTGCAAACCCGACCAATCCGCGCGGCCAACCCCAAAAGGATGCCGCCAAACAGGCCGATCAACGCGACAAGACCCGCTTCGGAAATCAGATCGGTCATCGGTTTGGTCCCGCAGTGTTGTGCGGATTAGTCTTCCCGGCAGAACAAATCATAGACCACTTCCATGATTTGTTTGGGGCGGTCATCCGCCAAACTGTAATAGATCGCCTTGCCCTCGCGGCGCGGCGTTACCAACCCTTCGAGTCGGAGCCGTGACAATTGCTGTGACACCGCTGCCTGACGCGCCGAAAGCAGTTCTTCCAATTCATTCACAGACTTTTCGCCGGAAGCGAGGTGACACAAGATCATCAACCGGCCCTCGTGACCAATCACCTTCAGGAAGTTTGCGGCGTCCATGGCATTGGTTGCCATGCGGTCCATGTCTTCTTTGCACATGTTCAAATCGAATACAGGTAAGCCCATCTAACTCTCGCTTTTGGTCGCAGCGACAAGGCCGTCTGCCATCTGATGACTGCTCATAACCGAACCCTATCCTGACACATCAACACTTGCCCGTTCCAGCATCTGGCCGAGCAAACCCCAAAAGAAATCTTCGCCGGGATAGCCTTCGATGCGCGATGCCTCGAGGCCGTCAACCACAAGGACAAAGGTTGGCGTAAAGGTCAGGGACCGCGCAAAGGTGATCCCCTCGGGCCGTGGCGCATGAATGTCCATGCGCACCAATGGGGCGGCTGCCCCCTCTGCGGTCTTGGGATAAATCTCGGAGATCTCTTGGTTCCAGCGGGCGCACCAAATGCACCCCTTTTCCTCAACCATCACCAAAACAGTGTCGGCAATGGCAACGCCTGTGAAAGCCAGATACAGTGTCGCGCTGAAGATGAGGTGGCGAAGTGACATCTGACATTGATCCTTGACTCATAAATAACGTAATATGAATATGTGAATTACACAAGAGCTGGCTGCCACCATGATGGAAATTTCGGTTCTGGGCGCCGCGTTCGCAGGCCTACTGTCGTTCCTGTCGCCCTGCATTTTACCGATTGTGCCTTTTTATCTCAGTTACCTGGCTGGGATCGGGATGAATCAGGTCTCGGCGGATGCTGAGATTGACGGCAAAACGCAGATGCGGGCGGTGGTTGCGGCCTGTTTCTTTGCCGCTGGTGTGATCACGATTTTTATGGGGCTGGGCGCTGCTGCCAGTGCGTTTGGTCAGATCGTACGCGACTATTTCGACATTCTGCGTTGGTTCGCTGCGGCGATCATCATCGCGATGGGGCTGCACTTTCTGGGGGTGATCCGCATTGGCCTTCTGTACCGACAATTGCGGGCGGATGCGGGCAACACGTCGAATGTCAGCCTCGCAGGCGCATATGTGATTGGCCTCGCCTTTGCCTTTGGCTGGACGCCCTGTGTTGGCCCGGTGCTGGCGGCGATCCTGTTCACGGCGGCTGGCACCGACGCAGCCGCACACGGCGCCATGCTGCTGTTTGTCTACGGACTTGGCATGACCGCTCCCTTCGTTCTGGCCGCGCTGTTTATCGGCCCATTCATGCGCTGGATGTCCGGCTTTCGCCGCCATCTTGGCCTGATCGAAAAGATCATGGGGGCGATGCTTATTGTCTTTGGCCTTCTGATCGCCACCAACTCAATGAACTACATCGCGCAATGGATGCTTGAGATTGGACCCGACATCGGCGTTCTGCGCTAACTGGGAGGGGAAATTGTGATGAAACTTTTGCTGTCGGGCAGCGAAAGTGTCCATGAATGCCATACTCGTAAGTTTGCTGAACCGACCAAGTGACAGGCTGTGGGGCAGGTCAAATAAAATAATTCAAGTTCGTGAATTTGTTGTTGCGTCATCACAAAACTGTGCGCTACGGTATACTGAATAAAGTGTTTGGGAGGACTCATGAGGAATTCTTTGATCGGCGCGGCGGCCGTTGCGATTGTAGCCACAGGTCTGCATGCAGAAGAAATTCAGCCAACAAATGTCGCGTATAACGACGGGGCGGTTGAGCAGTCCTTGTCCGGCACACCGGGGGACGCATCCAACGGGCGCATCATTGTCGGTGACAAAGGGCAGGGCAACTGTGTGGCCTGCCATCAGGTCAGCGATCTGGCCAATGTGCCGTTTCAGGGCGAGATTGGCCCGATGCTGGATGGTGCCGGCGAACGCTGGAGCGAGGCCGAGCTGCGCGGGATCGTGGCAAACGCCAAGATCATGTTTGAAGACAGCATGATGCCGTCCTTTTACAAAACCGAAGGGTTCACACGTCCGGGCAATGCCTACACTGGCAAAGCGGCCGATGACACGTTTGGCCCGTTGCTGAGTGCGCAGCAAATCGAAGATGTTGTGGCCTATCTCGTCACGCTTAAAGACTAAATTGGTCCCTGTTTGGGAACGAAGGAGAGACGTTCATGGAACTGACAAGACGTAACGCAATCATTCTGGGCGCAAGTGCGCTGATGGTGGCGGGTCTGCCCAAACAGGGCGGCGCCGCGACATCGGCTGACGACGTCATCGCGGCCTTCACCGGTGGCGCTGATGTTGGCACAGGCGACATCACACTGACCGCACCCGAGATCGCCGAGAACGGCAACACTGTGCCAATCGAAGTGTCCTCGGGGTCTGCTGCTGAAATCCTCGTGCTGGCGATGGGCAATCCAACCCCCAGCGTGGCGACGTTCAAATTTGGCAAGCTGGCGGCATCTCGGTCTGCCTCCACGCGCATCCGTCTTGCGGGCACGCAGGACGTTGTCGCGATTGCCAAGATGGAGAACGGATCTTTCGTTCAGGCCTCCAGCACAGTCAAAGTCACAATCGGCGGCTGCGGCGGCTAAACGAATTCAGGAGAAAATAACATGGCATCTGGTGTAAAACCCCGCGTCAAAGTCCCCAAAAAAGCCGCTGCTGGCAGTACGATCACCATCAAAACGCTGATCAGCCACAAGATGGAGTCCGGCCAGCGCAAGGACAAAGAGGGCAACGTCATCCCGCGCTCGATCATCAACCGGTTCCCGGCTGATTTTAACGGCGAGAACGTGCTCGACGTGACGCTTGAGCCTGCGATTTCGACCAACCCATACTTCGAATTCGAAGCGATGGTGCCGGAAGCAGGCGAGTTTACCTTCACGTGGTACGATGACGATGGGTCGGTCTACAACACATCCAAAAAAATCGCGATCGGCTGAACGACCTATAGTCTTGGGAGGGACACCATGAAGAAATTGACGGGCGCCATTCTGGCGACTTTGCTGGCAACGACCGCGGCCTCTGCTGATCCGGTGGATGACACTCTTGTTCTGAACGAAGAGACGGCGATCGTCACGCGCACCGCAGCGCCAGCGCATCTGTCTGACGTTTTGGACGAGGTCATGTCAGGCTGGCTTTTTCGCGGGAAAGAGACCCGCGCGATGCAAATGGATGATTTTGACAACCCCGGCATGATCTTTGTGGAACAGGCGATGGAAACCTGGGAAACCGCTGACGGCTCTGAGGGGAAATCCTGTTCATCCTGCCATAACGACATCGAAAGCATGGCAGGCGTCAAGCCAACCTACCCAAAGTGGGACGCGAAGGCCGGTGGGGTTCAGACGCTGCAAATGCAGATGAACGAATGCCGGACCGAGCGTATGGGTGCCGAAGCGTGGAAGTATGACAAAGGGGCCGCGATCAACATGGAAGCGGCGTTGTCTTCTGTGTCGCGCGGAATGCCGGTCAGTGTGGCTGTTGACGGCCCCGCCCAATCAACCTGGGAGTTGGGCAAAGAGCTGTATTACACCCGCACGGGTCAGCTGGAATTGTCCTGCGCAAATTGCCACGAGGACAGCTATGGCCTGATGATCCGCGCCGATCACCTGAGCCAGGGCCAGATCAACGGTTTTCCAGTCTACCGGCTGAAGAACACCAAGCTGAACGGCGCACACTCGCGCTTTAAGGGCTGCGTGCGCGACACCCGCGCCGAAACCTACAGCCCCGGCAGCGCTGAGTTCATCGCGCTTGAGCTCTATGTCGCTTCTCGTGGCAATGGCCTGAGCGTCGAAGGCCCATCTATCCGTAACTGATCTATCGCGGCCCTGCATCATCTGGTGTGGGGCCGTTTCTTACTTATCTAATTCATAAATGCGAATAAGTACGCATGATCCGGAGCGCACTATGATATCTCGTCGGGATTTTTTACAGACCAGCATGGCGACGGCCGCACTTTATGGAGGGTCTGGTTTTGGAAACTGGGCGCGGCTCGCAGCGCAGCAAAGCCTGACGCAGGACAAACTGCTTGAGTTCGACACGTTCGGCAATGTCTCGCTGATCCACATCACCGACATCCACGCGCAACTGGTACCGCATTACTTCCGCGAGCCTTCGGTCAACATCGGCGTTGGCAATAACAAGGGCGCCGTGCCCCACATCACCGGCGCGGATTTCCGCAGGCTGTATGGCATCGAAGATGGCAGCCCGTCGGCCTATGCGCTGACCTACAATGACTTTGCGTCGCTGGCCAAAGGCTATGGCAACATCGGTGGCATGGACCGCGTGTCAACCGTGATCAACGCCATTCGCGCCGACCGCCCGGATGCGTTGCTGCTGGATGGCGGCGACACATGGCACGGCAGTTACACCTGTTATCAAAGCCAAGGCCAGGACATGGTCAACGTGATGAATGCGCTCAAGCCCGATGCAATGACCTTTCACTGGGAGTTTACGCTGGGGTCCGAACGGGTGCAGGAAATCGTCGAAGATCTGCCGTTTGCGGCCCTTGGCCAGAACATTTTTGATGCCGAATGGGACGAGCCAACAGACCTGTTCCCGCCCTACAAGTTCTTTGAACGCGGCGGCGTCAAGATCGCGGTCATCGGCCAGGCGTTCCCCTACATGCCCATCGCCAACCCCGGTTGGATGTTCCCGGAATACTCGTTTGGCATCCGCGACGAACGGATGCAGGAAGTGGTCGATGAAGTCCGCGATGCAGGTGCCGAACTGGTCGTCTGCCTCAGCCACAATGGTTTTGACGTCGACAAAAAGATGGCAGGCAAAGTCACCGGAATTGATGTGATCCTGTCGGGCCACACCCACGACGCGCTGCCCGAACCTGCGCTGATTGGCCAGACGATCATCGTGGCGTCAGGCTCTACCGGTAAATTCGTCAGCCGCGTCGATCTGGATGTGCGTGACGGCCGGATGATGGGCTTTCGTCACAAGCTGATCCCGATCCTGTCCGACGTGATTGCGCCTGATCCTGTTGTCACGAAGGTCATCCAAGAGCAGCGTGCGCCCCATATCGACAAGCTGCGCGAAGTCATTGGCCGCACTGCAGATGATCAACTTCTTTACCGTCGTGGCAACTTCAACGGCACGTGGGATGATCTGATCTGCGACGCGCTGATCTCCGAGCGCGAGGCCGACATTGCCCTGTCGCCCGGGGTGCGCTGGGGCCCTTCGGTCCTGCCGGGCCAAGACATCACCCGCGAAGACATCTGGAACGTCACCTCGATGACATATGGCAAAGCGTACCGCACGGAAATGACGTGGGAATTCCTGCATATCGTGTTGGAAGACGTGGCCGACAACCTGTTCAATCCTGACCCCTATTACCAACAGGGCGGCGACATGGTGCGCACCGGTGGGCTGGGCTACCGGATCGACATCACCAAATCGCAAGGCGCCCGCATCACCGAGATGACATTGCTTAAAACCGGCGAACCGATTGACCCGGCCAAAACCTATCAGGTTGCAGGCTGGGCGAGTGTCAATGAAGGCACCGAAGGTCCGCAAATCTGGGATGTGGTCGAAGCGCACATCGCCAAGCAAGGCACCATCTCTCTTGATCCCAACACCAGTGTGAAAGTGGTTGGCGCGTAAGGCGTCACACCCAAAACGGAGGCAACGATATGTCTGAAAAACAAACATCCCGCCGCGGGTTTTTGCGCGGCGCTGCTGCTGCCGGCGCTGGTGCGCTGTCGGTCGGAGCGGCCAAGGCTGCAACCCCTGATCCGCTGATCACAGAGGTGCAGCCCTGGGCGCAAGAGTTTGGCGACGGCGTGGATGCCGTTCGGTATGGTTTGCCGATCGAACACGAAAGCGATGTGGTGCGCCGCAATGTGGAATGGCTCACGGCCGATACCGTCAGCTCGATCAACTTCACGCCGATCCATGCGCTGGATGGTACGATCACGCCTCAGGGCTGCGCGTTCGAGCGTCACCATTCCGGTGCGATTGATCTGCGCAAGCAAGATTACCGTCTTATGATCAACGGTTTGGTCGATACCCCGCTGGTGTTCTCCTATGCCGATCTTGAGCGTTTCCCGCGCGAAAACCACGTCTATTTCTGTGAATGTGCGGCCAATACCGGCATGGAATGGGCCGGTGCGCAGCTCAACGGCGCCCAATTCACCCACGGTATGATCCACAACATGGAATACACCGGCGTGCCTTTGCGCACCTTGCTGGAAGAAGCGGGCCTGAACACCGCAGGCGATCTCACGAACAAATGGGTCTTTGTTGAGGGCGCTGATGCGTCGTCAAACGGGCGCTCGATCCCAATGGAAAAGGCGTTGGACGACGTGCTCGTTGCGTTCAAAGCCAACGGCGAGGCATTGCGCAAAGAGCACGGGTATCCAGTGCGCCTCGTCGTGCCCGGTTGGGAAGGCAACATGTGGGTCAAGTGGATCCGCCGGATTGAGGTCATGGACGGCCCCGTGGAAAGCCGCGAGGAAACCAGCAAATACACCGACGTGCTCGACAATGGCATCGCGCGCAAATGGACCTGGGCAATGGATGCAAAATCGGTTGTGACCAGCCCCAGCCCACAAGCGCCGATCACCCATGGTAAAGGTCCTTTGGTGATCTCCGGGCTTGCGTGGTCCGGGCGGGGCGCAATCACCCGCGTAGATGTCTCCAAAGATGGCGGCATGACCTGGGAAACCGCGCGTCTGGCCAAACCGGGTGAGAAAATGGCGCTGACACGCTTTTACCTCGACACCGATTGGGACGGCTCGGAAATGATGCTGCAAAGCCGTGCGATGGATGACACCGGATATATCCAACCTACCAAAACGCAACTGCGCGAAGTTCGCGGGCTGAACTCAATCTATCACAACAACTGCATCCAGACATGGCTGGTGCGCGCGAATGGCGAGGCGGAAAATGTCGAAGTTTCTTAAATCTACGGCGCTGATCACGGCACTTGCACTGGTCTCTGGACCGGCCTTTGCCGAAAAATTTGGCCTTGGCCGCGCAGCCTTGCCGGAAGAAATTGCCGCTTGGGATGGCGACGTTCAGCCCAACGGTGTCGGTCTCCCCGTTGGATCAGGCGACGCAATCGATGGCGAGGAAATCTTTGCCGACCAATGCGCCGCCTGCCACGGTGATTTTGCGGAAGGCATTGACAACTGGCCGAAACTTGCCGGCGGTGCCGATACGTTGGATCACGAGGATCCACTGAAAACCGTGGGGTCTTACTGGCCGTATCTTTCCACCGCCTACGACTACATAAAACGCTCCATGCCCTACGGCAACGCAGGCACGCTGAGCGATGACGAGGTGTATCAGATCCTCGCGTATATCCTCTATTCCAACGACCTGATCGAAGATGATTTTGTTCTGTCCAACGAGACATTTTTTGACGTCGAGATGCCCAATGCAGATGGCTTCATCGTCGATAACAGGGCCGAAACTGAATATGCGATCTGGTCCGGTGAA
>JBGCDD010000222.1:0-3410 GCA_045105075.1 Sedimentitalea sp. | reverse complement strand
CAGAATGGCAGAGCCTAAATCGCAAGAGCTTGGAGCGGATAAGTCTCTCTTGCTGGTGGACGATGACGAGCCCTTTCTGAAACGTCTGGCCAAAGCCATGGAAAAGCGCGGTTTCGACATTGAAACAGCAGGTTCTGTTGCAGCCGGGCGCGCCATTGCCACCGCCCGTCCGCCGGCCTACGCCGTGGTTGATCTGCGCCTGGAAGACGGCAATGGGCTCGATGTGGTCGAAGTGCTGCGCGAAAAACGCCCCGACAGCCGGGTGGTTGTGCTGACTGGATATGGCGCGATTGCCACCGCTGTGGCCGCTGTGAAAATCGGAGCGACCGACTATCTGTCCAAGCCCGCCGACGCCAACGACATCACCAACGCACTGCTGGCCACGGGCGACGAACTGCCCCCGCCGCCGGAAAACCCGATGAGCGCGGATCGCGTGCGCTGGGAACACATCCAACGGGTGTACGAGCTGTGTGATCGCAATGTTTCAGAAACCGCGCGGCGGCTCAACATGCACCGGCGCACATTACAGCGTATCTTGGCCAAACGCAGCCCGCGCTAGGCCATGACCGACCACGCCGACACGCAGCCCCTCCCCGAAGGTGGATGGTCCGAGGCGCTTGATACCTTTGAAAACGCCACAGTTGTGCCGCCTCTGGCTGGCGGCTTCGTGCAGCCCGCCGGGCTGTTGGACGCACAGGGCGGCTATATCCCCCAAGGCGCGCTGTGGCGCAAATTCCGCCCGCTGACCACACAACCCGAACAGCCCGCCAAAGCCCCCGAACGCCTAAGCGGTCGCTGGCTCTGGGGCGGTGTTCTGTGGGCGCATTTCGGGCACTTTCTGGTGGAAAGCACCGCGCGGCTCTGGGCGCTGAACCACCTTGATGGCCCGATTGACGGCATCCTGTTCATCCCTAAACGCCCCCGGTCCGGCGATCAGGTGCGTGGTTTTCAGCGTGAATTCGTCGATCTGATGGGCCACCAAGTCCCGATCAAAGTGGCCGCCGACCCGGTGCAGGTGGATCAGCTGATCGTGCCCGGTCAGGGTTTTGGCCTGGGTCCGATCACTCAAGGTACCCCCAAATTCCGCGCCGCTATCCATCAGGCATTCGCCCGCGATGTGAAACCAGAGGGCGCCGAAAAGCTCTATATTTCCCGCTCTGCGCTGGGCTTGGGCAAGGGCGGTTTGTTGGGCGAAGAACGGCTGGAACAGCATCTGAGCGATCAGGGCTATCACATCTATCACCCGCAACAGCACACGATCACCGAGCAACTGGCGCAATACAAAGCCGCCAAACAGGTGGTGGCCGCGGACGGTTCGGCGCTGCACCTGTTTGCTATGGTCGGGCGCCAAGACCAACCGGTGGCGATGATCCTGCGCCGTCAGTCTTCGGCCAACAATCTGCTGGCGGTCAACGTGCGCGCGTTTTGTGGCAACGACACGCTGGTGATCAATGCGCTGCGCACCGAATGGCTAAAGGCCAACGCGCAACGCTCCAGCCGGTTGTCTTTTGGTGAACTCGACCACACCAAGATCTCCAAAGCGCTGGGCGATGCCGGTTTTGTCGCGCCCGATTCCGATTGGCCTATGCTGACCGATGCCGAGCGCGCTCAGCTGTTTCAGGACAAAAAGCTCACCGACAACGATCAGTTCATTGAATCGCCGCGTTATGTGCGCCTGCGGGTCAAGGCGATGCGTCAACAACGCCGCGCTAGCTAAGCTGTTCCATCAACGCGGCGTGCCGTGCTGTAAACGCCGCACGCACCTCCACCGGCGGGCGCAGATCAATATCCAGGTCTCTTATCATGGCCGGATCGGGCGCCCCAAAGAACTTGTCCGCCTCGGTCTCGGAAAACCCTGCGATCCGCGTCGCCTCCATCCACGCACTGACCCGGTCCGCCTTCTTGATCTGCTTTTTCACCCGCACCGGCAAAACAGCAGGCAACCCAAACCGAATGTGAATGGCCGCCGTCAGCCGGTCGTCCAAAGCGCCATACCCCGGCCCCACAGCCGCTTTCACCGGCGAAATCATATCACCGATCACATATTCCGGCGCATCATGCAGCAACGCGGCCAAACACCATTTCACCGGCGCATTCGGCACCAGCCGCGTGAACAGAGCCTCAACCAGCAGCGAATGCTCGGCCACCGAATAAGCGAAATCACCTTTGGTCTGCCCATTCCAACGCGCCACAAAGGCCAACCCATGGGCAATGTCTTCAATCTCAATGTCCACCGGCGTCGGATCCAGCAGGTCCAAGCGGCGGCCCGATAACATCCGTTGCCAGGCGCGGGGTTGAGTGGGCGGCATGGTGCAAAACTCGTTCAGAAAGGTCGCACCACACTGCCACAATTGTTGGGCAAAGCAAAAGGGGTGCGCGGTTTTCCTGTCATGCGTGTTGAACGGCGTTGCCGCGAAACCGGCAAAAGCAATGGTCGGAAATATATCAAAAAGTCTCGATGTTTACGCCGTAGTCAGAATTCATTCCTAGAGTTCAGGCAGACACACTGATTCAGACTGACGCAGGCCTTCTGCCATTGAGCGCTGGAATTGAACCTGCTAATGCACGCCCGACCGTTGATAGGATGAGACTGACATGGCTAACGACTATATCGTCAAGGATATCGACCTTGCTGCTTTTGGCCGCAAGGAATTGGACATCGCCGAAACCGAAATGCCGGGCCTGATGGCGCTGCGCGACGAATATGGCGAAAGCAAACCGCTGGCTGGCGCGCGCATCGTCGGCTCGCTGCACATGACAATCCAGACCGCCGTGTTGATCGAAACGCTTGTCGCGCTGGGCGCTGATGTGCGCTGGGCGTCGTGCAACATCTTCTCCACGCAGGATCACGCGGCCGCGGCCATCGCCGCCGGGGGCACGCCGGTCTTTGCGATCAAAGGTCAAACCTTGGTCGAACATTGGGATTACCTTGATAAGTCCTTTATGTTCCCCGACGGTGCCAACTTGATCCTCGACGATGGCGGCGACGCCACGCTTTATGTTCTGCTCGGCGCGCGCGCCGAAGCTGGCGAAGAGATCCTCGCCGTGCCCACGTCCGAGGAAGAAGAGGCGATCAAAGCCCAGATCCACAAGCGCATGGCCGAAAGCCCCGGCTGGTTTACCAAAACCCGCGAGGCGATCCTGGGTGTGTCCGAAGAAACCACAACTGGCGTGCACCGCCTTTACGATCTGCACAAAAAGGGCCAGCTGCCCTTCCCCGCGATCAACGTGAACGACTCGGTCACCAAGTCGAAATTCGACAACAAATATGGCTGTAAAGAGTCTCTGGTTGATGGCATTCGCCGCGCGACTGACACCATGATGGCCGGCAAAGTTGCCGTGGTCATGGGCTACGGCGATGTGGGCAAAGGCTCGGCTGCGTCGCTGTCCGGTGCTGGCGCGCGCGTCAA
>JBGCDD010000221.1:0-9587 GCA_045105075.1 Sedimentitalea sp. | reverse complement strand
AGAGATCTATTACTGAAGGAAATCAACGCCGCGCTGGTACACTTTCCAGCGTCGGTCCGCCACGGTGATGATCTGCAACGTGGCATTGCCCCCGGGTTTCAACCGCTCGCGCAGCACATCAAAGTAGACCGGCCAATAGCGCTGGCCGACCGCCTCGAACATTTCGATGCTGGCGACACCATCGTAAACACCGGTTTCATCGCGGTAATCCTGCAACTTGAAGGTCACCAGATCAGAAAGTCCTGCCTTTTCAATGCGATCCTGGGCGTAGTTGAACTGTTCCTGACTGATCGTCAGCCCCGTCACCCGCAGACCGCGTTCGCGCGCCGCATATTCAGCAAAGCCGCCCCAGCCACAGCCGATTTCCAGAATGTGATCACCGGGCTTGGCACCCATCTGGTCAACCATACTGGCATATTTGGCAATCTGCGCTTTTTCGGTGCTTTCCTGTCCGGTTTCGAACAGCGCGCTGGAATAGGTCATGGTGTCATCCAACCACAGCCCATAAAACGCATTGCCCAGATCATAATGATAGCTGATGTTCTTTTTGGCCTGCGTCTTGTGATTGCGTTGCAGCCAGAACCTCAGGTTTTCATAGGCCCGCACAAGGCCAGCGCCGGGAAAACCGTCGTAGATTTCATCGTTGCCGCGATGCACCAGATCCATGAAGGCCTGCAAATCGGGCGTGCTCCACCATTCATCAAGGTAGGCGTCGCAAAATCCCAAATCACCCTCGCGGATCAGACGGGCAAACAGATCTGGGTTGTGCACATGCAGTTCGGCGATCGGGCCCGGTTCGGCGCCATCGGCGCGAAACACCCGTCCGTCCGGCAGATAAATATCCAACCTGCCATTTTTCAGCCGTGCCAGCATGTCCATGACAGCCGAGAAATATCGGGGCAAATCGCTTTGCCCTTGCGTGGTCGTCAAAATCATCCGCACTCCCCGTCGCGGTTTCGTCGCAGGCTACGGCGACTTGGTGTAGCTGTGCAAGCCATGTGTTTCAAAGCACTCAGAAATTACGCGATCCATAGGCCTCAAGCGCGCGTTTTCGCCCGACATCTGCCGCCACAATTGGCGCCGGATATCGATCTGTTGCAGACAACCTCCAGGCGCTTGGAATGGCCTCGAAGTAAGACAGCGCCGCCGGGTCTGGATTGGCCTTGTCTTCGGCAATCCATCGGCTGGCGTAATCGTGGTTGGGGTCAAACTTGTCGAGCTGGCTGACCGGGTTGAACACGCGGAAGTAGGGCGTGGCATCCGGGCCAGAACCAGCGGACCATTGCCAACCCATCGCGTTGCTGGCCGGGTCCCAATCGGTCAGGCACTGTTCAAACCAGCGTTTGCCGATCTGCCAGTGACACATCAGGTGTTTGGTCAGATAGCTGGCCACGATCATGCGCCCGCGATTGTGCATTTTGCCGGTCACGTACAGCTCGCGCATGGCCGCATCGACAAACCGAATGCCGGTGCGCCCCTGTTTCCAGGCCAGAACCTCGGGCTTTGTTTCATCGGTGTTCCAGGGAAAATGGTCCCAATCGGGTTTCCAGTTGCCGGTCAGAATATGCGGCGTGTGATGCATCAGATGATAGGCAAATTCACGCCAGACCAGTTCCTTCATGAACGTCTCGGCCCCCGCAGCGCCGGCGTCGCGCGCGCGCAGCCCTGCATGCCAGCAGCGGTGCGGGCTGATTTCCCCCAGCGCCAGATTCTCCGACAGCCCCGACGTGCCATCAACGCTGGGTCGATCCCGGTTGGCCACGTAATCCTGCACGCTTTCATCGATAAAGTGGTCCAGACGCGCCATCGCGGCCGCTTCGCCGACGCGCTGATGTGGTTCAACGATGGCCGCGCCGCGCCGCATGCCCTGCCCCAAAGCCCAGTCCTGCAAACTGTCCGACGCAGGCCATGTGTCCGGCGCGCGCAAATCGCGGGGTTCGGGCAAAGGCCTATCCACGTCGCGGTGCATCACCGATTTCCAAAGCGGCGTGAACACTTTGTAATATCCACCGGTCTTGGTCTCAACGCTCCAGGGTTCGAACATCAGGTGCCCGCCAAACGAACGTGCCTCGATCCCTTGCTGTTTCAATACCGTCTTGATCGCAGTGTCGCGCGCCACGCTGTCAGGATCATATAGGCGCGACCAGTAAACCGCCCCTGCCCCGGTTTCGGCAATCAGCTTTTGCAGCTGAGCGCCCGCATCACCACGCCGCAAGATCAGCCGGCTGCCTTTGGCCTGAAGAGTTGCGCCAAATGCGTCCAGCGACAGCCCAAGGCGCCATTTTGGCGCTGTTCCAAGGCTGTCCACCAGCGGATCACAAATGAAAACAGGCAAGGTCGTCCGCCCACTCTGAGCCGCTGCGCAAAAGGCCGGATGATCCGACAAGCGCAGATCGCGCCGCAGCCAAAGGATCACCGGAGAACTCGTGTCTTGCATGGATTTTAACCGCCCGTTTACTCTTTTACGCCGCCCGACCCCAGGCGGATTAAAGAACGCGGTGCAAAGCGGATATCAATTTCGTGATCTCATCGGGATGAGTGTAGTGGGTGAAACTCAGGCGCAAAACGCCCTCGCTTTCGGGCACATTCATCGCCGTTAGCGCCCGCCCGGCATAAAAGTCACCGCCCCCCGCCATGATGCCATGGTCCGCCAATGCTGCTGCCACCGGTTCTGCAGCACGTCCCAATGCCAAAGCCACGGTCGGCGCACGCGCCTCGGCCTCGGTTGGACCCAACACCCGCACCTGATTGAGCGGGCGCAAAGCCTCAAGCAAAGGCGCCAAAAGCGCGGTTTCATGGGCACGCATCAAATCATGCACAAATTCCGCGCGCGCCGCACCGGGCTGAACTGGCCCACCGTGATGGTCGGCCAGCGCATCAACATAATCCGCCATACCTGCACACGCCGCCACCTGCGCGTGATCTGGCCCGGCCGGGGTAAAGCGTTTTTCCAGATGATCGGCATTGAACACGTGCCCCTGATTGGGCAGCAATTCCCCCAACGCCCGGCGGATCACCATCAATCCCTGATGCGGTCCAAAGGTTTTATAGGCCGAAAACAAATAGATATCAGGCCCCAGCGCATCCACATTGGGAAAGCCATGCGGCGCATAGGACACGCCATCAACACACACAAAGGCCCCGGCCGCATGCGCCATTGCGGTGATTTCAGTAACCGGATTGACCTGCCCCACCACGTTGGAACAATGCGGAAAACACACCAACCGCACACTCTCGTCCAGCAGATCTTCCAACGCTTCGGGGTCCAGATGGCCAGTATCAGGATCGATCTGCCATTCACGCACTTCAATGCCGCGCTGCGCCAACCGCCGCCAAGGCCCGGAATTGGCCTCGTGATCCTGGTTGGTGACCACAATTGCCTCGCCCGGCTTCAGCAATTCACCAAACGCCTGCGCCAGAACATAAGCGTTTTGTGTGGTTGAAGGCCCGAAACTCAGCTCATCGCCCGCAACACCCAAAATCGCCGCCATGCGCGCCCGCGCTTCGTCCATCTCATCACCCGCCAAAGTACTGGCCGCGTAAGGCGCATAGGGCTGCACCTTGCGCTGAGTGTAATAGCGGGTCAGCCGCGCAATCACCGGCGCACAGGTATAGGACCCGCCGGCATTTTCAAAAAACGCCTGCCCTGCCAAAGAAGGTTCGGCAAAGGCCGGAAACTGGGCGCGAACGAAATCAATATCAAGTGTCATGACCCTACTCAATTCCATTGCGCGCCCGGGGGCAAGTCCGACTTATGCGTTCAGATCCACAACCACACGTCCCTTGACCTGGCCTTTCAGGATATCCGCACCCAATCCCGGCAGATCAGACAGGGTGGCGGGCTGGATCATCGCCTCCAACTTGTCCATCGGCAGATCGCTGGCCAGCCGCGCCCAGGCCCGCAAACGATTGTCATAAGGTTGCATCACACTGTCGATGCCCAACAGATTCACGCCGCGCAACAGGAACGGAATGACCGTGGCCGGCAGACCCGCGCCGCCTGCCAATCCCACCGCCGCAACCGAACCGCCATACTTCACCTGCCCCAAAACCCGCGCCAGCATAGCGCCGCCAACCGCATCAATGCAGCCCGCCCAGGTTTCGGCCTCAAGCGGACGCTTGACGGTTTCATTGATCTCTTCACGCGCCACGATCTGGCTGGCGCCAAGACCGCGCAAATAATCCGCCGTCTCAGGCCGCCCGGTCACCCCAGCCACCTGATACCCCAGATTGGCCAAAATCGCCGTGGCCACGGACCCAACACCACCCGCAGCACCTGTGACCAAAACGGGCCCCTGATCCGGGCTCACCCCATGATCCTGCAACGCCATCACCGCCAACATCGATGTGAACCCCGCCGTGCCCACAGCCATCGCCTGACGCGTGCTTAAACCCTCGGGCAACGGCACCAGCCAATCGGCCTTGACCCGTGCCTTTTGCCCATAACCGCCCCAATGAGCCTCGCCCACACGCCAACCTGTCAACACAACCTTATCGCCCGGCGCGTACCGCGCATCCTCCGACGCTTCCACGGTGCCGGCAAAGTCAATTCCTGGAACATGCGGATAATTACGCACCAATCCACCGCCCGGCCCAATGCACAGCCCGTCCTTGTAGTTCACCGTCGAATACTCGACCGACACCGTCACATCCCCAGCCGGCAGATCTGCCACCTCCAGCTCTTCCACCGCAGCCGACGTCTTGCCGGTTTCGTCATCCTTGCGCACCACCAGGGCCTTGAACATCTGTCTCTCCTAAAATCGGGCGGCCCCCAATGAGCGCGCCCTGTTTTCCTCTTGCCGAAAATATCCCGGGGGTCCGGGGGCTGGCCCCCGGCTGCGGTTCTATTTCCAGAATGTCTCGCGCACCGTCGCGCGCCGCCCGCCATCAGGCGTTTCAACAGCCAACACAGTACCTTCATCCCAATGGGTCATGCGCACCATGCTCACCGCCACATTGGTGTTGAAATCCGGAGACCACGCCGCCGATGTGACCTGACCCACCCGTTTGCCACGCGCCACCAAGGGCCAGGGGCGATCACAAGATGGCACAGGCCCGCCGTCAATCTCTAGCGGACGGATCTGTTGCACTGGACCCTCGCGTGCCACGCGCAACAAGGCGTCGCGCCCAATACATCCAATCGCGGTTTGCGTGTCACAAAACCGTCCCAGGCCGCACTCATGAGGTGTGTTGGCTTCGGTCATATCATTGCCATAACTCAGCAATCCACCCTCAATCCGTTCGATCAAATTAGGGCACCCCGCACGCACGTTCAGATCAACACCGGCAGCAAACAGCGTCTCCCACAACGGCATGCCGATATCGCTGCCCTCCACGTAAATCTCGAACCCGCCCTGTTTCGAATAGCCCGACCGCGCAATTGCAAGATCCCGGCCCTCATATTGAAACATATCAAACTTGAAAAACCGGATGTCGCGAATACGATCGCCAAAAACCCGCGCCATCAATTCGGTGGCTTTGGGGCCCTGAATGGCCAGTGGCGACACATCTGGTTCGTCCACCAGCACGTCCAGACGATAGCCATTGGCAATCCCTTTGACCCACAACAACAAATCGCTGTCAGCAATGGAAATCCACCAGCGATCCTCGGCCAGTTTCACCGCCACCGGATCGTTCAGCATGCCGCCCGTTTCATCAACGATGGGCACGTAATAACATTGCCCCGGCAACATCCCGCGCAGATCGCGCGGCGTCAGCATCTGCATCAAACGCCCTGAATCCGGGCCGCGCAATTCGACCTGTCGCTCGGCCGCCACGTCCCAGATTTGCACATGGTTTTTCAGGTGATGATAGTCGGATTCAAGCGTGTCAAACAACGCCGGCAACAACATCCGATTGTAGACCGTGTAGGCTTTGACCCCAGCGGCTTCGACGCCATCAGAGAACGGAGTGCGCCGGATACGACGCGAAGGTGCGATCAGTGCCATTCAGACATCCTCAGGCAAATAAACCAAATCACTGACCGGAGCCTTGGATCCCGTCGCGGTCAGCATCGCATGCACCTGCCCCCGGTGATGCGTTTGGTGGTTGAAAAATTGCGCCACGCACAGCGCCAAAGACGTTGTGTGCTGTTGCCCGGTCGCGCCCGATTGCCAGCTGAGCATACCGTCCAGATCGTTGTCGCGCAGCCCTTTGGCCCATTGGTCAATGCGCGCATCTAGAACGCGCCGCTCGGCGGCCCATGCGTCAGGTGTGGCAAACTGAATGGTGCCGTCACCGACCCAACCAACCGGCTCCGAACCGCCATCAAAGCGCGACACCCACAGATGATCGCCCCAGATCAGATGGTTCAGCGTGCCCATGATCGAGCCAAAGAACGCGCCGCGATCGCGGGCCAGCTCAACGGGATCAAGTGCTTGAAGAAAGCCCTCCAACTGGTTGTTTTGCCAAGCATTGTAACGCGACATGGTCACGCAATACTCGCGCGCAACCTTCACTTTGGACCTGACCATTCGATTGGGCAGATCTCGGCTGATTTGCCCGAGAAATCCCAGATCCGGCCGTAATCGCGCACCCGCGATTTGACGCCTTGGGCCACGATAATGTCCGGGCCCATCCAGTATTTGGAGTTGCTGACCATCACCGGGTGTTCGGCGTCCTTGCCGGCGATCATTTCGATTTCACCCTGTATCTTGCGCCCGATAGAGATGCGCCGTTTGCGGCCATCGCGTTCGATCACAACCGGCGCACGCTCGGCCCCTATGATGTCACTGACCAGCATGGTGAACAGCCCGGTTGTGCCGCCTGCTGCGCCGCTGAATATCTGCAGCAGTCCGTTATAGGCTTTGCCACTGGCATTTTCATCGACGTAAGCCGCGACTTTCCACTGGCCTTCGCCCATACGCCCAGGGATATCGACCAACAGACCCACATTCAGCCCCGACAGGTCTTCGCCCTCGTAATGGCCTTCGTCGATGATGATGCCCATCCAGGCATGGCAATGCCCTTCGGTGGGAGGATGCGCGCCCAGCGACACAACACAGGGGCAAAAAACATCACAAGAGCAATTCAGAATCAACTCGCCCTTGATCGACCACTCCGTCGGCGTCATCGCGCGCCGCTTGGGATTGGGCATTCGGCTATCAATGCGTTGGCTGATCGGCAAGCGATCCGCGTCAGCGCGTTTGTTGGTCGCCATTGGTGTTATCCTCCCATTGCCACAGGCAGGGCGATGACCGCCAGACCTGCAAATATCAACACAAAACCCATTGGCTTTGTGACGTAATGTCCGACTTGCGGCAGTTTTTCGATCACCATGAACAGTGTCGCCAAGCCCATCCAGGCCAGGCTCATCACGCCGCCGACAAATCCCAGCGCCATAAAGCCCCAGCAACATCCCACACAGAACGCGCCAAGGCCCAGCCCCATCCGCACACCGCCCTGAAATCCCGTGCGCCAATGACCCAAAAAATAGGTCATCGGGCTGTGACACACGCCGTGACAAATCTCTTTGGTACGAGAGAACTGAAACGCCCCGACGACGATCAGCAAAGCACCCGCAAACAGCGGCGATCGCGCGATGCCCAGCATGTCGATCACACCGCCAAAGAGCAGGGCCAATTGGACACCGGTGATCAACGCCGCAAAAGCGACCCAGGCGATGCTATATCCCAACATCACGCCCAACCAACCAGTGCGCGACCCATCCGCGCTGGTGATCAGATCCTCATAACTGCGCAACGTCGGCACCATGGTCGGCAACATCATCGCCGCCATCATCACGGCCCACATCATAAAGAGCGGTCCGAATTCTGCCATCGGCATGCGCATGTCCATGCGTGGATCCATCCGCCGCATCGCCTCACCCATCGCATCGGGACGCCCCAGCAGATCCAGTCCCATGCCAGTGCTCATCGCAAACATCATCCACCACGCGCACAGAATCGCGGCAAAAAAGCCCAACCATAATGCACTGCGCAGATAAGGTATCCGGATCATCCCAGACTCCGACTCGTATGACTTGCGTTTTAAATGTCAGACTTTTAAATGTCAGACAAATAAAAAGTTGAGTCCATGAGAATTGACCCCACCAGCAGCGCGGACCTTTCGGCCCAGATCGCCAGCGCCATCCGCGACGCAATTGTCAGCGGAGAGTTGATTGTAGACACCCGTCTGCCCTCGGAATCAGAACTGGCCGATCACTTTGATGTCTCGCGCCCAACAGTGCGTGAAGCGCTGAAACGGCTGGCCGCGCAATCTTTGATCCGCACCCAGCGCGGCGCCTCAGGCGGTGCTTTTGTCAACAAACTCAGCTTTGAAGAAGCCTATCCTCAGCAAATCACCACCTCAACCCTGCTGCTGTCGATGAACGCGGTCAGCTTTGAAACCGCTTGCGAAGCGCGATACGCACTGGAACGCGCCTGCGCACCGCTGTCAGCGACCCGGCGCAGCGCCGATCATCTGGCCACCATGCGCGCCGAAATTCACCGTCAAAGCCAACCCGGCCTGACCGACGAAGCCTTTTGCGCCTCTGACGTCGCCTTTCACCGTGCGCTGGTTGACGGGGCCGCAAACCCTGTGCTCAGCTATCAACTGGCCGGCGCCGTCGAGGCAATGCAACCGTTGATGAACATGATCACCTTCACCGCCCGTGACCGCGCCCGCATCGTCGCACTTCACACCGACATCGCCGACGCTCTGGGCCAGCAAGACGCCGCCGCAACGGCCAATGCGCTCACCGCTCTGGAGGCCGAAACCCAAAAGCTGGCGCAAAGCGTGTTTGCCGCGCGTGCGGCCAAATCTGAACAACCCATCTCAAAGCGCTCGTCTTGACAAGCCAGGCGGTCACTTGCCCTTTGCCAAAGTGCAGCCTAAGCATCCGATATGACTGACACAATAAATTTCCTGGCCTGTCTGGCAACCATCGGCTTTGGGTTATTCGGCTTCCTGGCCCCGGCCTATACTGCCGCAGCGCTCGACCTTGCGCCGACAAAATCAACCATGGGCCTCAGCGAAATGCGCGCCAGCGTTGGCGGCCTCTTTGTCATCGCAGGTCTCGCCGCGCTATGGCTGGCGACCCCGACCGCTTACGTGATGATCGGCTTTGCCTTCGCCGGCGCCGCACTAGGCCGTGTGGTTTCTCTTGCTTTGGACAATCCACCCGTCGTCAAAGTTTTGGTCTTTGGAGGCATCGAAGCCGCTTTGGCTTTTTGGTTGATCCTCGCCAACTTTGAGCGCCCGTCGGTTTAAGATCCAGGTTTCCTCTTGCGAAAAATATCCCCGCCGGAGGCTCCGGCAATTGCAAAGCGGCGATCCCTTATCTATATTGCAGGTGTCCCACGGGACTATGGACATAAACGCGCTCGTCATAAGCGGATCGGACCCGGGGGCGGTACCCGGCGTCTCCACCACCTCCCTTACCAACTTGGGAGTCCTTCATTTGGGGATCATGGGGACGAAATAGGATCGACGAACGTCTAAAGGGGTTAGCTTTGTTTCGGCTGTCTGCCACCGTTATCGGCGAAAACTGTACAATTGCAAATGACAGTCGTGCTCCAAGGGCGATGGCCGAGTAAGCGACCGGCACTATTGAAATCTAACTCATTGGGTTTAGCTGCCTACGGCGG
>JBGCDD010000220.1:0-18851 GCA_045105075.1 Sedimentitalea sp. | reverse complement strand
GCCCTGTTCTTTGATGTGCATCAGGGTCTTTTCGATCTCGTCCACAATGACCGGCGCCAGACCTTCATAGGGTTCGTCCAACAACAGCACTTTGATGTCGCGTGCCAAAGCCCGCGCAATGGCCAACATTTGCTGCTCGCCGCCGGACAGGGTGACACCCTCTTGGCTTTTGCGCTCGCCAAGACGGGGAAACAGATCGTAAAGACGGTCCAGCGACCAACCCACCGGCGGAGCAATTTGCGCAAGTTTCAGGTTTTCCTCAACCGTCAGGCCGGGAATAATGCGGCGATCTTCCGGCACCAGACCCAGCCCAAGGGTGGCCGCCTGATGGCTTGCCATTTTATGAAGCGGCTGGTGATCGAGCCAGATTTCGCCATGCCGCACTTCGGGGTCGCCAAGGCGCGCGATCGAGCGCAGGGTCGAGGTTTTGCCCGCCCCGTTGCGCCCCAGCAGCGCCAGAATCTCGCCTTCATGCACGTTGAAGCTGATGCCTTGCACGATGTAACTTTCGCCGTAGTAGGCGTGCATGTCATAGACCGAGAGGAATGCAGGCGCTGTGCTGGCCTTATTGCCGCTCTTGGAAAAATCGGTTTTCGCGTTCATCGCAGTGTTCCTTTTGTTGCCTCAACCGGCAGTCGGGCCAAAAATCAGGCGCTTTCGCCCAAGTAAGCCTCGCGCACTTTCGGATGGCCTTTGATTTTGTCGGGCGTGTCTTCCACCAGCGGCGTGCCCTGAGCGAGCACGGTGATGCGCTCGGCCAGCGAAAACACCACATGCATGTCGTGTTCGATGATAGCGATGGTGATGTCACGCTCGTCTTTGATCTGTTTGAGCAAATCAATGGTGTTGTTGGTGTCGGCGCGCGCCATGCCGGCAGTTGGCTCGTCCAGCAACAGCAAACGCGGATCCTGGCTGAGGCACATGCCGATCTCAAGGCGGCGTTTGTCACCGCGCGACATCGATCCCGCCAGCATATGACGTTTGTCCGCCATGTTCATGTCTTCCAGCACGCTTTCGGCCTTCTCGATGATGTCCTTCTGGTTGCGCACCGCGCCATAGGCATTCAACTCAAACGAGCCATCGCGTTTTGCAAAACAAGGGATCATCATGTTTTCCAAAACGCTGAGATCGATGAAAATCTCGGGTGTTTGAAACACCCGGGAAATGCCCATCTGGTTGATCTCGTAGGGGGCGCGCCCGAGCACGGATTGGCCGTCAAACATCACGCTGCCGGTGTCGGGGATCAGTTTGCCGACCAGGCAATTGAGCAAAGTGGATTTGCCTGCGCCATTGGGTCCGATGATCGCATGGACTGTGTTTTCCTGCACGCTGAGGTTCACATCCCCCAGCGCCTGCAGCCCGCCGAAGCGCTTGTTGACGCCTTTGACTTCAAGAATAGCCATCTGTCTGTCTCCTTATTCGGCAGGGGTTGTTGAGCCCGATGATTTGGTATCGGGCTCTTTTTTCTTGCGTTTGAACAGGCGTGCAATGCGCTGTCCGCCCTCAACCAAACCACCGGGCAGGAAGATGACAACAGCCATGAACATCAAGCCCAGCGTCAGGTGCCAGCCTTTGCCGATGAACGGATAAACGATGGCGACAAAGAAATCCTCGATCCCGTCAGGCATGAAGGCAAACCACTGATGCAGAATGCTTTCGTTGATCTTTGAGATGATGTTCTCAAAGTACTTGATAAAGCCTGCACCCAGAACCGGACCGATCAAAGTGCCGGCACCGCCGAGAATTGTCATCAGCACGACCTCGCCTGAGGCGGTCCAGAACATGCGCTCGGCACCAACCTGAGTGTCCATAGCCACCAGCAAACCGCCGGCCAGACCCGCATACATGCCCGAGATCACAAACGCGGCCAAGGTGTAGGGTTTGGCGTTCAGCCCGGTGTAGTTCATACGCTGCTGGTTGGATTTCACCGCCCGCAGCATCATGCCAAAGGGCGAGTTGAAAATGCGGATCGAGATGTAAAACGCCACCAGCATGACAACGGCGGCAATGTAGTAACCGGCGTTGAAGGTGAACAGCCAGTCGCCGAATTGCAGCTCGTAGCTTTGGTTCATTGTCATGCCAAACAGATTGGCGCGGGGGGTTACGCCCGCTTCGAGCGCACCATCCAGAATGCGCGGATCGTTGTACTTTGGCTGCAATCCAGTTTCACCGCCGGTGATCGGCGTCAGCACCGAATAGGCCAGGGCATAGGACATTTGCGCGAAGGCCAAAGTCAGGATCGAAAAGTAGATGCCCGAGCGACGCAGGCTGATCCAGCCCACCAGCAATGAAAACAGCCCCGCCACAATGACCGACACGATAATCGCCGGGATCAGGTTCATAGTCAGCAGCTTCATCATCCAGATCGCAGCATAAGACCCGACACCCAGAAACGCAGCGTGGCCAAAGGACAGATAGCCGGTCAGGCCAAACAGGATGTTAAAGCCGATAGCAAAGATGCCAAAGATCACCAGGCGCTGCATCAGGTCGGGATAGCCCGCATTGAACTGCGCCATTGCCGAACTTTCGGGAAACGGGTTCAGGATGAAGGGCGCGAACATGGTTAGGATCACGACAACGATCAGCAGAGTGAGGTCTTTTTTGGTCAGTCCGAACATGGGTTATTCCTCCATCACGCCTTTGCGGCCCATCAGGCCACGGGGACGGGTTAGCAGAATGATGATCGCCACAAGATAGATGATGATCTGATTGATACCGGGCAAGAATTCCAAAACCACGGCCATCGAGGCAAAGCTTTCCAGGATTCCGAGCAGGAAACCGGCCAGCACGGCGCCGGGCAGCGAGCCCATTCCGCCCACAACCACCACCACAAAGGACAGCACCAGAAAGTCCATGCCCATATGATAATTGGGCGAGTTAATCGGCGCGTACATAACACCTGCCAATCCCGCCACCGCAGCCGCCAGGCCAAACATGATGGTAAAGCGTTTGTCGATGTCGATGCCCAGAAGCCCGACTGTTTCACGATCGGCCATTCCGGCGCGCACAACCATGCCGAATGTGGTGAATTGCAGGAACGCAAACACCGCACCGATGATCACAGCGGCAAAGGCGAAGTAGACCAATCGCCAATAGGGATAGATGATGGTGTTGGGGTCAAAGCCCATCGCAGCTCCAAAATCAAACGAGCCGCGAAACGCATCCGGAGCGGGCGTTGGGATAGGGTTGGCGCCGTAAAAATACTTGATCACTTCCTGCAGCACGATCGCGAGGCCAAAAGTCACCAGAATCTGGTCGGCATGGGGGCGCTTGTAAAAGTGTTTGATCAGCCCGCGTTCCATGATGAAACCAATGGCGATCATCACCGGGATCGAGAACAGGATCGACAGCGGCACCGCCCAGTCAATGATCGCATCACCGGTCGGTTTGCCAAAGATATCATAGATATAGGGCACATCGACCTTCAGCGGATTGCCGAGGAAATCCTTACGGGTGTCGTCGATGATGGTGTGGCTGAGGGTCAGGATACGGCTCAGCGTGACGGCGCAGAAGGCCCCGATCATGAAAAGCGCGCCGTGGGCAAAGTTGACCACGCCCAGAGTGCCGAAAATCAAGGTCAGACCCAGGGCGATCAGCGCATAGGCTGACCCTTTGTCCAGACCGTTCAGGATTTGCAGGATGATTGCGTCCATGATGCTGCCTTCATGAAAAAGGAACGAACCGCGTGTCGCAAGACCACGGGCCGGAAAGAGAGGGCGGAACGAATCCCGCCCTCGATGTTTGCAGGTTTAGGCGCCGGGGTTACATGTGCCCAGGCTGCCACCAAAGATCGACGCATCATACGTGACCTGAGCAGCAGGTGTGACTTCAACGATCTCAAGAAGGTCGAACTCGGATGTTGGGTTCTCTTTACCCTTCACAACGAGCACATCTTTGAAGCACTGGTGATCTTCGCCACGATACAGCGTCGGGCCGTTGCCCATGCCGTCGAACTCAAAGTCTTTCAGCGCTTCGCCAACTGAACATGGGTTGAACGAACCGCCACGCTCGACCGCGTCTGCATAGAGCAACGCCTGAACATAGCATGTGTGCGCCGCCTGTGAGGGTGGGAAGCCGTACTTGGTGCCGAAGGACTTAACGAAGGCTTTTGAACCTTCATCCTGCAGCGACCAGTGCCAGTTTGTAGAACCGAAGATGCCTTTAACGTTGGCACCCGCGCCCTTCGCCATCAGGCGAGAGTAGAGCGGAACAACAATCTCGAAGTTTTTGTTGTTCACCAGCTTGTCACGCAGGCCGAACTGAACCGCGTTGGTCAGCGAGTTCACCATGTTGCCGCCGTAGTGGTTCAGAACCAGAACGTCCGCACCGGACTGCAGCACTGGCGCGATGTAGGCAGAGAAGTCTGTCTGTGTCAGCGGTGTTTTGACCGCATTTACAGTTTCCCAGCCCATGGCTTCTGTGGAAGTACGAACCGCTTCCTCAGTTGTGTAGCCCCAGTTGTAGTCCGCTGTCAGGTGGTATGCCTTGCGGTCCGTGCCATAGTTTGCAGCAAGGATCGGCGCGAGGGCCGCGCCGGACATGTAGGAGTTAAAGAAGTGGCGGAAGCCATTGGCCCGCTTGTCTTTTCCTGTTGTGTCGTTGGAGTGCGTGAGGCCCGCCATGAAGATAACGCCTGCCTCTTGGCAGAGCGCCTGCACAGCCACAGCCACACCGGAGGACGACCCGCCCGTGATCATCACGGCGCCGTCTTTTTCGATCATGGATTTGGCAGATGCGCGCGCAGCGTCAGACTTTGTCTGAGTGTCGCCTGTAACGTATTCGACTTTCTTGCCCAGAATGCCGTTGCCTTTGAGGGACTTGGACGAGAACGTGTTCATCAGGCCGCCGTCGCCGCCGCCATTCAGGTGCTCAACAGCAAGTTCGTAGGCGCGCAGTTCGTCGGCGCCTTCGTCTGCATAGGGGCCGGACTGTGGCACGTTGAAGCCCAGAGTAACGCTCGAGCCGGTTGGCGCGTTGGTATAGCCACTATGGCCATCGGCCAGCAGCAGTCTTGGAGCGGCCAAACCGGCGGCACCAGCCAGTGCGCCGGTTCTGATCACGCCGCGACGTGTGACATTAGAATTGGACATAAATATCCTCCCATTCGTGTTGATTTTGCCGCGCTTCGTTCGGATGCGCGCGGCAAAGGCACATTTGTGCAAGATCAATATGCGGGATTATTAGAAAATTGCGCAATAAGTGCCTTGAAAAAAACAATAATTCTGTAAATAAATGAACAGCTCGGAGGGTGCGTTTGTAAATTGCCTTATGCTGCAGCGCGGAAACCCGTTGAAATCCCTCAAAAAGGCAAATTGAAAACATGGCGCGTGACACGCTTACCGGCAGCCGGATCCGCGAACGGCGGATGATCAAAGGGTTCAAGCAGGCTGATCTGGCCCGCCGTATTGGGATTTCTGCCTCGTATTTGAACCTGATCGAGCACAACCGGCGCAGAATCGGTGGCAAGCTGCTGGTTGATATCGCCAACGAATTGGCCGTTGAACCTTCGATGCTCAGCGAAGGTGCCGAGGCCGCGCTGATTGCCACTTTACGCGAAGCGGCCGCGGATATGGGCGCGCAAGCCAGCGCTGTTGACGGCGCTGATGAGTTGGCCGGTCGGTTTCCGGGGTGGGCCGAGGTGCTGGCGCAGCAACATCGCCGGGTCGCGTCGCTTGAGCGGATGGTGGAAACCCTGTCGGACCGGCTGACCCACGACCCGCACCTGGCGGCCTCGCTGCACGAGGTTCTGTCGACTGCGGCTGCCATCCGCTCGACCGCGTCGATCCTGGCGGAACCCGGAGAGCTTGAGGCAGAATGGCGCGACCGGTTTCACAACAACCTGAATGATGACAGCCTGCGTCTGGCCGAAAGCAGCAAAGCATTGGTCAGCTATCTTGACGATCACGGCGGTGATGAGGACCGACGTGGTGTGCCCCAGGAAGAGGCCGAGGCCTTTGTTGCCGCGCACGACCATCATTTCCCGACCTTGGAAGGCGGCGGTGATCCCGGTGATCTGGTGGCGGACGCACCCGAGTTGAGCTCGGCCGCAGCGCGCCATATCGCGTTGGGCATTTTGCATCAATACAGCGCCGATGTCCGCCAGATGCCGCTGGACAAGGTCGCTGCCGCCTTGAACCACCACGGCATGGCTCCGATGGCCCTTGCACCGGCGTTGGGCGTGGATTTGCCAACCGTGTTTCGCCGACTTGCCGCGCTGCCGGGTGATATGCTTCCGGGCGAAGTTGGTCTGGTGGTTTGTGACGCGTCCGGCAGCATTCTGTTTCGCAAGCCTGTCGCCGGGTTTGCGTTGCCCCGCTTTGGAGCATCTTGCCCGCTTTGGCCGCTGTTTTCCGCGCTCAGCCGGCCTTTGGTCCCAATTCGGCGGCGGGTGCAGCAATTGGGGCGTGCGGCGGCCCAGTTTGAATGTCAGGCGATTGCCTGGCCTGAGGCCACGCGCACATTTGACAGTGATCCGCTGTATCGCTCGACCATGCTGATCCTGCCACTGAGTGACCCCGAAGCCGACGGGGAAGCCGCACAGGAGGTTGGCAGCAGTTGTCGGGTCTGTCCGCGCAACCCGTGCCGCGCGCGCCGCGAACCTTCGATTCTGAGTGAAGAGTTTTGACACCACAACAACGCCGGGGTTATGGTCTGAACACGCAGCGCTTTTCAGAGTGCTGTGCGTGTCTTTTGGGAGGAGATACGATTTTGGGCAGGCGCGTTCTGTTGATCGAGGATGAGATCAACATCATTGAAGCCATTCGCTTTTTGCTGACCCGCGATGGTTGGAGCGTGAGCACGCATTCCGACGGCAGCGATGCAGAAGACGTGGTGCGCGCGGCCAAACCTGATCTGGTGATCCTTGATATGATGCTCCCGGGGCGCAGCGGCATGGACATTTTACGCGCCTTGCGCGACACGCCCGAAACCCGCGATCTGCCGGTCTTGATGCTGACGGCGCGGGGGCAAAGCCGTGACCGTGAAATGGCCGAGAAGGCCGGGGTCAGCCGTTTTATGACCAAACCGTTCGCCAACGAAGAAGTGCTGAGCGCGGTGCGGGATCTGCTGGCGCAAGCGTCGCGCACATGACGTCACAGGTGCCGGGCTCTGACGACAGTCTGTCACTCAAGGGGGCGGTTTTTGTTGAACGCAGCACCTACAGACGGCGCCGTTTGATGGATGCCGCGCGTCTTTTGCCGGTGCTGGGCGCGCTGATGTTTGCGGTGCCACTGCTGTGGGGGGGCGCAGGGGATGCCGCCAAAGATGGGGCCAAAGATGGGGCAGGCATCACCACCTCAGACGCCATGCTCTATATCTTTTGCGCCTGGGCGCTGCTGATTGCGATGGCGTTTCTGTTTGGCCTGAGCGCGCGCAGCTGGTCCAGCCAAGCGTCGCAAGACCGAGGGCAGGGCACCGACTGATGGCCTCGCTCAACCTGTTGGTTCTGGTGTGTCTGGGCTATGTGGCGCTGCTGTTTGTGGTGGCGTTTGTTGCGGACCGTTGGGCCGCGCAAGGGCGGGGGCGGTGGATGCGCTCGCCGGTTGTTTATACGCTGTCGCTGTCGATCTATTGCACCGCTTGGACGTTTTATGGCGCGGTTGGCTACGCCGCGCGTTCGGGTCTTGAGTTCGTCACGATCTATCTGGGGCCGACGCTGGTGATGATCGGCTGGTGGTGGGGTGTGCGCAAACTGGTGCGGATCGGGCGGGCACAACGGGTGACCTCGATCGCCGATCTGATCTCGGCGCGGTATGGTAAATCCAATGCGCTGGCAATCTGTGTGACCATTCTGGCGGTGATCGGTGTGACCCCTTACATCGCGCTGCAATTGCAATCGATCACCCTGTCGTTTTCCATTTTTGCCGACCCAAATGATGGCTTTTCCGCAACCACCAGTGTGTTCTGGGTGGCCGCCGGTCTGGCAGTGTTCGCGATTTTATTCGGCACCCGCAATCTGGATGCAAACGAGCGTCATCACGGCGTGATGATGGCCATCGCGATTGAGGCTGTGGTCAAGTTGGTCGCGCTGCTGGCGGTTGGGGTGTTTGTGGTCGGGGGGCTGTCGGGGGGCATTGGTGATACGATGGCGCGCATTGACGCCTCGCCGATCGGACAATGGCAGGTCGATGGCAGCCGCTGGGCCACGATCACCTTTCTGGCCGCAGCCGCCTTTGTATGCCTGCCGCGCACGTTTCAGGTCATGGTTGTCGAAAACGAGGACGAGTCGCATCTGCGCACCGCCGCCTGGGCGTTCCCGCTTTATCTGCTTGCGATGAGCCTGTTTGTCGTGCCGATCGCCGTGGTTGGGCTTGATTTGATGCCGAAAGGGTCGAACCCGGACCTGTTTGTGCTGACCCTGCCGCTCAGCCAGGGCTGGGATGGGTTGGCGGTGCTGTCATTTTTGGGTGGGTTTTCCTCGGCCACGTCGATGGTGATTGTGGCGGCGATGGCGTTGTCGACGATGCTGTCCAACCATGTGGTGATGCCAATCTGGCTCAGCTCGCGCGGCGGTGGGGCATCGGTGTCGGGCGATGTGCGCAAAGTGGTGTTGCAAACGCGCCGGGTCAGCATCGCGTTGATTATGGCTCTGGGGTACTTTTATTTCCGCTTGTCGGGTGGCGGCACAGCGCTGGCCTCAATTGGGTTGATCGCTTTTGCGGGGATTGCGCAAATATTGCCGGCGCTTGTTGGCGGCTTGTTCTGGCGCGGTGCCACGCGGCTGGGGGCTTTGGCAGGGCTGAGCGTTGGGTTCGTGTTGTGGCTTTACACGTTGTTGTTGCCTGGTCTTGGTTTGGGTGTGTTTTCGACCGGTATGATGCAACACGGCCCGTTTGGTCTGGAATGGCTGCGCCCACAGGCCTTGTTTGGCATCACCGGGCTGGATCCGATTGTGCATTCGGTGCTGTGGAGCCTGTCGCTGAATGCGGCGGCGTTTTGCGCGGTCTCACTGGCCAGCTTTCCCAGCCCGCTCGAACGGTTACAAGGCGCGCAGTTTGTGAATGTGTTTGATCATTCCGTGGCGCCGCGTGGCTGGACCGGATCGGTGGCGCAAAGCGAAGATCTCATGGTGATGTCACAGCGGATTCTGGGCGCCAGTCAGGCCCAGGACTTGTTTCATTCCGCAGCGCGCGGGCAAGGCGCGGCCAATGGCGTGCCCGAACCGACGCCGGATTTCGTAGAACAGCTGGAACGCGAATTGTCGGGCTCGGTGGGCACCGCAACTGCGCATGCGATGATCGCGCAGATTGTTGGCGGCAGTTCGGTGTCGGTTCAGGATCTGTTGGCAGTGGCAGATGAAAGCGCGCAAATGATGGAGTATTCCGCACGTCTGGAAACCCAATCGGCCGAACTGAGCCGGTCGGCGCGTGAACTGCGCGATGTGAACGAAAAACTCACCCAGATTTCGCTGCAAAAGGATTCGTTTCTCAGCCAGGTCAGCCATGAACTGCGCACACCCATGACCTCGATCCGCGCGTTTTCCGAGATTTTGCGCGATGCCGATGGTCTGAGTGACGCCGATCAGACCCGCTATGCGCAGATTATTCATGACGAATCGCTGCGCCTGACGCGGCTGTTGAACGATCTGTTGGACCTGAGCGTGTTGGAAAGTGGCCAGGTCAGCCTGAACAGGCGTGCCGGAACCCTGGCGGATGTGCTGGATCACGCCGCCGCAAGCGCTTTGGCGGGGGCTGATTCCAAATTGCGGGTTTTGCGCGGTGCAGGCGAAGACGTGGCGTTGTGGTCTGACCTGGATCGATTGGCTCAAGTTTTTATCAATTTGATTGCAAATGCTCAGAAGTATTGTGATGCGCCTGACCCCGAATTGCGGATTTCCGTCCAGGTGATTGGCGCACAACTACAGATAGATTTTGTCGACAATGGCAGCGGTATTCCGCCCGAGGCGCAGTCGATGGTTTTTGAGAAATTTGCCCGTGTTAGTGCAGAAAAAGCCGGTGGAGCAGGCCTTGGATTGGCCATTTGTCGCGAGATTCTACAACGTCTGGACGGTGAAATCAGCTATCTTTCGGGGGGCTCAGGTGGCGCCTTTCGCGTGATATTGCCGATGGCTGCGCATCAACATGCACAATCTTTAACAACGTAAAGGCAATCGTAACCAACGCCGCGTTAGAGAAAAGGCCACAGATACCAGTGGGCAGTCAGGTGCAATGGCAGAACGCGATTCCGCATCCACAATTCAGCGTAAGATGGACGCCAGTAATTCATCCGTCGCCACCAGCGAGCGATCGGCCTTGCGCGCGTTTCGCTTGTCCCTGGCGCGTGCGGCTGATCACGTGTTCGACTTGCCGCTGTTTGTGATTGGCGCCACGCAAGCACGGTGCTCGCTGGACTCACTTGGTCGCCGGCTGAGTGCTGACTCACTTTTGATTCTTTTGGATGGCCCGGGCGGCTTGGTTGGCGCGCTGTCGGCGGATCGGGCTTGCGTCGCGGCGCTGACACAACATCAAACTTTGGGCAAAGTGCTGGAAACCCCGCCGATCGAGCGTCCGTTTACCACCACCGATGCGGCTTTGATGGGGCCTCTTATTGATGCGCTTATGGTGCGGGCTAAGGACCTTACAGATGTGCCACATGATCGCAAATGCCTTGCGGGATTCCGTTTTGGGGCCAGATCCGAGGATTTGCGCTCTTTGATGCTGACCCTGGAGGCGGAACGGTTTCGGCTTTTTGAACTGGTGGTCGACTTTGCAGGAGGCCGGGCGCAAGGGCGCATGTCGTTGGCCTTGCCCGAGCCGCCGGAGATGGAGGACGATGCCAGCGGCGAAGAAAATGTGGTCAAACCACCGAGCCAAAAGATGGCAAAAGCCGTTGGATCTGTGCACGCGGAAATGACAGCGGTGGTGGGTCGCATGCGTGTGACCCTGGCAGAGTTGAGCGCGCTGAAACCCGGAGATACGCTGCCACTGATGCAGCGCAGGTTGGATGAAACGGACCTAATGACGATAACCGGTCGCAAAGTGTCCACCGGGCGTCTGGGTCAAATTGATGGTTTGCGCGCGCTGCGCTTGAACGAAATTGGTCACGAAGCCACGGCGGATTCGTCAAAACCAAAGGGCGAATTTTCGCCGCAGATCACCCCGTTGGCTGCCCCTGAAGATGCTGAGATGGACATGAGTTTTGACCCTGACGCCGGTGCTTTTGCCCAGTCCGATGCCGACATGCAGACGTCAGATATGAGTCTTGCAGCCGCTGACGAAAATTTCGCCGCAATGAGCGCAGAAGACGCTGCGATGGAAATATCTCAGCTGGCTGGTCTTTCGATGGACGAAACCTAACCTTGGTGCGGATCTTTCTGAGGGTCTGCTGCTGCCAAAGCATCCAGCGTGGGGCGCATTCCATCCAAAGCATATCCTGCCGCGGTTGTCGCCGCGAGGATCTCATCGGTGCTGCGCAGACCTGCCTGGCCCAAAGCCCAGATCACCGAGCACCGTGTGCCTGATGCACAATACGCCAAAACGGGACCGTTGGCCGCTTCGACTATTTCGCGTTGGCGCGCAATGTTGGTGGGTGTCATCGTCTGATGGGTCAGTTCCAAAACATGAAATGTCAGACCCGCAGCTTGCACGGCCGCGCCAATGGCAAGGGCTTGATGGCTTGGCGGCACCTCTGCATCCGGTCGATTGCAGATCACAGTCGTGATGCCCTGTTTCACCAGTTCAGGCAAATCCTGCGGCGAAATCTGCGGAGCAACGTGATAGCGGGGGGTGAGAGAGCGCATGTCCATACCGCGTTTCTATGTCGGTTTTTGTCCGTCGTCCAGCGAGGTATCTGAGGCAATTTTCGACAGGCGCGTAACTGGGGTGAGCGACTCCAAAGCGCTCAACCAACGGAAAAGACACAAAATGCAGCGCGTTGCCTTCGGGGATTAAAACCGCGTCAGGCCGCTGTCAGAAATTTGGACCGCACCGGCGCAGCCAGACCCATACCGGCAAACATTGAAATCAGGAAAATCAAACCCCCAAAACCGCCATATCCCACAGATGCCAGCGCCGGGCCGGGACACAGCCCCGCCAAACCCCATCCAATGCCAAAAAGCACGGATCCGACAATCAAATTTCGGTCAAGCTCTGGGCGGGCAAGGGGTGGAAACGCGCCCCCGACCATTGGCGTGCGCGACTTGGTCAATTGCCAAGCCACAGCCATCGGCAGGATCGCACCGCCCATAACAAACGCAAGCGTCGGATCCCAGGCTCCGAACACATCCAGCCAGCCCTGAACTTTGCTCGTGTCGGTCATGCCCGAAAGTTTAAGTCCCGCGCCGAACATCCCGCCAGCGATCAGAGCCAGTATCAACTTCATCAGATGAGCCCCCAAAGGTGACGCGCCACAGCCAGCGTTGCCACGCCGGCGCCGATATAGACAAATGTCGCGATTATGCCCCGTAGCGACAAACGAGACATGCCGCATACGCCGTGACCCGAGGTGCAGCCATTGGCAATGCGTGTTCCGACCCCCACACAAAGACCCGCGATCACGATGATTGGCCAACTGTCGGTCAAAAAGGTTTCGCTGGGCGCGGCACTGAGCAGGGCCATCACCAAGGGCACGCCGATAAGGCCCGCCAAAAAGGCCAAACGCTCGCCCGATTGACTGCGCCCCGAGCCGTCAATGAGACCGCCGACAATGCCACTGGCCCCCATGATCCGACCATTGCCCAATAGGTAAAGCGCCCCTGCAAGCCCAATGAGCAGACCGCCCGCAAGGCCCCAGATCCAATCTTGTTCCATTGTGTTTCCTGTCAAATTTTATTGATCGGCACCTTGAGGTAAACGTCACCTGCGCGGTCCGGTTCGGGCATGTGACCGGCGCGCATGTTCACCTGCAAAGATGGCAAGATCAGCCTCGGCATGCCCAGTGTAGCATCGCGCGCGTCACGCATTTGGGTAAAATCATCAAGGCTGCAGCCTTTCCCGATGTGCACATTCAATGCTTTTTGAGTGCCCACAGTGGTTTCCCAGGCAAAATCATCCCGCCCTGGCGCCTTGTAGTCGTGTCCGACGAAAATCCGTGTCTCATCGGGCAAGGCCAGAATTTTTTGGATGGATTCATAAAGTGCGGTCGACGACCCCCCCGGAAAATCGCAACGCGCGGTGCCAAAATCGGGCATGAACAGTGTGTCGCCCACAAAAGCCGCGTCGCCCATCACGTAGGTCAGGCAGGCGGGGGTGTGGCCGGGGGTGTGCATGACATCGGCGCGCATTTGTCCGATGTGAAAGCTGGATCCTTCCCGAAACAGCGCGTCAAACTGTGACCCGTCGCGCTGAAACTTGGTGCCCTCGTTGAACACTTTGCCAAATGTGTCCTGAATGACAGTGATCTGATCGCCGATGCCGATCTTGCCGCCCAATTCTTCCTGCAGGTAGGGGGCCGCTGAAAGGTGATCGGCGTGCACATGGCTTTCTAGGATCCATTCGGTTTTCAGTTTGGTTTCGCGCACAAACGCGATGATTTTATCGGCGGCCTGCGTCGATGTGCGCCCGGCCGCCTGATCAAAGTCGAGCACGCTGTCGATGATGGCGCAGGCTTTGCCGTTTGGCTCTTGCACCACATAAGAAACAGTGTTCGTCGCTGGGTCAAAAAAGGCGGTCACAATGGGGGTCATGTCAGGCGCTCCGTTTGCACATAATAAACAGATATGGATTTTTGCATATGTTGCAAGCGATGTTTGCGCTACCACTGCGGAGTCTGACCAAAAGGCTGCTCATTATTGTGTCACCTGCGCGGATGGATTGCATTATTTTTGATCAAATCCGCAGAAAAAACCGCATTCCGGCGCTGTGTTAAAGCTTGGATCCGCAGGATTTGTTAGTGTCTTGAAACCAACCTGTAGCCAGCAGTTAAGACCACCAAAAGGGGAGCACTATGACAGTATTAGAACTTGAACGAACAGCTGAAAACCTGGAAGCAACGCTGATCTCAGCTGGGCCAGAGGCGCGTCTGTCGCTGCAACCAAAATTCAGCGATATTTTGCAAAAGCTCAGCGCATCGGGGCAACGTGTGCCACGCCGTTTGCGCGATCTTGACGAGTTGCTGCTGGACGAGGCGGTTGAAGCGCGTTTCGACAATATGCCTGTCTGACAAAACACGTTTGACCCGAATGCGCGGTGTCAGCCCAGGATGACGCCAATAACCACCAGCATCAGGCCAATAACGGACAAAAACAGCGCGCCCATATTCACCGGAACCACCGATTGAAGTGTGGCGCGCATCTCTTCGTCCGCAAGTTTGGCGCGCTTGGCATTCCAAACCCTAAAAATGCACCACAAAAGACCGGCCAACCCCACCAGGGAAATGGCCGCTCCGACCCAGATCATCACGTCGAACATTGTGCTTGCCTCAGTGTTGCGATGACTGTCGCCTAGCGGATCATTCCAAACGGTGCAAGCCGTGCGCAACATCGGGCTTTACACGCCCGCCAAAGTGATGTGTGAGAAGGTTTGAAATGCGCCGTCCTGTCTGGCAAAAGTGGACGGCGGACAAAAATCAAAACAAGGGGCAGTGTCACATGGACCAAGATCCAGCACAGGAAAGCTACAAAGTCACGGCCAACGAACTGCGCCAGTTTGTTGAGCGTATTGAACGCCTTGAGTCTGAAAAGAAGGACATCGCCGAGCAAATCAAGGAAGTTTATTCCGAAAGCAAGTCGCGCGGGTACGACACCAAGGCGTTGCGGGCGATCATTTCGCTGCGAAAGCAGGACAAGGATGATATTGCCGAGCAAGAGGCCGTGTTGGAGCTTTACAAAGAAGCTTTGGGCATGGGCTAGCGTTAACCGGTGCCGACATCGGTGCGCGCGATTGACACCGATTTAATCACTGCAAAGACCTGTTCGCCTGGGCGCAGGGCCATTGTGTCTGCGGACCGGCGGGTGACGCGCGCCAACAGTCGGTCGCTGCCGCATTCCAATTGCACGATGACGCCGGGCCCGGTGCCTTCGCGCAGCGCGATGATCGTGACCGGCAGGATGTTGAGCGCCGACAAACCCACGGGGCGCGGGCGCGACAGGATCACATCATGTGCCAGAATGCGCACCCGGGTGCGCGCGCCGGGGGGCAGTGACATTTTGGGCAAAAACAGCTGACCGCCGGAAATGTCCAACGCGCTGAGCCCGTCGTCATGATGGCGCGCCACTTTCGCAGGCATCACCGCGCCTGCCTCGCGCAGACCCAACTGGCGCACCATGTCGGGGTCAGACAGCACCGCTTCGGCCGGACCGGCGCGGCTGACACGTCCGTTTTCCAGAACCACAACCGTAGTGGCCAGCCGCGCAACCTCGCTTACGGCATGGCTGACATACAGGATCGGGATCTCGGTCTGATCGCGCAGGCGTTCCAAAAAGGGCAGGATCTCGCCTTTGCGTGCAGCGTCCAGCGCGGCCAGCGGTTCGTCCATCAGCAACATGCGCGGACGCGACAACAAAGCACGCCCAATGGCAACACGCTGTTTTTCGCCGCCGGATAGCGCGCCGGGGCGTCGGGCCAACAGATCGGCGATACCCAGCATGTCACACACCTGATCCAGCGTTGCTCCCGGCGCAGATGGGGCAAAACGGGCGCCGTAGGTCAGGTTTTGGCGCACAGACAGATGCGGAAACAACCGTGCCTCCTGAAACACATAGCCCAACCGCCGCTTGTGAACGGGCAGGTTTATCTTGGCGCTCGCGTCAAAAAGCACAGTGCCGTCGATCGCGATGTGCCCTTTTTGGGGTTGCATAAGACCCGCCACCGCGTTGACAACACTGGTTTTTCCTGTGCCCGAGCGCCCAAACAGCGCGGTGATACCGGCGGGGGCATCAAATGCGACATCCAGAGCAAAATCGCCAAGCCGGTGGGTGATTGCCAACGAAAGGCTCATCCGCCTGCCACCCGTTTTGCAGCGCGCCGTGCGAGGCTTTCGGAAATCAAAACCGCCGACAATGCGATTACAACTGCAATCACCACCAAACGCATGGCCGATGCTTCGCCGCCCGGCACTTGCAAAAATGCATAGATCGCCGACGGCAAGGTTTGGGTTTCGCCGGGAATGTTGGCCACAAACGTGATGGTGGCGCCGAATTCGCCAAGCGCTTTGGCAAAGCCCAGCACCGCGCCAGCGATAATGCCGGGCAGGATCAGCGGCAAGGTTATGGTCACGAACACCCAAATCCGCGATGCGCCCAAGGTCGAAGCCGCCGCTTCAAGCCCGGGATCCACCGCCTCGATCGCCAGTCGAATGGCGCGCACGATCAGCGGAAACGCCATAATCGCAGCCGCAAGCACCGCTCCGGTCCAGCGGAATGCCAGAACAAGCCCAAATGTGTCGTAAAGCCATCCGCCAATCGGCCCGCGCCGCCCGAAGGTCAACAAAAGCAAATAACCGGTGACAACAGGGGGCAGGATCAGCGGCAGGTGAACCAATCCGTTGACCAGCGCTTTGCCGCGAAACTGCCAGCGTGCCAAAGCATGGGCGACGAAAACGGCGGGCGGTAGGCTGAGCACCGTGGCCCAAACCGCGACCTTCAGGGACAAAGCCACCGCTTGCCATTCCTCGGGACCAAGCCAGCCAATCATGGCGCCCGAAACCCATAGCGGCGGAATACGGTCTGTGCAGAGGCCGATGTGAGAAGGTCATACGCGGCGCGCGCTTGGGCGTGACCACCCTGTTTCAAAAGGGCGGCGGGGTACAGAATTTTGGGGTGCGCGGTGTCAGGAATGCGCGCCAGAACGCGCACCCGCGGTTCGATTAATGCATCTGTGGCGTAAACGATGCCCAAAGGAGCCTCGCCCAAAGCCACAAGACGCAGGGCAGCACGCACCGACTCGGCCTGTGCCAGATGGCTTTTCAAAGCGTCCCAATGGCCCAAATGCTGCAATGCGGCCTTGGCGTATTGCCCGGCCGGAACTGTCTCGACCGACGCGATGGCCAGCCGGTCGCCCGCCAAAGCGTCCACCAGATCACTGTTCAGGTCGGCCTGCGCGGGGCCGTTCTGCCCCGCGACCAACACCAGTTCATTGGACAACAGATCAACCCGGGTGCCCGGCACCACCAGCCCATCCTGTTCCACCACATCCATCCACTGCGGGTTGGCGGATACAAAAATATCCGCGGGCGCGCCGTATAGGATTTGCCGTGCCATCGCCGAACTGGCCCCATAAGACAGCCGCGCTTGGCCGTCAAAAACAGCATCCAGCGCCGTTTTCAAACTGGCCGCCGCAAAGATTGTTGCGGGGGTTGCGCCAAAGGCAGGAAAACCCGCCAGGCTGGCGGCCAAGGACAAAACCCGGCGGCGTGTCAGGGCAGGGGGCATGGGCGTCCTTTGGTGCAACAAAGCCGTTGCGCAATATGACAAGTCAGAGCGACGCTGCGCAAGGCCTTAAGGCTCAATCACCCGAACACCCGGCATTTGCTGGATCACCATAAGGTCATGGTCATAGATGTCACTCATCTCGTTGACCAGCGGTTCGGTCCAGCCGGGCAGGTCCAGTTCTTCCTCCAGGGCGTTTTCCAGGGCGAACTTGTCCAAGAACGCCGCAATCACCCGGCGTTTTTGGGTTTCGGTCATCGTTGGATGATCCTTGAGATAGGCGCGAAATCGTTTCATGCCGTCTTTGGACATCAGATCCGACAGCAAATCAAACCCGCCGACGATCTTTTGATCAACCTCAAGCCCGGCCATGTCGCGGATGATCTGGGCCCAAATCAGCGGCGTGTCCTCGTTGCACCACACCGTAATCGGCAGATCCGGAAGAGCGGCGCGCACAAGTCCCAACATCTCTGACCAGCGAAGATCACGAGGATCGCGCCCGCCCAGAACGTGATTGAGCTTTTCTGCACTGGCCTTGCGCAACAAAGCGGGCAAAAAGCTCGCAGGGTTACGCAAACCTATGAACAATTCGACTTGATCTGAATCGAAAAGCTGGGTGAACTGTTGCATTCGCTGCGCGGCATAGGGGTAAAGCTCGCCCTCAACCAAAGCATAGCGCCCGGAGCCGAAAAAATGCGAATTGGACAGGATCAACCGATCTGCCGTCGCATCATCTAGGATCGCATCCACCAAAACATCTCGGGCTTGCGGCGACGCGTCTGCGTTTTCCATTGCCAGAAAAGATTGTTTCAGAAGAGTACGATAGGTAGACGGCCCAGGCACCGCGACGCCCCGGTTGGCAAAGTCCGACGTGTTGCGCAAAAGGCATTTCAAAAGTCGATCATCATCCGTGTGATGCGCACCGGGATGAACAATAACTCGCATGTATCGCTGAAAACCGCCTGAGTTGTCCCATTTGCATCACGCACTAGCGTGTCACTCGGGCAAGGTCAAACCACTAGTGAATGCGCACAAGACGAAAGAAAAGACAATGCCATGAAATTTCCATCTTGCAGCCACAACCCTTTGCGATTAGTCGGTCGCTGAAAGCCCCTATAGCTCAGCTGGTAGAGCAATTGATTTGTAATCAATAGGTCCGCGGTTCGAGTCCGTGTGGGGGCACCATACATCACGCAAAAATTGTTTATGTTCAATGGGTTATGGCTGAGGCCTATGCTTTCGTCCCCCGCCGTGTCCCCCCTTTGATCTTCGGCGACTCAGCTCGCATTGACTGTCCTCGCAAGACTGCGAATGCTTGGTCGGCTGGTGGATTGTTGCCCTAGACGCAGGGGGGGATGCAATCTCTGAGGCGCGAGCTCAGGGACCGGCGCGGGTACCCATTTTGTCATATCCACAAAACATGGAATCTGATTGCTCGCCTGATAGTGTCGGCAGGGGGTGAGGGTCGATATCTACTCCGTTTGATCCAGGGACCGACGGAGAGACATCAAGACAAACGCTAAACCCATTTTTTGCCCTAGAACCGAGC
>JBGCDD010000219.1:0-4915 GCA_045105075.1 Sedimentitalea sp. | reverse complement strand
GCGCACAGCGCCGAGCAGCGGCACGCCGGTGATCACCGCCACCACCAGCACAGTTCAGGATGATCAGCTGTTCACTGCGATCGGCACTGGCTTTGCGTCACGTTCGGTCACATTGCGCGCGCCCTCCAGTGGCAAGATCATAGCGTTGGACATCGCCGCCGGCGCCCGGTTTGCCCAAGGCGATACGGTGATGCGCATCGAGGACACAGATCAGCGCTTTGCGGTGTCGTTGGCGCAGGCAAGATTTGAACGCGCCACAGCCGATCGTGACAGGTTTCGACGGCTGCAAAATGCCGGGACGGCGGCAACTGTGCGGTATGAAGAAACCCAAACCGAATTCAAAGTGGCCGAGATTGCGCTGGAGCAAGCGCGCGCTGATCTGGACAACCGGGTGTTGCGCGCGCCCTTTGACGGGATTGCGGGTCTGGCGCGCGTCGACATCGGCGACCGCATTGCCGTGGATGACCCGGTGGCCAGCTTTGATGACCGGCGGGTGATTTTGGTTGAATTTGACTTGCCCGAAGCGTTGCTTGGGCGGGTGGCGCTTGGCTTGCCCTTGCAGGCCAGCACGCCCTCGGCCGAAGGGCGCAGCTTTGACGGTGAAATCGCGGTGATCGACAGCCGCATCAACGCCGCCACGCGCACCGCGCGGGTGCGTGCCGCCATCGATAATGCTGGGGATTTGCTGCGTCCGGGGGCGTCGTTTTCGTTGCGGCTGGACCTGCCGGGGCAAACCTTTCCGGCGGTGCCTGAGCTGGCGTTGCAATTTGCTGATGGCACGCTGCATGTCTGGCGCGTGGTTGATGACGTGGCCGAGCGCGTTCCTGTACGTTTGGTGCGACGGCGCAGCGGCCATGTGATTGTTGACGGCCCGCTGGTACAGGGCGACCGGGTTGTTGTTGAGGGCACACAGCGCCTGCGCGCGGGCGCAAAGGTGGTTGTTTTAAACGCGCCCGGGGAAACCAGCTGATGATGATCGGGGGCCAGGGGATCAGCGCGCTCAGCGTGCGCCGCCCCTATTTGGCGGCTGTGATGAGCCTGCTGATCATGATCGCCGGGATCGGTGCGCTGTGGGGCATCGAGGTGCGCGAATTGCCCGATGTTGACCGCCCCATTGTGTCGGTGCGCGCAAATTACCCCGGCGCCTCGCCCACCACTGTGGACGCCGAAGTGGCATCACTTGTGGAAGGCGCGGTGGCGCGGGTGGCGGGCGTGCGCTCGGTGCGCACATCTTCGGAAGAGGGCAATTTCCGCATGCGGGTCGAGTTCAGCCCTGACCGCGATTTGGCCAATGCCTCCAACGATGTGCGCGAGGCGGTGTCGCGGGTTCAGGCGCGTTTGCCCAGCGGGGTCGAAGACCTGTTTGTGGTGAAATCCGAGCGCGACGCCAACCCCATTGTCGACATCGCCGTCTGGAGCGACACCCGCCCCATTGATGAGCTCACACGGCTGGTTGAAGACGCCATTGCCACCGAATTCACCGCCGTTGACGGTGTCGCCGAAGTGGTGCTGTTTGGTGATCGTCAGCGGGTGTTGCGGGTCGAAGTGCAGCCCGGTCGCCTCGCCGCTTTTGAGCTGTCCATTGGCGAAGTCGCCGACGTGCTGCGCGCCGCCCAGTTTGATGTGCCCGTGGGCAGCTTTGGCTCGGGCGCGTTGGAGGTGCTGGTGCGCGCTGATGCAACCGTGTCCGACCCCCAGCGCATCGAAGATCTTATCCTGCGCGATAATGTGCGTCTGGGCGATGTTGCGGCTGTCTATTTCGGTCTGGCCTCGCCTGACAGTGTGGCGCGTCTGGACGGGCGGATGATCGTCAGCCTCGGCATTGTGCGCCAGGCCCAGTCCAACACCGTGCGCATTTCCGACCAGATGAACGCGGCGATTGCGGAGCTGAAGCTGCGGTTCCCGGATCTGGGCTTTCAGGTCACCAGCGACGCGGCGGTGTTCATCAAAGGCTCGATTGCCGAGGTGATCAAGACGCTGGCGTTGGCTTTGGTGATAGTGATTGTGGTGATGTGGCTGTTCTTTGGGCGCCTCAGCGCAACGTTGATCCCGGCCATCACCATTCCTATCGCTTTGGTCGGCTCGATCGCGGGCATCTGGATGATGGGGTTTTCCATCAATCTGATCACGCTTTTGGCGATGGTTCTGGCCACCGGTCTGGTGGTGGATGACGCCATTGTCGTGACCGAAAATATCCAGCGCCGGCGCCAGGAAGGTATGGGGCCAAAGGCGGCTGCTGTGGTCGGCTCCAGCCAGGTGTTCTTTGCAGTGGTCGCCACAACGGTCACGCTGATTGCGGTTTTCGTGCCGATTTCGTTTTTGCCCGGAGACGCGGGTCGTTTGTTCACCGAGTTTGGCTTTGTGCTGGCGGTCACGGTGATTATTTCGTCCTTTGTGGCGTTGACCGTTTGCCCGATGCTGGCCTCAATCGGTGATCCTTTGGGCAAGAACAATGCGCTTTTCCAATGGATCGGCGGGGGCATCGCAGCACTTTATGGCGCGCTGGTGCGCCCGATGATCCGCGCGCCCTTGGTCACCATCGTGGCCGCCAGCCTGCTCGCTGGAGGGGCAGCGCTGGTTTACGAAGATCTGGGCGAAGAACTGGTGCCAGCGGAAGATCGCGGCATGATTTCGGTGTGGTTGCAGGGCCCAGATGGCACGAGTCTTGACTACACCGACCGACAGGTCATTCAGGTTGAAAACATCTTGCGCCCCTATATCGAAAGTGGCGTGGCACAGGGGCTTTATTCGATCACCGGGCGCTATGATTTAAACCGCGGCAGCATCGGGATGCGCCTGATCCCCTGGGACCAGCGCGAGATCACTCAAGGCGACATTCAACGCCAGATCCGCAGTGAATTGGCAATGATCCCCGGCGCCCGCAGCCGGGCCTATGGCGGCAACAGCCTAAGGCTGCGCGGCGGATCGGGAGGCGGTCTCAGCATCGCGCTGACCGGGCCGAACTATCCCGACATTGCCGCCGCCGCCGATGATTTTGCCCAGGATCTGGCCAACGTCAGCGGGCTGTCGCGTATCCGCGTTCAGTATCAGGCGACGCAGCCGCAGCTGAGCATCGGCGTAGACCGCGCGCGCGCCTCGGATTTGTCGGTGCCGATGACAACCCTGTCCGCCACCCTGCGTGCATTGATCGACGAGGACGAAATCGCCGAGCTGACGATCAACGATCAGGCGGTCCCGGTTGTGTTGCAATCCTCTGCTGGCTCGGTGCGCGACCCTGTGGATCTGATGAGCCTTTACGTGCGCTCTGATGTGGGCGAGCTGATCCCGCTGAGCCAGATCGTGACGCTTGAGGAAAAAGGCGTTGCAGCAGAACTTGACCGGCACGCGCAACGCCGCGCGATCGAGCTTGATGCGTCGATGTCGCCTGATGTGACCCTGCGCGATGTCATCGATGATGTGCGTGACCTTGCACGCGAAAAGCTGCCCGATGGGATCGGCCTCATTTTCCTGGGCGAGGCGGCAACCCTGAACGAAACCTCCTCGGCGCTGAGCGCGACCTATATCATCGCGCTGCTTGTGGTGTTTTTGGTGTTGCTGGCCCAGTTTGAAAGCCTGTCCAGCGCGCTTGTGGTGATGATGACCGTGCCATTTGGCGTCTGTGCGGCGATCTACGCGATGCTGCTGACCGGCACCACCATCAACATCTACAGCCAGATCGGGGTTTTGATGCTGATTGGTGTGATGGCAAAGAACGGCATCCTTCTGGTCGAATTTGCCAACCAATTGCGCGATGCAGGCATGTCCGCCACCGAGGCCGCCTTTGAGGCCGCCAAATCCCGGCTGCGCCCGATCACAATGACGCTGATCTGCACAGTTGTGTCCGGTCTGCCGCTGATCTTTGGCACCGGCCCGGGGGCCGAGGCCCGTGCGGCGATTGGCTGGGTGATCGTGGGCGGTTTGGGCCTGGCGGCGGTGTTCACTTTGTTTCTCACCCCGGCGGCCTATGCGCTGGTGGCCGGCTTTACCAAATCACGCGCATCGACCGCACAGGCGCTTGAAAAAGAAATGCAGGATGTGACGCCGGCCGAGTAGGGCAACCCAAGTGGGGTCGCAAAAAACAGGGAAGGCATGAAATGCTGAAGGTTTTGTGGTTGTTGTTGGTGATGCCCGGCATGGCGCTGGCCAATGACTGGGACGCGCTGCGGGTTCCGGGCACCTTCGCCCTGATGCGCCACGCGCTGGCGCCCGGCACCAGTGATCCGGCGGGGTTCCAGTTGAACAATTGCGCCACACAGCGCAACCTAGATGCGCGGGGGCGCGACCAGGCCCGCAGAACCGGCGCGGCGTTTCGCGACCAAGGCATTGCCTTTGAACAGGTTCTGACAAGCCAGTGGTGCCGCACACGCGAAACCGCCAAGCTGCTAGACCTGGGGCCGGTCACTGACACCCCTGCGCTGAACTCGTTCTTTGAGGATTTTTCGCTGCGTGACGGGCAAACCGATGCGGTGATGACGTTGTTGCGGGGCCTGAACGGCAACGCGTTGCTGGTCAGCCATCAAGTGAACATCACTGCGCTGACCGGGCAAGGCACCCGCTCGGGCGAGATCTTGGTGGTGCGTTTGACCAAAGACGGCACACAGGTTGTCGGCTCTATTCTGCTTGAAGCTTCTTCATCCGGCGTCACGAAAAGCCCATAATCCAAGCGGCGAAAATCGCAGTGTCAAGCAGGCCTGCCGTTTCGCTGTCACTGGCCTCAGATCAACACCCTTGGCGCTGATCAGCCGAGCGGTTCTTCAACGATAAAAACCGTATTCTAAGTGAGGCGGCTTTTCAGAAGATCGCCGGATTTCATCAAGATCGGATGGCCGACCATCGAGAACGCGGTGTTGATCTGTTTCAGCGCGCGCAGGGTTTCCTGATGGATATTGCTGGTCTCGATGCTTTCGGTCAGCCC
>JBGCDD010000218.1:0-6101 GCA_045105075.1 Sedimentitalea sp. | reverse complement strand
ATCGACCCGCGCCAGATAATCTCTCCGCCCGCTTTGGCAAAGATCGGCGCGCTGAGCTTGCCATAGGTGCCATAGGCCTCGGCGCCGCTTGCACGCGTGCCATCTTTGTACTCTGCCCATTCTTTGAGACGCACTAAATTGAACATGTGAATCGGCTGGGTGCGGTCCATCGCGCGAAACGCGGCGAATTGTTCTGCTGTGACGTTGAGATGCCCGCTCATCTGCGGCCCCTTTTGTTGACTGATGTGGGCGCAACCTGCGCCAGCAGATCGCCGATCACAAGCCCTTGTGACAGGTGCGTTTGCCGCCCTTGCATCTTGCACGCCCCAGTCCAAAGGCGCAGAGTCCACGCCAAAGCCTACACAAAGGAGCGCACCATGACCCTGCCCCGCCGTCACCTTTTGGTGTTGTTGACTGCCACATTGGCCACCGCCGCCTGTGGACGCCGCGCGCGGCGGGTCGAGCGGCGCGAACCTGCGCTTTACCCCAATGAGACACCAGAGCTGCGTGTGTTGATCAACCGCTATGCCGATCTCTACGAGGTGCCGCGATCTTTGGTGCACCGTTTGGCCATTCGCGAAAGCACGCATCGGCCCTGGGCTGTGAACCGGCCCTATTACGGATTGCTACAGATCCTGCCGGCGACCGCACGCTCAATGGGGTTTCGCGGCCAGCCCGAAGACTTGCTGGATGCAGAAACCAACCTGAAATACGCGGTGAAATATCTGCGCGGGGCTTGGCTTTTGGCGGATGGCAGTCAGGACACCGCGGTCAAACACTATTCGCGCGGCTATTATTACGAGGCCAAACGGCGCGGGATGCTGAAAGAAACCGGTCTGGTGAATTGAACGCCACAAAAACAGCAAGGGCTGCGTTATTGCTAACGCAGCCCCGCCCACACTAGAACGACCGTTGTTCGGGCATCAGTCGTCCAGTGTAACCAATTTCCAGAGCACAGCGCCGATGGCACCACCCGCCAACGGAGCCAGCCAGAACAGCCACAGCTGCATCAGCGCCGGACCATCCGCAAACAGCGCCACACCAGTAGACCGCGCCGGATTGACCGACGTGTTGGTCACGGGGATCGAAATCAGGTGGATCAAAACCAGTGCCAGACCAATGGCCAGCGGCGCAAAACCAACCGGCGCACCGGACGATGTCACACCCAGAATGATGAACAAAAACGCAGCCGTCAAAACCACCTCGGTGATCAAGGCCGCAACCATGCCATAGCCCTGGGGCGAAGCATCGCCGTATCCGTTGGACGCAAACCCGCCCACACCCTCAAAGCCACTTTGGCCCGACACGATGATGTACAAAACAACAGCAGCACCAACCGCACCGGCAACCTGTGCGCCCCAATATGGCAGCAAATCTTTTGCCGGAAAGCGCCCGCCAACGACCAAGCCCAAAGACACAGCCGGGTTGAAATGGCCGCCAGAAATGTGCCCGACCGTATAGGCCATGGTCACAACTGTCAGACCAAAGGCCAGCGAAACGCCCAGCCATCCGATGCCGACATCTGCAACGCCAGCCGCCAAAACCGCGCTGCCACAGCCCCCCAAAACCAACCAAAATGTGCCGATAAATTCGGCCAGTAGTTTCTTGGTCATTTGCTTACCCCTTTTTGAACTCTGACGTGGATGTGCCAGACCGCAAACCGTTCAATCAGGGGAAAATTCTCAAACTTGCAACCATTGGCGCGCTGTTTTCGGATCAGGGTTTGGCAAGGCGCTGGCGCCATTTTCTGATCGACGGCCAATCGGCAATGTCCTGATCAAGCGCAGCAGTTTCGATCAATTCATTGATTTTACTTACATAAACATCAGGATCCGACGCCGTTGCCGCAATGTTGACCAAGCATTCAGCCAATGACATCTCGTAGGTTGTGTGCCCGTGAACCCGCGCTTCGCCGCGCAAATCAATTGCTTTTCGCAGGCAAATTTGCGCTTGTTTGTAATCCGGCGCCGCTTGATCTTTGAGCAAATACCCCAATTGACCGTGATTGCGGTGAAACTCTTCCGGCGCCACGGCGATCAATTCTTCGAAAATCAGCGCGGCACGCTCCATCGCGTCGGTGCTGCCGGGCACGCGCACGTCACCATGATCGATGCGGGTGTTCAATCGATGCCGGCGCGCGGTAAAGAACAGGCGCGTGCGCGATGCGCGATCAGAGCCCCGAATCCGCAGCCGCAGGTTTTTCAACTGCGTGTCGTCCAACTTGCTGGCTCCGGTCAGATAGTCTTCGACTTCGCCCTGCAACCGGATGTCATCAAGGCTGCGTTGTTCGGTTTCGTCCAGCGTCGACTTCACCTTTTGCTGGATCCTGCTGAACATATTGTTGAACATCTGCGTCAGCTCAACCCGCGACCACAAATACCCAAACAGAAATCCCGACACCGCAAAAAAGATGATATAGGCCATGGCCACCGCCCGCAGTGTTCTGGCCGTGCCCAAAGACCCTGGCAAAAACGCCGGGGCGACATCATTGGCAAAAATACCAAGCGCAGAAAAGATATCGTTAAACTGCGTCAACGTCACGCCGATCAGAATTTTTGTCAGAAAGTCCGAAACCTGTTCGAGGTTGGTGTTATGGCCAAAGGAGTTATCTGACGTGGCATCATTTTCAGCGCCGCCCGGACGACTAGAGATTGGAATGCCGAACAAAAAGCCGATCAACCCGCCCACAAACACCGAAGCGGCCGCGAGCAACAGCGCCGTGGCGGTTCCGGCAAAGCTCGCGCCCGGATTGGCAGCGTCGCCAGCAAACCCGCCCAGAAAACCGCCTATGAACAGGCCCAAAATGGTGACCGTGACCAAAAAGGCGACCCAAGGCGCGCGTGGAACAGGTTTTTTGACATTCGGAGGCACAAGCGCGCGGCCCCCCTGCGCGGAAGTTGGTTCATTCATGACAATGGCTTTTCTCAAAATGCAATCTGGGCGCGACCCTATCACATTTTGCTCGCTTTGCCAAAAACGGCTTCGGGCATAAAAAAAGGCCCCGACAAGCGGGGCCCTTTTCATCCGGTTAAGCGGATTATTCTTCGTCCATCGCCTCGACGGCTTTTTGCAAGTCGTCCTTGGAGACTTCCTTGTCGGTGATCGTGGCCAGCTCGAACACGTAATCCACGACCTTGTCTTCAAACAGTGGCGCGCGCATTTGCTGCTGCATCTGCTGGTTTTGCTGCACGAACTCAAAGAACTGACGTTCCTGGCCCGGGTACTGACGGGCCTGATTCATGATCGCCTGGGTCATCTCAGCGTCGGTGACTTCGACCTCGGCCTTTTGACCAAGCTCGGCCAGCAACAGCCCCAACCGCACGCGGCGTTCGGCCAGTTCTTTATGCTCATCGGTGGTTTCGATATCGGGGTGATCGTGGCCCTCAACCTCAGGGTTTTCCTCGTGCCACAGCTGATGCGCGATCTGGCCGGCTTCGGCTTCAACCAGGCTGGGGGGCAGATCGAATTTGACCAGCTTGTCCAGCTCATCGAGCAGGCCGCGCTTCATGATCGCACGGCTGGCTCCGGAATATTCGGCCTCCAGTCGCTCACCAATCTGAGTTTTCAGCGCAGCCAGATCCTCGGCGCCGAATTTTTTGGCCAACTCATCATCCAACTTCGCAGCAACCGGGCCTTTGACTTCCTTGATGGTGCAATCAAACACCGCCTCTTTGCCTTTGAGGTGCTCGGCTTGGTAATCTTCGGGGAACGAAACTGTTACGGCCTTTTCCTCGCCCGCAGTTGTTCCGACCAGCTGTTCCTCGAACCCGGGGATAAAGCTGTTTGAGCCCAGAACCAGCGGATAATCTTCCGCAGCGCCACCCTCGAACGGTTCACCGTCGACCTTGCCGACGAAATTCATCACCACCTGATCGCCGTCTTCAGCCTTGGCGCCGTCGTCGCGGGCTTCGAAATCCTGCGCAGTTTCGGCCAGGTTGGCCAGCGCTTCGTCGATCTCGGCTTCGCCGGCTTTGACCACCAGCTTTTCCAGAGCGATGCCGCTCAGATCAACTTCGGGAATCGCTGGCAACGCCTCGTAGGACATGCTGACCTGCACGTCGTCGCCCTCTTTCCAGTCTTCATTGGTCATCTTTACATCAGGTTGAAGGGCAGGACGGTCGCCGCTGTCTTCAAAATGCTTGGCCATGGCGCCGTCGATGCTTTCCTGCATCGCTTCGCCCATCAAGCGCTGACCAAACTGCTTTTTCAGCAGCGGCATCGGCACTTTGCCTTTGCGAAACCCTTTCATCTCGATATCGGGCTGGGCTTCGGTCAGCTTTTCGTTGACCTTGGTTTCCAGCTCGCCCGCTGTAACAGTGATATCATAGGCGCGTTTCAGCCCCTCGTTCAGGGTCTCGGTGACCTGCATTGTCTTGTCCTTTGCTTGGCCCGACGGCCGGGCCCGGCGCGGGTGTCATGTCAGCACTAAATCAGCCGCCCTTCTAGTCACGCCCGGCCCGTGTTGCAAGGCGAAAGGCGCGCCCAAAACCACACCGCTTTGCCCACCAATTTGCAACCCGACCTGCGCGGTTCCCGCGTTGCCTTGACCGACGGCGCGCGCGGGGGCACAAGGTTGGGTATGCTCGCTTATATCATCCGACGTGTGTTGCAATCTGTCCTGGTCCTTTTGGTCGTGGGATTGGTGGCGTTTTCGATGTTCCGCTTTGTCGGCGATCCGGTCGACAATATGCTGGGCCAGGAGCGCACACAGACCGATATTGACCGCTTGCGCACCGATCTGGGCCTCGATCAGCCGTTTCCCGTGCAATACGTCAAATTCCTGGGCGGCGCGATCCAGGGCAATTTCGGCGTCTCGTACCGCCAGGGCCGCCCGGTTTCGACGATCATCAAGGAACGTGCGCCGGCCACATTGGAGTTGGCCGCCGTGTCGGGGTTTCTGGCGATCTCAATTGGGATCGGTCTGGGCGTGTTCACCGCGATCCGACGAAACGGCTGGGCCGCCAACACAATTATGACCCTGTCGCTGGTCGGGGTGTCGCTGCCGACGTTTCTGATCGGGATTCTGTTGATCTATATCTTTTCGGTTGAATTGGATTGGCTGCCCTCGTTCGGGCGCGGAGACACGGTGATGGTGGGCGGCTGGTCCACCGGGTTCCTCACCTCGTCGGGGCTGATGGCGCTGATCTTGCCGTCGATCACGCTGGGGCTTTACCAGATGACACTGATCATGCGGCTGGTGCGCTCGGAAATGCTTGAGGTTTTGCGTGCCGATTACATTCGATTCGCCCGTGCGCGTGGGTTGCCGGAAAAAGCAGTCAACTTCCGCCACGCGCTGAAAAACACGCTGGTGCCGGTGATCACAGTAACCGGATTGCAGCTGGGCAGTATCATCGCCTTCGCCATCATCACCGAAACCGTGTTCCAATGGCCGGGCGTTGGGCTGCTGTTTATCAACGCCATTCAATTCGTGGATATTCCGGTTATGGCCGCCTACCTGATGCTGATTTCGGTGATGTTTGTCGGCATCAACCTGATTGTTGATCTGCTATACTACGCGATTGATCCGCGCCTGCGCATCGACGGGCGCACAGCATGAGCGACATCACCCCGCCCCGCCCCAATCGTCTGTCCGAGTTCTGGCAGTCCGATTTCATCTATGCGTTCCGTTCGACCCCGGTGGCGATTGTGTCCTTCGGCGTGGTGGCTTTGCTGGTGCTGTCGGCTGTGTTTGCCCCCCTGATTGCGCCGCATGATCCGTTCAACCCGGCCACGTTGAACCTGATGAACGGCTTCACCGCCCCCGGCACCCCAAACGCGTTCACTGGCGACAGTTTCCTGTTGGGCACCGATGATCAGGGCCGCGATCTGTTTTCCACGATCCTGTTTGGCATGCGGATTTCGCTGTTTGTGGGCTTTGCCGCCGTCGCGCTGGCGCTGGTGATCGGCGTTACGTTGGGCCTGTTGGCCGGCTATGTGGGGGGATGGACCGAAACCATCATCATGCGGGTCGCCGACGTGCAGCTGACCTTTCCGGCGATTCTGGTGGCGATGCTGATTTTCGGCGTGGCCAAAGGGTTTATCCCAATCGAGTACCGCGATCAGATGGCGATCTGGGTGCTGATCATCGCCATTGGCCTGTC
>JBGCDD010000217.1:0-4282 GCA_045105075.1 Sedimentitalea sp. | reverse complement strand
CCCGAACGCTGGCTGTCAGATTTCGACGGCATCGCCATCAAGGACCATTTGCGCGAGGACATCACCAAGAACAACGCCGCACGGCTGCTGGGTTTGATGGAGTGATACCTTTTGCGAGGCTGAAGCCTGTCCATCGTCAGGGTTTTTTGAGCTAGTGGCGCTCTGATCAAGGACGTCGTTTCCCTGCGGGACAAGCTTCTTCAAAGTGGGGCGTCTACCGTTGCACGGCCCGGCTACGGACGCCGCGCCTTTTGGCCGGTTTCTCAGCCGTGGCGGTGTCAAAATAGACAAAACGGCCATCGGTGATCTGGGAGGGCAGAACAACACCGGTGGCATCTTTGATTGCTTCAGTGCGAGCTTTATCCAACACCGACAAGGGCTGTTTACAGCACGAAAACCAGCGCGGCGACATAGAATGCCGCGCTGAGCAATCACAGTTTGCGGATCAGCAATCCTGGCAAGATTTGAACCCCAGCACCCGATAGATCGGGCAGAATTTCAGGAACGCGGTGACAACCAGAATGGCGCCCAGCCATCCCCAGATGCCGATCGTTCCAAGGGCTGCCAGAACCATCAGCGCTGCGCCGATGACAATGCGCAGGGTACGATCCAAAGAGCCGAGGTTTGTCGCAAGTTCCATGTGTTGTCCTTTCAGGTTGATTGAAAGGATCAAGACCACGTGGCGTGCCAGCGATCTGTAACTTCGTCACATTCATTGCGGTTTTCCAAAATGCGCCAAATCCGCCCGAGCCAGAACGGCGATGGTGCCGCGTGACAGAGCCAGCCAACCGCGCCGTTCGAAGTCCTTTAGTGTGCGCGACACGACCTCACGCGCTGTTCCCAGCTCTTGCGCCAAGGCTTGATGTGTCGTTTGAACAGATGGTTCAGCATGGTCCGCCAGCCATGTGGCAAGTTTCTGGTCGACCCGGTGCAACAGCAATTCGTCGATCACCTGGGTCAGCTCAACCATTCGTTCCGAAAACACCGAAAACACCGCGGCCATAAACGGCGGGTCATCCGCCAGCATCGCGCGAAAGGCGTTTTGGCCCAGAGACAGAGCCTCGACCGCGCCTTCGGCATAGCCAAACGATCCGTGCGGAGTGCCGGACAGCAAACAGCTTGTCGTCATCACACAGCTTTCGCCGGGCATCACGCGGTACAACACAACGCTGCGCCCGGTTGCCGATGTTTGCTCAAGCCGCACGGCACCGCTCAGGACGATCAGAAAGGTCTCGGCGCTGGACCCGGGGCTGAAGAGACACGTGCCATCAGGCACCGCAACCCTCGCCGCGCGGGCTGTCACCCTGGCCAACAATTCACCGGTCCAACCGCTTTGTGTGGTGTCGGCCATCGTCCTATTCGAATTCCATCTGCTCAAAAACGCGACCTGCGTTCCTGGTTGCGAGCTCTTCAAACGTGTCCAGGTTTTGATAGGGCGACTGATCAACGTAATACGCCTCGGCCAGCCCCCCGCCGTTTTCCAGATGGGCCGCGATCTGTTCACGCAGATAGATCAGATAATCCCGCGTGTAACGGCGAACCTGAGCCATGTTGGTCGGATGGCCGTGGCCGGGGATCACATAGGTTGCGTTCAAGGGCTCAAACGCGGTGTCCCAAGTTTCAAGCCAGTCCGCTGTCATCGTGTGTTCAAACACCGGCAACATGCGTTCGTGAAACGCCATATCGCCTGAAATAACAAGGCTTTGTTGCGCCAGCCACACCACAATATCACCGGGGCTGTGCGCCGGACCAAGATAGCGCGCTTCGATCGTCACCCCGCCAAGTTCGACCGCGTAACTGTCCTCGAACGTTTCGCTGGGCAGAACCACTGTGGTGCGGGCCGCGCGGTCCTTCACCCGGGCTTGTGCGGCGCGCAGCGATTGTGGCCCGTATTCCTCAAACTCCGCCGCTGCTTCGGCATGGGCGACAATCTTGACGCCTTGCGCGGCCCAATAGGAATTGCCGAGCATCGCGTGACCCTGACCATTTTCGTTAAAGATCAGGACAACGGGCTGATCAGTGACCGCTTTGATTTCAGAATGCAGCGCCTCGGCCAGTTCATAGGAGGCACCCGCGTTCACAACAACGACGCCTTCGGTGGTGATGATAAAGCTCAGGTTGTTGTTGTGGCCTGCGTTTTCGTACGTGGATGGCGCAGTGGCTCCGATGGCGGAAAACACGTTGGGAATGACCTCAACCGGTTTGGAATAAAGGACCGATGCGGGGTACTGATCTGCAATGTCTTCGCTTGCCCAAGCTGGAGCGGCCATAAGGGCCAGGATCGCGGCGCAATGTTTCATATTCAAACCTCCGGCACGAACGTGTAGCCTGTGGATGTCTTATCAACAAACCCCACGCCATCGCCCAACAAATGATAGCCAATGATCCGCGTTTTTTCGGCCGCCAGCTGGTCCATCAATGACACCCGCGTCTTGGCCGCCATTTCTGGATCCTGATCCGAACCCGAATGCCAGTCTGGCTTTTCAAAAGCGACATGATGGTTGCCGATGCAATCCCCAAGGATCATCACAGACTCCGATCCGTTGCGCACTTCCATCGCCATGTGACCGGGCGTGTGCCCATATGTTGCGCGCGCCGCGACGCCGGGCAGAACCTCGTCCCCGTCTTTGAAAAACGTCACATTGTCCTCAATCATCGCCAGACGCCGTGCGGCCCCGACGGCAAAGGATGCCCGCGCTTCGCCAATCTGATCCACGGTGTTGGGGTTCATCCAGTAATCCCATTCCGTTTGCCCGATCATATAGGTCGCTTCGGTGAACAGCGGATCGTCAAAGTCATCCAACAGACCCCACAGATGATCGGGATGGGCATGGGTAAAGATCACATCGGTCACATCCTCGGGGACCACGCCAAGCGCATCAAGCGAGTCCAAAAGCGTGCCGGAATTTGGCGCAAAACCGGGGCCAGAGCCGACATCGAACAGGATCGTCCGTCCGCCCTGGCGCAGCAACGTGACATTGCAGGGCGGAGTCAGAACGTCTTGGGACAGCTGGTACTTGTCCAGGATCGGGGCCAGCGCAGGTTTGGGCATGGGATCAAAGATAAATCCACCCGGCAATGTCAGCGAACCGTCACTGACGACATCCAGTTGCATATCGCCCAGTTTGATCCGCGCCGCTGCGATTGAAGGGGTGATGCCCAAGGCGGTTCCAGCCGACAAGCCAGCCCCACCCGCAAGAAATCTGCGTCTTGAAAATTGCATGTCACCTCCCGATAAATTCTTTTATATAGATATGATTGATTGTGGCGGCAGACGCAAGAAATTGATGGATTTGGTTCCAAAGTAGCTGGTCTTTCAGAGCGCGATCACAAGAACGCGTCATCGGGGTTTTCCTGCTCTGACAAACATCAAGCCGCCCCGAACCGGGATTTTGGGACGGTCTGGTCGGCACCAATCGACGCCCACCTGGCGCAAACTTGCCTTTGTTTCGCGGCTATGTCCGTGGCCCCAAAACGGGTGCAATCATCTTGGCTGCGCTACGTTTAAGGTAAAAACCCGAGTGTCCTGGCCCGACCGACACAAGGACGGATGAAATGCAGTTGCTGACAGTTTTGGGGCCAGAAACCTTTGTCTTCCCAACTGCTTGCGCGGCTGTTTTGGCCGGGCAATGGCGTGACAGCGCGGATTGTGGCGCAAAGGCTGGTGTCGGAGTTAGGGTTGGCCGTTCTGTGCCCTTGGTCACCATCGGATAACTGATCGGCTGGGTAAATGGCGTCGTAGTCTTGCGGCAACACATCCGAGTTGTATTTGCAAGTGACCGGATCGCCGACCATCATAGGAACAAAGTGGTTTGGGGTATCGATGTGGGGGATGCAAATCTGATCAAGTTGCGAGCGAACACCTGCGATTTTGACGTGATGCATTTCACGCTAAGCCGGCGCATCGACCTTTTTGGTTCGCCAACACCGCCACTGCGCTGGCCCGAAAGTCCAACGGCATGGATGTCATCCAGATAGGTCATCACAGTGTTTTTCTCGGCCAGATCAAAATTCGCAGCAATTCGGGGTGATCTCACTGTCCATGGAATGCCCGCTCTTGAAGGCGATGAGTTTAGGGTGGTCAATCAGGAGATTGGCCTCAAGTCTCGCGGGATCATTCGGTTTGCCTTGGAAAGGCGAGTGTCGTCGAGCACTGGATTGTGACATCTGCTGTCTTGGCATCGCGCCGCGTCGCATGCGAAAACGCTGTGCAAGGGCGATCTAGATCTGCAAACACGGGATAGATGCCTTGATTGCGCAAACCTGCGTTTGGAAGGTTCCG
>JBGCDD010000216.1:0-29454 GCA_045105075.1 Sedimentitalea sp. | reverse complement strand
TGGTTGGCTTGGCTGCCGGAATTGGGCTGCACGTTGGCGAACTCACAGCCAAACAGCTTACACGCCCGCTCGATCGCCAAAGTCTCGGCGATATCAACGAATTGGCAGCCACCATAGTAACGCCGCCCGGCATAGCCTTCGGCGTATTTGTTGGTCATCACCGAGCCTTGCGCCTCCATCACCGCCGCCGAGACGATGTTTTCCGAAGCGATCAATTCGATTTCGTCGCGCTGGCGGCCCAGTTCGGACGTGATTGAGCCAAACAGCTCGGGGTCGCGGTCGGCCAGCGATTGGGTGAAAAATCCGGTGTCACGGTGAGGCGCGTTCATCTGGGGCTCCGATTTATGCAGCTGAGTCTGGGCGATTTCGTATCGGAAACACGCGCGCGGGAAAAGCCCTGTCTCCGACCAAATGCAGCTTGCGGGCGGCAAGGCTGGTCATAACAGGAAAGGTATGATTGGGTCGGACCCGAATGTGTAATACCGGAAACATCGCCCATGAGTTTGAAAATCGCCTTTTTGGCCAGCGAGGCTCCGGTGGCGCAAACCGCGCGCGCCGCGCTGATCGGGCGCTACGGCGATGTGGTCCCGGAACAGGCCGATGTGATCGTGGCCCTGGGCGGCGACGGGTTCATGTTGCGCACGCTGCACACCACCCAAGAGCTGCCCGCGCCCGTTTACGGCATGAACCGAGGCACCATCGGCTTTTTGATGAACGCGTACAGCGAAAGCGATCTGGTCGACCGGCTGGACGTGGCTGAACAAGAGGTGATTAACCCGCTTTCGATGCAGGCCACCGACCGACAGGGGCTGGTGCACGAGGCGCTGGCCATCAACGAGGTGTCGCTGCTGCGTGCTGGTCCGCAGGCGGCCAAGCTGTGCATCAGCGTCGACGGCCGGCTGCGCCTGGCCGAGTTGGTCTGTGACGGCGCTCTGGTGGCCACGCCGGCGGGATCAACAGCCTACAACTATTCCGCACACGGGCCCATTTTGCCGGTTGGCGCCGATGTTCTGGCCCTGACTGCAATTGCAGCATTTCGTCCGCGTCGATGGCGCGGCGCGTTGCTGCCCAAAGGCGCGCGCGTGCGCTTTGATGTGATCGAGCCTGACAAACGTCCGGTGATGGCCCATGCGGATTCGATGTCGATCAGCGATGTGGATTGGGTCGAAATCCGGTCCGAACCCACGATCGAGCACCGAATCCTCTTTGATCCCGGGCACGGATTGGAAGAACGTCTGATCTCGGAACAATTCACCTAAGCGTTAAGACACTGTTTACCGGTTTTTCAGGTAATTCAGCTCATTTGGCCGTTTGACACGGAAATGCTTCCTGTTTTGGCATTTCTTTTACACTTTACGTGAACAAGGTCACGGACAGTGTGTGTGTGCTCGTCCAAAGTCCGTATAGCTGCCTAGCAGCGCCTTTGGCCTTGAGTGAGTGCGAGTGCTGAAGAGTGGTGTAAGTGAGTTCGCATGTTATGCAAAAAGTCGGGCGCGGGGCCCCATCCCCGCGTCCGCACCCACTTTCCTCAAATTCGTCCTACGATATCTGGCGTGATTGCCCTTCCCAATAGGGTTTGCGCAGTTCTGTTTTCAAAACCTTGTTGGCACCCGACAGCGGGAAAGGTTCGGTCTGAAAGGTGATGCTGCGCGGGCATTTATATCCCGCAATCAGCGTATGACAGTGGTCTTTCAGGTCCTGTTCGCTGACCTCGGCGCCTGGATGCAGGATCACAATGGCATGCACCGCTTCGCCCCATTGCTCTGACGGAATGCCGATGACGGCGCTGGTGGCCACGCCCGGATGTTGGCCAAGCGCGTTTTCAACTTCGGCGGAATAGACATTCTCACCGCCCGAAACCACCATGTCCTTCATCCGGTCCATGAGGAATATGAAACCCTCCTCGTCCATGTACCCGGCATCACCAGTGAAAACCCAACCGTCCTTGATGGTCTCGGCGGTGACATCGGGCTTGTTCCAGTAGCCCAGCATCGTGATCGGCCCTTTGACCGCGATATGCCCCACCGTGCCGCGCGGTACTTCGATGTCGTTTTCATCGAGAATGCGGATTTCGCAGACCCGCGTGGCCCGCCCGGCCGAGCGCAGCTTGCCCGCCTTGGGCCCGTCCAGCACGTGATAATCCGGGCTAAGAAAGGTGGCCACCGGGCTCAGTTCGGTCTGCCCGAAGGCCTGCACAAAGCGGGTGCCCTCGAACAACTCAAACGCTTTGGTCAGCGCCGCTTCGGTGATCGGCGAAGCACCATAGGCGATCATTTCCAGCGAAGACGTGTCAGTTTTGGCCAGATTTTCGTGCGCCATCACCATCTGCAGCATCACCGGCACCAGCAAAACATGGCTGGGGCGGTGGGTTTCAATGGCTTGCAGGGTGCCATCAGGCGTGAACATCGGGATCACCACATGGGTGCCGGCGACATAGGTGATGGCCATAAAAAACAGCAGATCGGCGATGTGAAACATCGGGGCGGCGTGCAGGTAAACGCAGGCGTCGCGAATCTCGAGCTCTTGCGCGTTGGAAATGCCCGAGACGTAGAAATTGGTGTGGCTCAGCATCACGCCCTTGGGGAACCCGGTGGTGCCGCCAGTGTAAAAGATGCCCGCCAGATCATCGCCGGCGCGTCCGGCGTCCTCGGCCAAGGGGGCGGCGGCGATGATGTTTTCATAACCCAACATCCCGTCGGGCGTTGGCCCATCGCCGCAAAAAACAATGGTTTTCAAGCCGTTGACCTGCTCTTGCAGGGCTGCTGCCATCGGTGCAAAGGCGTCATCCACCAACAGGATCTCGGCGCTCGCATCATTCAGCGCATAGGCGCATTCCGGCGCGCTCCAGCGGATGTTCATCGGCATCATTGCGCCGCCGGACCACACGGAGGCAAAGAAGTATTCAATGTAACGGTCCGAATTAAGCGACAGTAATGCGATCCGATCCCCCGGCCCAACGCCCAGGGACTGAAATGCTCCGGCCAGTTTTTGCACGCGCTCCAACAGCTGCGACCAGCTGTGTTGGCGGTCTTTGCAGATCGTTGCGGTGGTGTTGGGCGCAACCTGGGCGGCGCGGCGCAGAACAGAGGTGATTTGCATGGTTCAGACCTTTTTTGCAGTGTCAGACGCGTCCATGCGCGCCCAAAGAGTGTCGCACAACCGCCCAAGGCGGGCCTCAATGGCCGCGCAAGCATCCACGATCAGATCTTCGCGCCAACGTTGGCCAATGATCTGCACGTTGATCGGCTGCGGGCCTTGGGGCAATTCAGCCAGCCGCGTGGGCAAGTTGCCGGCGGGCAGGCCGACAAAGTTCATCGAATAGGACCACAGCGCGGACCCCAGCGCCTCGCGCACGCCGTCGGCCCCTTCGGCGTCGCGCCCGGGCGTGAAAAACGGCTGCGGCAGGAAGGGCGACAGAATCAGTGGATAGTCGTGTAAAAACAGCGACCACTGGCGGGCAAAATGGCTGCGCTTGGCCATGATCGCGAGCAGTTCATCGCCTTGGTATGGCGGGAACTGACGGAAATATTCATCGAAAATCGCGTTGATCGTGTCCGAGCCATGGGCGCGCACATCCGGCCCCATCAGGGCCTGCACTTCGCCCAAAAGCGCGCGGTACCCGGCCATTGCGGTTTCTTCCAGCAGCGGCGGCGTGATGTCGTGCACATCATACCCCGCATCCACCAGTGCTGCGCGCGCATCGTCAAGCCCACGCGCAACATCCGGGTGCAGATCAAAGCCAAAGGTTTCCTTGGTGAACGCGACCTTGATGGGGCCGTCGAGCGCGGGTCCGCGCCAGGGCAGGGGCACATGAAACGGATCGCGCGGATCGGGCGCAATCGCGATTGGCATAGCCGCGTGCAGATCGCTGGCCGAGCGGGCGATCAGCCCCTGAACCGACATCGATTGCGCCAGCATCCCGCGTTCGGCCTTTTGGCTGGGGTTCCACGCAGGCACGCGCCCCAGCCCAGGTTTGACGGTCACAGCCCCGTTGGCGGCGGCGGGAAAGCGCAAGCTGCCGCCGATATCATTGCCATGCCCCAGCGCGCCAATGCCCGCCATCACCGCCGATGCGGCGCCGCCCGATGATCCACCGGGTGACATATGGCGCCCCCATGGGTTGTGCGTGCGCCCGTGCAGAGGGTTGTCGGTGTCGGCGCGAAACGAAAATTCTGGCGTGTTGGTACGCCCAATCACGATTGCGCCGGCGTCTTGCAGGGTCTTGACCAAAGGCGCGTCGTCGTCGGCGATCATGTCCTTCAACGCAGGCACGCCGTTGGTTGTGGCCCATCCGGCCTGATCGACGTTAACCTTTATGGTCACTGGCACACCGTGCAGAGGCCCGGGTGCGGTGCCGTTTGCGCGCAATTGATCCAAAGCGCGCGCGCGCTCCATCGCCTGATCCGAAAGATCCTGCACGACGGCATTCAGCGCGGGGTTTACTGCTTGCATTCGTGCGATGGCCGCCCCGGTTACGGTCTCTGCACTTACGTCCCCGGCCGAGGTGCGCGCCACAATATCGGCCACGCCAAGGCGCCATAGGTCTTGATCGCTCATGGTTTTTCTCCCTTGCGTTAACCCTAGTGCGGGGGCGCGGGCTTTGCCAAGAGCGATCAGTCTTGCGCGTATCCGATGCTTTGCAGGGCGGCGCGGATTTCATCCAGAATGACCGGATCGTCGATTGTGGCAGGCATTTTATACGCGGCCCCATCTGCGATTTTCACCATGATCCCGCGCAGGATTTTGCCCGAGCGGGTTTTGGGCAAACGATCCACGACCACGGCCAATTTGAAAGCCGCAACGGGGCCGATTTTCTCGCGCACCAGTTTCACGCATTCTGCGGTGATATCGGCGTGGGTGCGGTTGACGCCTTTGGTCAAACACACAAAACCCACTGGCATTTGCCCCTTCAGCGTGTCGCTGACCCCGACCACGGCGCATTCGGCCACATCGGGGTGGGCGGCCAGCACTTCCTCCATCGCGCCGGTGGACAAACGGTGCCCGGCCACGTTGATCACATCATCGGTGCGCGCCATGATGTAGAGATAACCGTCTTCGTCGATCATGCCCGCATCGCCGGTCTCGTAATAGCCGGGGAAGGTGTTCAGGTAGGATTTGCGAAACCGATCTTCCGCGTTCCAGAGCGTCGGCAACGTGCCGGGCGGCAGCGGCAGTTTGATCGCAATCGCGCCCAACTCGCCCACTGGCATCGGGTGGCCACCGTCATCGAGGATCTGAACGTCATAGCCCGGCATCGCCACCGAGGGACTGCCGATTTTCACTGGCAAATGTTCAATTCCCATTGGGTTGGCCGCAATGGAATACCCCGTTTCGGTTTGCCACCAGTGGTCAATCACTGGTTTTTGCAGAATATTTTGCGCCCACTCGATGGTGTCTGGATCGGCCCGCTCGCCCGCAAGATAAAGCGTTTTCAAGCAAGTCAGATCGTATTTCGCCGCATATTCCCCCTTTGGATCCTCGCGTTTCACAGCACGGATCGCAGTGGGCGCGGTAAAGAACGAGCGCACGTTGTGCTCTGAAATCACCCGCCAGAACGTGCCAGGATCTGGGGTGCCGACAGGCTTGCCCTCAAACACAATGGTGGTGTTGCCGTGGATCAGCGGGCCGTAGCAAATATAGGAATGGCCCACGACCCAACACACATCCGACGCCGCACAGAACACATCGCCTGGATCCACGTCATAGATGTTTTTCATCGTCCAGTTCAACGCCACAAGATGCCCGCCTGTGGCGCGGATCACGCCCTTGGGTGCGCCTGTGGTGCCCGAGGTATAGAGAATATAGGCGGGGTGCGTGCCCTCGACAGGGACACATTCGGCAGGGTCAACACCGGCCTGAAAGCCGTGCCAATCCACGTCGCGCCCGTCAATCAAAGACACAACCTCTTGGTCGCGCTGTAAAATAACGCAGAACTCCGGTTTGTGGCTGGCCAGATCGATGGCGCCGTCCAGAAGTGGTTTGTATTTCACCACCCGACCGGGCTCGAGCCCGCAGGACGCGGCAATGATCGCTTTGGGGGTGCAGTCGTCAATCCGCACGGCCAGTTCGTTGGCGGCAAATCCACCAAACACCACGGAATGGATCGCCCCGATCCGGGCGCAGGCCAACATCGCCTCGAGCGCTTCGGGCACCATCGGCATATAGATGATCACCCGATCGCCCTTTTCGACGCCCTTGGCGCGCAACGCTCCGGCGAGGCTTGCAACCCGGGTTTGCAATTCGGAATAGGTGATTTTGGTGATCGCGTCGGTGATTGGGCTATCGTGGATGATCGCAACCTGATCGCCGCGCCCGGCCGTCACATGGCGGTCAACCGCGTTGTGGCACGTGTTGACCATGCCATCATCATACCAGGTGTAAAGCGGCGCCGCACCGTCATTCAGCGCGCGGGTCGGGAAACGGTCCCAGTCGATGGCCTTGGCCGCATCCAGCCAAAAGGCTTCGGGGTCTTCTTTCCAGCGCGCGTAAACTGTTGCGTAACTCATGTGGCGTCCTCCCAACCGATCTCGCTTGTGTTAAGGAGGCAGAGGGGGCGCTGGCAAGTCATCGCGCGCCTGCATTGACGCGAAATGACAAATATTTTTCAAATTATCCGTAGTGAGCCACAGGGGTGCCGGCGATGGCCGCCATGTTCAGCAACCCGCGCGCGGTGATCGAAGGGGTCACGATGTGGGCCTTGTTGCCCATACCCATGAGGATCGGGCCGACCGCCAGGCCATCTGCGCGGACTTTCAGGATGTTGCGCACGCCGCTGGCCGCATCAGCATTGCCAAAGATCAAAACATTGGCCGCTCCGTTCAGTCGCGAGTTGGGAAAGATCCGCGCGCGCAGTTCGGGGTCAAGCGCTGAATCCACGTTCATTTCGCCCTCGTAAACAAAGTCTTGCGGGCTTTGGTCGAGAATGGCAATTGCATCGCGCAGTCGTTGACCGGAGCCTTCAGCCTGGTTGCCAAATTGTGATTGCGAGCAAAAGGCAAGGTTTGGCTCGATCCCGAAACGGCGCACATGGCGTGCCGCAGCGGTTGCGATTTCAGCCAACTCGGCCGGGTCGGGTTCGATATGAACGTGGCTGTCGGCGATAAACAGCGGCCCATCTTCGAGGATCATCAACGAAAGCGCACCATGGGGCGAGTGCTGCGGCGTGCCTAGAACCTGTGTGACATAGTTCAAATGCCAGCGAAATTCACCAAACGTGCCGCAAATCATGCTGTCGGCGTCGCCGCGCTGCACCATGATCGCGCCGATGGCCGTGGTATTGGTGCGCAGCACGGCTTTGGCGATGTCGGGTGACACGCCGCGCCGCTCCATGAGCGCGTGATAGCGGGTCCAATAATCATAATAGCGCGGATCGTTTTCCGGGTTTACCAGTTGGAAATCACGTTCAGGGCGGATGTTCAGGCCAATCTTTTCACACCGGGCCTCAATCACCTCGGGGCGTCCGATCAGAATGGGCGTTTCGGTGGTTTCCTCCAAAACGGCCTGGGCGGCGCGGAGCACGCGTTCGTCCTCGCCTTCGGTGAAAACGATGCGTCGGCTGGCCGCGGCGGCGGCTTCGAACACAGGGCGCATCAGCAAGGCTGATTTGAACACGGTCTGGTTCAGTTTTTCTTTATAACCTTCCAGATCTTCGATGGGCCGCGTCGCCACACCGCTTTCCATCGCGGCCCGTGCCACCGCAGATGAAACGATGCCCACAAGGCGTGGATCAAACGGTTTTGGAATCAGATAATCAGCGCCAAAGGTCAGGGCCTCGCCGCTATAGGCTGCTGCGGCCTCGGCGCTGGTGGTGGCGCGGGCCAGTTCGGCGATGCCTTCAATGCAGGCGATCTGCATGGTGTCATTGATCTCGGTTGCGCCCACATCCAGTGCGCCGCGAAAGATGAACGGAAAACACAGCACGTTGTTGACTTGATTGGGAAAATCGCTGCGCCCTGTGGCAATGATCGCATCCGGCGCGACCTCGCGCGCCAGTTCGGGCAGGATTTCGGGGTTGGGGTTGGCCAATGCGAAAATCACTGGCCTTTTGGCCATTTTCGCCACCATATCAGGCTTTAACACATTGGGCCCGCTGAGACCCAAAAACAGATCGGCGCCGTCGATCACATCGTCCAGCGTACGTTTGTCGCTGGCCTGAGCATAGGCGGCCTTTTGGGGGTTCATATCGACCTCGCGGCCTTGGTAAACCAGCCCGTGAATGTCGCACAACCAAACGTTTTCGCGTTTCACCCCAAGTTTCAGCAACATGTTCAAGCAGGCAATGCCCGCAGCACCACCACCGGTTGACACGATCTTGATGTTTTCAAAGGATTTTCCGGCCACATGCAGCGCGTTTTTAGCCGCCGCACCAACCACAATCGCGGTGCCGTGCTGGTCGTCGTGAAACACCGGAATGCCCATGCGCTCGCGGCACAACTTTTCGACAATGAAGCAATCCGGCGCCTTGATGTCTTCCAGATTGATCGCGCCAAATGTCGGCTCCAACGCGCATACGATGTCGGCCAGTTTCTCGGGATCGGCTTCATTCACCTCGATGTCAAAACAGTCAATGTTGGCGAATTTCTTGAACAGAACCGCCTTGCCCTCCATCACCGGTTTGGAGGCCAGCGCGCCGATATTGCCCAATCCCAGCACCGCCGTGCCATTGGTAACCACCGCCACCAGATTGCCGCGCGCTGTGTAACGCGCTGCATCGCTTGCGTTTTCCTTGATCTCGATGCAGGCCTCGGCGACGCCCGGCGAGTAGGCCAGCGCCAAATCGCGCCCGTTTGCCATCGGTTTTGTCGGGCGGATTTCCAGTTTTCCGGGTTTGGAATGTTCATGATAAAACAACGCGGCCTGACGCAGGTTGTGGGTGTCGGACATAGCGATGGAACCTCCCGAAAAATATAGTTTAGCGTTAAACCAATGGCTTTGTTGGTGAAACCGGCGATGGTGTCGCAGCCTCTGGCTTGCAGAATCCGCCAGCTCCGGTCACAGTTTTGCAAACCACAGGACCGGGGCCATGACCGACACCATAGCTGAAATACGCCTGCCCACAAACGAGTTGCGCGACGACATTCCGTTTTACACCAAAACACTCGGGATGCGGTTGGACATGATTTATCCCGCCGATGATCCCAAAGTGGCGGTGTTTTCCGGGCACGGGCTGCGGGTGCGCATTGAAAACGGCGCCTCGGAGCCGGCGGGCACCATCCGGATTCTGACCGAAACGCCCGATGACTTCGCAGGCGGTGCGCGCGAACTCACCGCGCCCAACGGCACCAAGATCGAGATTGAGGACCGCCATAGCCCGGTTGTCATGCCCGAAACGCTGCATTCTTTCATGGTGCGCCGACTTGCGGATCAAGCCCCTTGGGTGATCGGGCGTGCCGGCATGCACTACCGTGATCTGATCCCCGACCGGTTGGGCGGATCGATCATTGCCAGCCACATCCGCATTCCCGATGGTGGCCCGGTGCCGGATATGGTGCATTTTCACAAGGTCGGCTTTCAGCTGATCTTTTGTTATCGCGGTTGGGTCGATGTGGCCTATGAGGATCAGGGCCCGCCGATGCGTCTGACCGCTGGGGACTGCTTTATTCAGCCGCCCGAAATTCGCCATCGCGTGCTGGTGGCCAGCGACAATGTGGAAGTGATCGAAATTGGTGTACCGGCCGAGCACGTCACCGAGATTGATCACGATATGGAATTGCCCACGCCGCATTTGCGCCCGGATCGCGAATGGCAGGGGCAGCGCTTTGTGTTCAATCAGGTCAAAAACGCCGACTGGCAGCCCTTTCGTCTGCCCGGCTTCATCGCGCGGGACACCACAATTGCCGCCAACACCCGCAATGTCGCGGGCGTGCAGGTGGTGCGCAAAGGGCCCGGCGCACCGGTTTTTGCCAGCCACGCCACCGATATTTTGTTCACCTTCGTGATGGAGGGCACAGTGACGCTTGAGGGCGAGGGGCGCGAGGCCTTTGCGCTGGCGGCAGGGGATGCCTTTGTGATCCCGCCGGGCATGCAAACCCGGTTGTCAGATGCCAGCGATGACGTTGAATTGCTTGAGGTTTCGCTGCCCGGCGCTTTTGAAACGGTGCTCGCATGAGCTTGCGCGCCGCCGCTTTGGCCGTGCGTGAAAACGCCCACGCGCCTTACTCAGGCTTCAAGGTCGGCGCTGCGATCCGGGCGGCATCTGGCGCGGTTTATCAGGGCTGCAACGTCGAAAACGTGGCCTATCCCGAAGGCACCTGCGCCGAGGCCGGGGCCATCGCCGCGATGGTGGCTGCCGGAGAAACCAAATTGGCCGAGGTCTATGTGGTGGCCGGATCGCCCAGCCCGGTGCCCCCTTGCGGCGGATGTCGTCAAAAGCTGGCGGAATTCGGCGCGGGCGACGTCGTTGTCACGCTGGCCACAACAAAAGGCGCCGAACAGATCACCTCGATCGGTGCGCTTTTGCCCGGTGCCTTTGATGCCGGACATATGGAATAAGCGATGGATGCACGTTCGATCATTGCCAAGCTGCGCCAAAAGCAGGTGCCCACAGAGCCAGAATTACGTTGGTTTGCCAATGGCTTGGCCGATGGATCTGTCAGCGACGCTCAGGCCGGAGCCTTTGCCATGGCAGTCTGTTTGGGCGATCTGGGCGCAGGCGGGCGCGCCGCACTGACCCTGGCGATGCGCGACAGCGGGCGCGTTTTGAGCTGGGATCTGGACGGGCCGGTGATCGACAAACACTCCACCGGCGGCGTCGGCGATTGCGTGTCATTGGTGCTGGCGCCGGCGCTGGCGGAATGCGGTGCTTTTGTGCCGATGATCTCGGGGCGGGGGCTGGGCCACACCGGGGGCACGCTTGACAAATTGGACGCGATTCCCGGCGTCAGCACCACGGTATCGCACGACCGGCTGGTGCAAATTGTGCGCAAGGTCGGCTGTGCCATTGTGGGCGCCACCGGCAACATCGCGCCAGCAGACAAACGGCTTTACGCGATCCGCGATGTGACGGCGACGGTGGAAAGCCTGGATCTGATCACCGCGTCGATCCTGTCCAAAAAGCTGGCCGCCAGCCCCTCGGCCCTGGTGCTGGATGTCAAAGTCGGCAGCGGTGCATTTATGAAAACCAAAGACGATGCCGCCGCGCTCGCGCGGGCGCTGACCGAGACGGCGAACGCCGCGGGGTGCCGGACCTCGGCGGTGATCAGCGACATGAGCCAACCATTGGCGCCCGCGCTGGGCAACGCGCTTGAGGTGGCCGAGGTCATGAAAGTGCTGACCGGCGAAGAATCGGGCGCGTTGATGCATTTGACGGCGGCCTTGGGCGGTGTCGTGCTGGCCGATGCGGGATTGGTGGACGATGTGCAAGACGGCGCAGATCGGATCGCAACCACCATTCAAGACGGGCGCGCCGCCGAGCGGTTTGGCCGCATGATCGCTGAAATGGGGGGGCCGCTGCGCTTTGTGCAAGACTGGGACAGGTTTCTGCCCGAACCCAATGTGATCCGCCAGGTGAGCGCGCAAAGCGCCGGTTTTATCAGTGATATCAATGGCGAAGCGCTTGGTCTGGCGGTGGTCGGGTTGGGTGGCGGTCGTCAGGTTGAAAGCGATGTGATCGATCCTGCCGTTGGTCTGTCGGATGTGGTGCGTTTGGGCGCGCGGGTTGAAAAGGGCCAACCGCTCTGTGTGATCCATGCCGGTCGCGAAGACTCCGCCCGCCGCGCCGAAGCCATCGTGCGCCGTGCCATAACCCTGTCCGATCAAGCTCCGGCAAAGGTCGAGCTCATCCTGGACCGGGTCGGCTGATGCCGCGCGCTTTTCTTGTGGTGCTCGACTCGGTGGGGATTGGCGGCGCACCAGATGCTGATGCGTTTTTCAACGGCACGCTGCCGGACACCGGTGCCAACACGCTGGGCCATATCCGTGCCGCCGCGGCGTCATTGTACATGCCCAATCTGGCCCGGTTGGGGCTGTTTTACACCCTGACTGACAGCGCGGAACAGGCCGAAGGGCGTTGGGGGCGCGCCACCGAAATCTCGCCCGGTAAAGACACCCCATCGGGCCATTGGGAGCTGGCGGGTGTGCCGGTGCCGTGGGACTGGCATTACTTTCCCAACGCGAAACCGGCCTTTCCCGAGGCCTTGGTACAGCAGGTCGCAAAGGTTGCGGGCACGAAAGGAATTCTGGGCAATTGCCATGCCTCGGGCACCGAGATCATTGCGCAGCTGGGCGCGCGCCACATCGAAACCGGCTGGCCGATTTGCTATACTTCGGCGGACAGCGTGTTTCAGATCGCCGCGCATGAACACCACTTTGGTCTTGAGGCTTTGCTGACGCTCTGCGCGACTATTGCGCCGCAACTGCACGCCATGAAAGTCGGTCGCGTGATTGCGCGCCCATTCGGTGGCACCCCTGAAACTGGCTTCCAGCGGACCTCAAACCGGCGTGACTATGCCATCGCGCCGCCGTCGCCGGTGCTGACCAACTGGGTGCAAAATACCGGGCGCCGGGTTTACGGTGTTGGCAAAATCGGCGACATCTTCTCGATGGCGGGCATTGACGAGCTGCGCAAAGGCCCGGATGCGGCGCTGATGGATCACCTGAGCGATTTGGTCGATACCGCAGATGACAACAGCCTGACTTTCGCCAATTTCGTCGAATTCGACAGTCTTTACGGCCATCGCCGCGATGTGGCCGGATATGCCCGCCATCTGGAATGGTTTGACGCCGCGATTGGCCCGATTTTGGCCCGGCTGCGCGGCGATGACATCATGATTTTCACTGCCGATCACGGCAACGACCCGACCTGGCCAGGCACCGATCACACCCGCGAACAGGTGCCGGTGGTTGTGGCCGGCAAGGGCGCAGGGCCGTTGGGGCAGGTGGCTTTTGCCGATGTTGCCGCCAGCATTGCCGCACATCTGGGCGTGCCCGCACAGGGGCCGGGGCGAACGTTTTTCTAAGTCTTGCGCCCCAGCCCCGCAACCGAGCATAAAGCGCCATCACCTCTGCAGGAGCTTTGCCCATGTCCGACCCCTTGACCGTTGTTGATCATCCGTTGGTGCAACACAAACTGACGCTGATGCGCGATCAGACCACGCCGACGGCCGTGTTCCGCCAGCTTTTGCGCGAAATCACTCAGCTCTTGGCTTATGAAATCACACGTGAATTGCCGATGACCACCAAAACCATCACCACCCCGATGGAGGACATGGACGCGCCGACATTGGCCGGGAAAAAGCTGGCTTTGGTGTCGATTTTGCGCGCGGGCAATGGCATGCTGGACGGTGTGCTCGAGCTGATCCCTTCGGCGCGGGTTGGCTTTGTCGGGCTTTACCGCGACGAAGAAACCCTGCAACCGGTGCAATATTATTTCAAAGTGCCCGAAGCGATGGAGAACCGGCTGGTGATTGCGGTTGATCCGATGCTGGCCACCGGCAATTCGTCGGCAGCTGCGGTGGATTTGCTGAAAAAATCAGGCGCGACGGATATTCGGTTTTTGTGTCTTTTGGCGGCGCCCGAAGGGATTGCGCGGATGCAGCAGGCCCACCCGGATGTGCCAATTGTCACCGCGGCGATTGACCGGGGCCTGAACGAAAAAGGCTATATCATGCCGGGTCTGGGCGATGCCGGAGATCGCATGTTCGGTACCAAATAGCCTGCCAAACAAGGCCAAAGCGCGCTTTACTCGCCGCCTGAAATACGTCATTGTCCGCGCAACATGTTGTGGGGGCAGTCATGAAAACAACAATTCTTATTGGGCTATCACTAGGGTTTGCAGGCTTCTGGGGCAGTGTTGCATCGGCGCAGGCGCTCAGCAATGCCAACCCTCCGGCCGAGTTTCCGCCAGCCTCCTACAGCGGGCGCCAATATGTCGACAGCAAGGGCTGCGTCTACATCCGCGCCGGGGTCAACGGCAACGTCAGCTGGGTGCCACGCGTCACCCGCAAACGTCAGCAAGTGTGCGGTGCGCAGCCGACCTTTTCCCAGCCACAGCAGGCCCAGGCCGCACCTGCCAGACCGGCCGCAGAGCCCGAGGAAATCCGGATAGAACCGGCACAAACAGCGACGGCTCCGGCGGCTGTGACGACGCCTGCCGCGTCGCCAACGCCAAAACGAGTGCGCCGCACGCCGTCCGCCGGGCCGGAGGCAACGGTGTTTCGTGGACCAGATCCCGTTGTTGCTGCGACGCCGAAACCCGCACCCAAGCCGCGCCGTGTTGCCGCACCTCGCCCAGCACCTGTTGCCGCGCCGCAAGTGATTCAGCCGACGCCTGTCATTGTGAAACCCACGCCTCAGCCCACACCCCAGCCCCGGGTTGTTCAGGTGGCCGAAGCGAACCCGGTAAATGATCAAACCCGTGTGTTGCGCCGGCACGTGTTTGAAAACCGTTTGGGGTCTGAAGGGGTGCGCGTGTTGCCCGGCTATCGCTCCGTTTGGGAAGACGGACGTCTGAACCCGCGCCGGGCCGAGCGCACGCTGGCGCCCAGCGTTGCAGAAGCGCGCCCGCAGGTGCCCAACGGCTTCCGGGCCGCCTGGGATGACGAGCGGTTGAGCTATCGCCGCGGCGTGCGCACTGCCGCAGGTGATGCGCAGACCGATCAGCTTTGGACGCGGGAATTGCCGCGCCGTCAGGTCGCGATGCAAACCAACCGCCAGATCGTGCGGGTGTCGCCGCAAAATGGCAATTCACCGTTCTGGACGCCCGAAGTGCGCCAGGTGCAACCGGCGCCGGTGACGCGCTTGTCGACCCGGTCCCAAACCGCAACAACCGCCAAGTCCAAACCGACAAAGCCCAGCTATGTGCGGGTTGCGGTTTATGCGAACCCCGCCGACGCGGCACAAACCGCGCGGGCTTTTGCCTCCGCTGGTCTGCCAATGCGCATGGGCCGGCTGACGCGCCAGGGTCAGGAGATGAAAGTGGTTCTGGCCGGGCCGTTTGCGTCGCGCGCCGAGGCGAAACAAGCTTTGGTTCAGGTCAAAAATGCAGGGTTTCGCGGCGCGCGGCTGAACCGCTAACCGCCGCAGATGTTTTGCAAAATCACCCAATCGCGGTCACGCAACACCGGATTGGGTGTGCGCCCGGCCATCGGATCGGCTTCGATCAGCCCCAGCACCGTTTCGCCTGTGATGTCGCGCGCGTAGGCATAAGGACTGGACGGCACATCGGCCTTGGCAAACGCATCGAGCAAATCCGCGTCGGGGATGTTCTCGCGCGGCGCGATCAGCACCCGTTCGGCGTAGCTGTCGAGCATGTCCTGGGTGATGTCGCCGGTGGTCAGCAGCTTGAACGCGGCCATTGGTCCGGCGTGATCCAGCAAGCGCCCCATCGGATCGCGGGCCTGTGCGCGCGTTTGCTCGGCCACGATGTAACCGGCGGCCACAGACGGATCCTCGTGGTCTTCGATCAACGCTTTGTTCAGCAAAACCACATTGCCCGGCAGCAGAATCGTTTCGGCCACACCCGCGCGCAGCACCGCGATTTTGCGCACGCCCAGGCGTGTTGCCAGCGACACCAGCACCGCATCGGCATCGCCTGAAGCACAGGTTTGTCCCGCCACACGTTCGATCCGGCCCAACAACGCGGCGCCAATTTCCTGGCGTTTGATCTGGGGCACCACCTTCAGTGTGTGCTGTGTGGCGGCGCCGGGCAGCCAGAACACAGCCAGTGCCGCCGCCGCCGCAAGGCTGGCCATAACGCCCAACAGACGCAATCGCCCCGGGCGCGGGCGCGCGCGGTCCACAGCTTGGCGCAATCGCTCGATAGCGATGATCATCTCACTTTCATCCTCGGCCAGCTCCAGCGTTTCGCTTGGGTCTCCGTCCGGGCTGAAAATGGCCGGGTGTTCGCCCGGATTGGCGCGATCAATGGCCGCCAGTGACCAATGGGTCAGCGCCGTGTTGTTGAAATCGGCGATGGTCAGCGTGGCGTCGCCGATCGAGACCACCACCTCGCGGCGTTGTTCCTGCGAGGCAGGGCGCCAGAGGCCGGTCGCCTCAAGCCGTTCATATTCACTGAGCGCCGTCATAAATGTGGGATCTGCCAAGCCTGCGATGTTTTGGCGACCCTAGCACGCGGATTTGGGCGCGGGCAAACGGCTTGCGCGGGGAAAATCACGCCGCGCGCGTCCTCACAACGCGCCTGCGAGCTTGCGCAACTCAAACTTCTGGATCTTGCCGGTTGAGGTTTTGGGCAGCTCTTGGAACACCACCTGTTTGGGCGCCTTGAAACCCGCCAGCGTTTGGCGGGCAAAGGCAATCAGGTCTTCGGGCGACGGCGATGTGCCGTCCTTCAATTCAACAAAGGCACAAGGCACTTCGCCCCATTTGTCATCTGGTTTGGCCACCACAGCGGCCAGCAAAACATCCGGGTGGGCCATTAACACGCCCTCGACTTCGACGCTCGAGATGTTTTCGCCCCCTGAAATGATGATGTCCTTGGCCCGGTCGGCGATCTGGATGTAGCCATCAGGGTGTTGAATGGCGATGTCACCGGAATGGAAATAGCCCCCCGCAAAGCTTTCGGCCGTGGCCTTGGGGTTCTTGTAATAGCCTTTCATCACCGCATTGCCGCGCATCACGATTTCACCTTGCACAGCACCATCCATCGGCACTTGGCCCATCGTGTTATCCATCACGGTGATGTGGTCCATCATCGGAAACGCCACGCCCTGTCGCGCCTTGATTGCCGCGCGCCCGGGGTCATCCAATGCGTCCCAATCGCCGCCCTTCCACAGACATTCAGTGACATGGCCATAGGTTTCGGTCAGCCCGTAGACCTGGGTGACATGAAAGCCCAGCTTTTCGATCTTGGACAGAGTCGCCGGGGCCGGGGGCGCGCCGGCTGTGAACACCTCGACCGTGTGATCAAAGGGCAGGCGCTGATCTTCGGGGGCATTGACGATCATGTTCAACACGATGGGCGCCCCGCCGAAATGGGTGACCTTTTCATTGGCAATGGCGTCATAGATCGCAGGGGCGGTGATGTCGCGGCAACACACCACCGTGCCACCCAGCACAGGCATCATCCAGGTGTGGTTCCAGCCGTTGCAATGAAACAGCGGCACAATCGTCAGGTAGCGCGGTTTGACCACCATGCGCCAGCTGATCACCGTGCCCATGGTCATCAGATACGAGCCGCGGTGATGGGTCACAACGCCCTTGGGCCGCCCCGTGGTGCCCGAAGTGTAATTCAGCGCGATGCTTTCCCATTCGTCCAGCGGCATGATCCAGTCAAACGCCGCATCACCGCTGGCCAGCAGACCCTCATAGGTCTGGTGCCGTCCGGTGGCCGTGAAACCACCGTGGGGGTCGGGAACTTCGATCAGCAATGGTTTGGTGGCGTCCATGCGTGCGCAGGCGGCCTCGGCGACGTCCAGAAACTGAGTGTCGACCAGCACCACCTTGGCTTCACCGTGCTCAAAGATATAGGCGATCGTGTCCACATCCAGGCGGATGTTGATAGTGTTCAAAACCGCGCCGCAAGCGGGCACGCCAAAATGCGCCTCGGCCTGAGCCGGCAGGTTGGGGGTCAGCGTGGCCACAACATCGCCCGGCGCCACCCCAAGCCCAGCCAACCCAGAGGCCAATTGCGAACAGCGCGCGTGATATTGCGCATAGGTTTTGCGGTGATCACCATAGACCACGGCCATATCATCGGCAAAAACCTGGGCCGCACGACGCAAATGCGACAGCGGCGTCAGGGGCACATAATTGGCTGCGTTTTTCTCCAGCCCGGTTTCATCCGCCATCCAGCCCATTGCAAAGCCTCCCTATCTGGTGTCGTGTCTCGCACAAGTGTGCGCCGAGACGCACGCGATGGAAAGAGCATGACGCACCCTGGCCCCGACAGAATCTTGACCGCCGCGCTGGTGATGATCGCCGCGATGGCGATCATCGGCGTGATCGACAACTATATTGTGCGCGTGGCCGATCAGATCGGGTTGTGGCAATTCCATTTCGTGCGCGCGCTGATGGCGCTGCCGCTGGTGGCGGGGTTGTCGCTGTTGGGGCTCGGCACATTGCGCCCGGTGCGATTGTGGGCGGTGGCCGTGCGCAGTCTGCTGGTCGGTGTTTCCATGTTGTTTTATTTCAGCGCGCTGGCTTTGATGCCGATTGCGCAGGCGCTGGGCGGGTTGTTTACCTCGCCGATCTTCATTTTGCTGATCACCGCGCTGGTGATGAAACAGCGCATCGGGCCCTGGCGGATCTGCGCGGTTTTGTTGGGGTTTGTGGGCATCTTACTGGTGTTGCAGCCCAACCCATCGGATCTTGACCTAAAGGTGATGATTCCGATGGCGGGCGGCTTCTTTTACGCGCTCAGCGCCATAGCCACGCGCACGATTTGCGCACGAGAAAGCACGATCACCATGTTGGCAGGCATGTGGGTGACACTGGGCACTTTCGGCGCGCTGGGGTTGGTGGTGCTTTCGATCTGGCCGCTCGCGTCGGTGGCGGGGCCAGATGGGTTTGTCACGCGGGGCTGGGTCTGGCCGATTATCGATGTGATGCCGCTGGTGGTGTTGCAGGCTGTCGGCTCGGTGATCGGGGTGTTTTTGATCATCAAGGCCTATCAGCTGGGCGAGCCGTCATATGTGTCGGTCTTTGAGTATTCGGTGATGATCTTTGGCCCGCTGTTTGCCTATCTCGCGTTTGGGCAAACCGTCGGGGGCTGGCAGATCTTTGGCATCGGCTGCATCGCCTGCGCTGGCATCATCATTGCGTTGCGCGCGAAATAGGGGGCGGTCATGATCCTCAGCACCGGGCGACGCTTTGTTTTTGTTCACATCCCCAAAACCGGCGGCACATCCGTTGCGATGGCGCTGGAGGCGCGGGCGATGAAGGACGACATTATGCTGGGCGACACGCCCAAAGCGCGCCGTCGCCGCCACCGGGTGCAGGGCATGGCCACAGCTGGGCGCCTGTGGAAGCACGCGACCTTGGGCGATATCGAGGGGCTGGTTCCCGATACCACACTGGACGGATTGTTTGCGTTCACGGTTGTGCGCAATCCGTGGGATCGGCTGGTCAGCTATTATCACTGGCTGTTGACGCAGGATTTCGATCACCCATCGGTTGAATTGGCCAAGTCGATGTCTTTTGACGGGTTTGCCGGACATAATCAGACTTTGGCCGCGCTGCATGCCAATCCGGCCGCGTCCTATATGCAGCGCAGCGATGGACGCATTCAATGCAACGCCTTCGTGCGTATTGAGGCTTTCGCCCAGGACGCAGCCGCTTTGTTTGATCACCTTGGATTTAAATTTGAATTGCCGGTGTTAAACACATCAGATCGCAATCGAGACCATAGGTCTTATTATTCAACTGAATTGGCCGAACAAGTTGCGAAAGCCTGTGCCCGGGACATTTCAGATTTTGGGTACACGTTCGATTCAGTGAATTTGTAGCTCAGTTCAAAACAATTATTATCGATCGGCAAATTTGTGCCAATGGTCTGAACAATGCCAGACTCCTGTCTTAATTCCGACCCATATCTGGCCAGCGAATCAGGCCTAGTGATCTTGTCAAAGGAAAAATCCGAAAAATCGGAACATGAGACAGACAAGGGAACGATAGGATGATGACGTGGAGACAGGGGTCTGACACCAGACCACTTGTGCCAAAGCGCGGGACCGCTTGGGACAAAACATTGATCACCGGATATTCCGGATTTTTAAATGGCACGCATGTGGCGTCAAATTTGGGATGGCGCCGGGTTGAAACTCTGTCGGTGGGCGACAGCGTTTTGACATTTGATCACGGCATGAAGCGCATTGTCGATATTCAGCACGAGGTTTATCTGGCGCCTGAGCATATTTTGCCCAAAGACCAACAACCTATCCGGTTCTGTCAGGGTGCGTTCAACACGCGCGCGGATGTTTGGATGATGCCCGATCAGGGGATTTTGGTGGAATGTGATACGGCAGCAGATGCCGTGGGGGATCCGTTTGCTGTGATCCCGGCCGGGATGATGGTTGGCCTGCCCGGTGTGGTTGATTGCACCCCGCTGGATCATCTGGATGTCATCACACTGGCGTTCGAGGAAGACGAAGTTGTCTACGTTGATGGTGGTTTGCTGGCTTATTGCCCCCGGCCGCGCCGAATTCTGCTCGATTCGGCACATCCGGGGGAAGGGCTCTATGATGTGCTTGATCCGATCAACGCCCATTGCCTTGTTCAGGACTTGATGGCGCAGATGACGGGCGGGCCGCTGGTGTGCGAGCCGCCCGAGGATCATCTGCTGTTCAATCCGGGGTGATGCTCGGCGGGGCTCAGGCCGCGTCCCACCACCAATGCGATAGCGGGAATTGTGCCTGCTCGCGCCCAGAAGAGGGCACATCTTCACAAACCACGCGCATCATATCGTCCAGCTCATCCGGGTCTGGCACAAGCCGCGCAACCGGCAGATGCGGCCCATAGAGCTCCTTGATGCCCTCCAGGGTCGTGCGCATTCTGCACGCCTCAACCCAATCGGGGCCGTCCAAAGACAAGCTGAGCGTATCTTCAATATGAGAATTCAGATGCGCATTCAATTGTGGCAAGGATCGTTTCATTAACCTGACGGTACTGTGCAGGAATTTCTCAAGTTCGGCGCTGTCCATTCGATCCAGCCCGCGCCGATAAGCCAGATAAAGATCAAAAAACCCATGGCTTGCTCGATCAAGCGAATCCGGGGGGACTCGGTGGCGCGAAAGATCGATAAGCTCTTCGGTTAATTGGTCAAGTATATCAGGAAAATCTACCATAGTTCTGCTCGCGTTTTATTATTTAATTGAGGTTTAAAACACATAGCCAGCGTTTCAGATGTTACTGATGCGCAAAGCGAAGTTGGATCGAGATCTGAAGGTGCGAAAGAAAACCAAAACGCGCCCACAAGCGCTTCGCGAAAAGTCGTTAAACAAAAATCAGATACGACCTAGGGTTGTTTATTATTCAATGACGTTATGGCAAGTTGCGTGGCGCGTCTAGATTGTATCTCAAATAGAAACAAAAAAAATCGCCCCACATTTCTGCGGGGCGGTTAATCTTTTGTTAACTATTTTTCTGTTTGGCCAATTGGCCGTTAAAAAACAGGTGTTTCAGGCGGCCTCTGCGGCATCGGAAAAGCGCCCGTAAAACGTTTCGCCCTTGTCTGCCATTTCGCGCAACAGGGCGGGGCAGGCAAAGCGCTCGCCGTATTTGGCCGTCAGTTGATCGCAGCGTTCGGCGGCATAAGGCGCGCCGATGATATCAAGCCAGCTGAACGGGCCACCGGACCATGGTGCAAAGCCCCAGCCCAAAATAGCGCCCACATCGCCTTCGCGGATGTCTTCCAGCACGCCTTCTTCCAACGCGCGCACGGCCTCCAGGACTTGGGCAAACATCAGCCGTTCCTGCACTTCGATCAGATCAGGCTGGTCTTCGGCCAGCGGATACTTGTCGTGGATGCCAGGCCAGTAGCCGGTGCGTTTTCCTTTGTCGTCATAGTCGAAGTAACCAGCATTGGCCTTGCGTCCGAGACGGCCCTTTTCCTCCATCCAGACGATCAGATCATCGGCTTCGGAGGCGGGGTAGGCGTTGCCCATCGCGGCCTTGGTGGCGCGCATGATCTTGGTGGCCAGATCGATGCTGGTCTCGTCGCCCAATTGGATCGGACCCACGGGAAAGCCCAACTGGCGCGCGGCATTGTCGATCAGCACAGGCGCCACACCTTCGGTGACCATGCGCGTCGCCTCGCCGCCATAAGGAATGATGCAGCGGTTGGCATAGAAAAAGCGCGCGTCATTGACAACAATCGGCGTCTTGCGGATCTGGCGCACGTAATCCAGCGATTTGGCCACGGCGACCGACCCGGTCTGATCGCCCTTGATGATTTCGACCAGCAGCATTTTCTCAACCGGTGAGAAGAAGTGGATGCCGATGAACTTGTCGGGGCTGTTTGACGCTTTGGCCAGTTCCGAAATCGGCAGCGTCGAGGTGTTGGAGGCAAAGATACAGTCGTCCGAAATGATCGCTTCGACCTTTTTGGTGATCTCCGCCTTGACCTCCATGTCCTCAAACACCGCTTCGATGATCAGATCGCAGTCCTTGAGCTTGTCCAGATCCGGCGTGGCCGTGATCAGGTTCAACAGCGCCTCTTTCTTTTCAGGCGTGGCCTTTTTGCGCGCGATGCCCTTGTCCATGTAGCTGGCGGAATAGGTTTTGCCCTTGTCGGCACTTTCCTGATCGCGATCAACCAGCACCACCTCAATTCCGGCCTGCGCACTGACCAGCGCGATGCCCGCGCCCATCATTCCGGCACCCAGCACGCCCAGCTTCTTGACCCGTTGATCCGACACGTCTTTGGGGCGCACCGCGCCTTTTTCCAACGCTTCCTTGTTCAGGAACAGCGAGCGGATCATCGCGCCCGAACTTGGGTTCATCAACACATTGGTGAACCAGCGCGCCTCGATCTTGAGCGCGGTGTCAAACGGCACCAGCGCGCCCGCATAGACCGCGCTCAGCAGGGCCTTGTGGGCCGGAAACGCGCCTTGGGTCTTGCTCAGCACCATGGCACGGGCGCCGACAAAGGTCTTGAAACCAGCAGGGTGATAGGGCGCGCCGCCGGGCATTTTATAGCCTTTGGCGTCCCACGGTTTGACCAGATCGGCGTCTTTGGCATTCAAAACCCATTCGCGCGCGGCAGCAACAGGGTCACCAACAACTTCGTCAACCAACCCACCGGCCTTGGCCTTTTTGGGATCAACCATCTTGCCCTCAAGCAGAAACGGCGACGCGCCCATAGCGCCCAACTTGCGCACCAAACGCGTGGTGCCGCCCGCACCGGGAAAGATGCCGACCATGATTTCAGGCAGGCCAATACGCGCCTTGGGATTGTCGGCCACAAAAGTACGATGCGTCGCCAGCGGCAGCTCCAGTCCGATGCCAGCGGCAGTGCCGGGCAGGGCGGCCGCAATCGGTTTGCCGCCTTTGTTGGTTTTGGGGTCCATGCCGGCGCGCTCGATTTTGCGCAGCAGGGCGTGCATTTGCATCGTGCCCTCAAACAGCCCGCGCGCCGGGTTATCGCCGGCGCGCTCTTTCATCACCGCCAGCAGGTTCAAATCCATGCCCCCCGCGAACGAGCCGTCCTTGCCTGACGTGATGACAACGCCTTTGACGGCGTCGTCGGCCAGGGCATCGTCGATGCAGGCCTCCAGCTCGCCCAGGCCCTCGATGGACATGACGTTCATCGACTTGCCCGGCACGTCCCAGGTGATGGTTGCAACGCCTGCGGCGTCCTTGGTCATGGTAAAATCGGTCATTGGGTCTGTTTCCTGAAAGTCTGTGATGGGCCCCCGTCAGCACCGCATTTGGTCTGGCTCAGGGGCGTATGTTGGGTCAGCTCATCAATTGGTGCATCGTCGTGGCTCAGGGTCATGGCGCTGCTATGTCCCCGCGCGTTGTCGATGGCGTATTGAGAGCTGGTGATCATCCATTCCCCGTCGATGCGTTCGAGCGTGGAAAAAACGGTTGCGGGTTCGGCAAGACGGTGCGCGCCTTGCATCAAATGCGCGACATGGGTCGCTTCGATCTGGTCGGCTGATTTATACGCGGCGGCCACACAATACCGCACCAGATCGGTCACACCGATCGAGTGATAGTGGCGCTGAACATTGTAGTACATCTTTTTGACATCATCCAATGTGCGCAAAACGGTCACCGCTTCGAAGGTTGTGATGCTGTGGGGCAGGGAAAACACCGAAGCAAAGCTTTTGACATCATTTGACATCAAGGCATCTCCGGTGATTTTCAGCAAACGCTCTGAAACGTGTTTTGCGGGTTCCTGCTCCGTCTGTGGCATCGTGCTTAGACCCTTTCGATGATCGTGGCTGCTCCCATGCCCGAGGCTATGCAAAGCGTCGCCAGCCCTGTTTCTTTGTCCGACCGCTCCATCTCATCCAGCAAGGTGCCGATGATCATCGCGCCCGTTGCTCCCAATGGATGGCCCATCGCAATCGATCCTCCATTCACGTTAACCTTTTCGCTGTCGACGTCAAAGGCCTGCATGAATCTCAGAACGACACTGGCAAAGGCTTCATTGACCTCGAAAAGATCAATGTCATCAATGGTCATCCCGTTGTCTTTCAGGATCTTTTCGGTGACAGGGACAGGGCCGGTCAACATGATCGTCGGATCTGTGCCGATCTTGGCTGTGGCGCGGATACGTGCGCGCGGCTTGAGCCCATGTTTTTCGCCAAACTCCTTGTTGCCGATCAAAACAGCCGCCGCGCCGTCGACAATGCCCGAGCTGTTGCCGGCGTGGTGAATATGATTGATACGCTCAAGATGAGGGTATTTCAGCATTGCAATCTTGTCGAAGCCCGGCATCTGCTCGCCCATCATCTGAAAGCTGGCATTCAGTGCGCCCAGGCTTTGCATATCGGTTTGCGGGCGCATGTATTCGTCATGGTCCAGAATTGCCAAACCGTTTTGGTCGCGCACAGTGATGACAGATTTCGCAAACCGATTGTCATCCCAGGCGGCCTTGGCACGGCGCTGAGACTCCACAGCCAGCGCATCGGCCTCGTCGCGCGAAAACCCGTATTCGGTGGCGATGACATCGGCCGAAATGCCCTGTGGGATGAAATAGGTTTTCATCGCAACCGACGGATCCGCGGCAATCGCCGCACCGTCGCTGCCCATCGCCACGCGGCCCATCATTTCAACGCCGCCCGCGATATAAGCGTCGCCGGCACCGCCCTTGACCTGATTGGCCGCCAGATTGACGGCCTCCATGCCCGAGGCGCAAAACCGGTTGATCGCAAGGCCAGGAATGGATTCATCCAGATCCGAGGCCAGCACGGCCGAGCGCGCAAGACAGCCGCCCTGTTCCATCACCTGCGTGACATTGCCCCAGATCACATCCTCAACGGCATGACCCTCGAGGTTGTTGCGCTCTTTCATGGCGTTCAGCGTCAAAGCCGACAACCGCAGAGACGTGACTTCGTGCAAGGACCCATCCTTGCGGCCTTTTCCACGCGGCGTGCGCAAGGCGTCGTAAATATAGGCTTCGGTCATTGGTGTTTCCTTTTTGGTCCTATCTATCCTCCGCAGCTGCAAAAATCACAGCTGGGAGTGCAATCTGGTGCGCAATCGGGTGCGGTGCATCCCGAATCTGCGACATCGGGCGGCGTGGACGAGGGCGTTTGCCCCCCCGATGAACAAGGTGCTGCGGCGCAAAGCGACACGCCGCAGTAGTATGCCCATCCGTCACGTTTGGTTTTTTTCCTTTTCGCACGGTCCTTGTTCAATTCGTCCGCCGCGTCCTTGCAGGCGGCCATGCGGGCGCGACAAAGGCGCAGCGCGCTCCAAAGGCCATGGTCGCGGATCGCGTGTTTGACATAGCCCGAGCATCCGGTTCCGCCGTGCAGCACGCTATAGGCACATCGGTACCCTTTGCGCGGGGACAGATGGGTTTGGTAAAACCCGATCCCTGACAAGGCGAACCGCGAGATCATCAGGCGCGATCGGCCGGAGAGCCAGGCATCAATTCATAAGGTGCTTTCCAGCCGGGTGTTTGCGACAACCGCGTCAACCAAGCGTCGATGTTGGGCCAATCGCTGCGCACAAAACCGAAAGGCTCAGGATAGTAAAGGTAGCCACAGCAACTCAGATCTGCATTGGTCAAACGATCTGTTGCGATCCAATCGCGCCCGGCAAGATGCGTGTCCAAGATATCATACGTGGCGTTGAGACGGCTGGCGAAAAAACCGATGACTTGCTCGGGCCGTTTGTCTTCGGGCAGAAAGTTCATCAGATACCGCAACGGGCCGACGACGCTGCTGAGTTTGTGATTGTCAAACAGCACCCAACGCAGAATCTCGCGTCGCTCTTGGGCCGTCTGGCCGCCGAATTTGCCCGACTTTTCGGAAACATAGTCTTGTATGACCCCGGATTGGGTCAACGTCAGATTTCCATCCACCATCACCGGCACTTCGCCCATTGCATTTACGCCCGCACGATAATCCGCGCTGCGCGTTGCACCGTTGAAAAAGTCCACGAAGGCAGGCTCCCAATAGAGACCGCTGAGTTCGAGTGCGAGCGCCGCCTTGTAGGCGTTACCGCTCTCGCCAAAGCAGTGCAGTTGAATGGTCATAGTTCTGTTCCTTTTTGAAACGACCGGGGGTTTCACACCCCCGGACCCCCGTGGAGTTTATTTTGAAAGATGAAGCCGAATGGACAGTTTTTACGGATTTTTAAAGTTTCAGGGACACATTGTCGGGGCGCGGCAGACTGGAGAGTTGAGCCGCGTGAAAGGTGAAGCCCCGCTGCAATTGTCGCGTATCGTTCGGCGAGGCCGATAGTGGCAGCGGGGCGGACCATGCCAGAGTAATCCAGACCGTTTGTGTTTCATCTTTCTGGAAAAACTCCCCCCGGAGGGTCGATCGGTCAGGGGCTCCACGCACAGGCCGCGTCATAACGATCTCGCAATCAGTTCTTTCATGATTTCATTCGTTCCACCGTAAATGCGTTGAACGCGGGCATCTGCCCACATTTCGCCAACAGCGTATTCCATCATGAAACCGTAACCTCCATGCAGCTGCAAGCATTCGTCCAGCACCTCGCCCTGGGTGTCTGTGGTCCAGTATTTGGCCATGGCCGCTTTTTCGACGCTCAGTTCACCACGCAGATGCTCTGCCATACATTCGTCGAGAAAGGCGCTTGCGACGGCGGTTTTGGTTTTGACCTCAGCCAGCTTGAAACGGGTGTTTTGGAACTGGGTCAAAGGGCCGCCAAAAGCTTCGCGGTTTTGGCAATATTCGATTGTACGTGCCACAGCGCCTTGCATGGCGCCAACGGCTGAGCAGGCAATCGACAGGCGTTCCTGGGGCAGTTGCTGCATCATTTGCGCAAAACCTTGCCCATCGACACCGCCCAGGATGTTTTCCGGGGGGATTTCGACATCATCGAAAAACAGCTCGGATGTGTCTGCGGCGTGCAGGCCAATTTTCTCGAGGTTGCGGCCCCGGCTAAAGCCTGTCGCCTCATCAGTTTCCACCACCACAAGCGACACACCTTTGGCGCCCAGCGACGGGTCGGTCTTGGCGGCCACGATGATCAGGTTGGCGTGCTGGCCATTGGAAATGAAGGTTTTTTGTCCGGACAGGCGATAGGCGTTGCCGTCGCGCACGGCGCGGGTTTTGATACGCTGCACATCGGATCCGGTTGAGGGTTCGGTCATCGCCAGTGCGCCGACCAGGTCGCCTGATATCATGCGCGGCAGCCAGCGCTTTTTTTGATCTTCGCTGCCGTAGGCCAGGATGTAGTGCGCCACAATCGGGCCGTGGATGGCAACACCCCAACTGGCCAGGTTGGCGCGTGCCGCTTCGGTCATAATCACAGCCTCATGGCCGAAATCGCCCCCCGCACCGCCATATTCCTCGGGGACAGACGGGCACAGCAGCCCCAGCGCGCCGGCCTCTTGCCAGATCTCGCGATCCATTTGCCCTTGTTTGCGCCATTTCTCGAATTTGGGCGCCCATTCCGTGGTGATGAACTGGGCGCTCATATCTGCGAGCATTTTGTGCTCGTCAGTCATCCAGGTGCTGGTGTGTTGTGTCATCCTAGGTCCCCCATTGTGCGGCTTAGCGTTTGCGATCTTCCAGTTCGGCGTTGAACAGACGCAGCCGCACAGTCAGGTTTTCGTGATTCATTACGCTTTCGAAATTTTCAAACAAAAAGGACAGTGCCTCGCCTTCATCGAGACCGGCCTCTGCCGAAAAGGACTTGAGCCGGCGATAGCCGTCTTCGGTCATGGCAACGGGAAAACGGCGGGTCAGGCGAAAGCGTTTGGGCATGGGCGCGTCCTTTGTGGGGGCAGGTGGGGGCGCACCCCCACCACCAGTTTAGAAGTTGGCCGCGTCCAGCGCCATCACAGTATCGGCCCCGCTTTGAATACGGGTCAGATGTGTGGCTGTCGCGGGCAATTGGCGCGCCATGTAATAGCGCCCGGTGGCCAGCTTGGTTTCATAAAAGGTTGCATCCGACGTGCCATTGTCCAGCGCGGTCAGCGCCGCCTTGCCCATTTGCGCCCACATCAGGCCCAGGCAGACATGGCCAAACATGTGCATAAAGTCATAGGATCCGGCCAGCGCGTTGTTGGGGTTTTTCATGCCGTTCTGCATGAAATACATCCCTGCCGCCTGAAGGTCCTTTGACGCGTTTTTCAGCGGCTCCAAGAAATCGCGGTCAAAGTCTTCGTTCTGACCAGCATTGTCCTTGGCGTAGGATTTCACCAGTTCAAAGAAGGCCATCACGTGCTTGCCGCCATCTTCGGCCAGCTTGCGCCCCACCAGATCCAGTGCCTGCACGCCATTGGCGCCCTCATAGATCATCGCGATGCGCGCGTCGCGGGTGTATTGCGACATGCCCCATTCTTCGATGTAGCCATGCCCGCCGTAAACCTGCTGGGCCTTGACGGTCATGTCATAGCCCTGATCGGTCAGAAAGCCTTTGATCACCGGGGTCAACAGCGACACCAGACCATCGGCGTCTTCATCCTTGGAGCGATGCGCGCTGTCGATCATCACCGCGCCCCACAGAATGAAAGCGCGCGCGGCTTCGGTGAAGGATTTCTGGTCCATCAGCGAGCGACGGATATCAGGGTGCACGATCAGCGGATCGGCCGGGCCGTCGGGGTTTTTGGCGCCGGTCACATCGCGCCCCTGCAGACGGTCCTTGGCGTAATCCAGCGCGTTCTGGAACGCGACATCGGCTTGCGCGAGGCCTTGCATACCCACACCCAGACGCGCTTCGTTCATCATCGTGAACATGGCGCGCATGCCTTTGTGTTCTTCGCCCAGAAGGTATCCGGTGGCTTCGTCATAGTTCATCACGCAGGTCGAGTTGCCGTGAATGCCCATCTTCTCTTCGATCTTGCCACAGCTCACGCCGTTGCGTGCTCCAAGGCTGCCATCTTCGTTGACCAGAAACTTGGGCACGATGAACAGGGAAACGCCGCGAATGCCCTCGGGGCCGCCGGTGATTTTGCCCAAAACCAGGTGCACAATATTGTCGGCCATGTCATGCTCACCCGCCGAGATGAAAATCTTCTGGCCGGAGATCTTGTAGCTGCCGTCACTGTTGGGTTCGGCTTTGGTGCGCATCATGCCCAGATCGGTGCCACAATGGGGTTCGGTCAGGTTCATGGTTCCCGTCCATTCACAGCTGACCATCTTGGGCAAATAGGTGTCTTTCTGTTGATCCGTGCCATGCGCCAAGATCGCCGAAGCCGCACCGTGGGTCAGGCCCTGATACATCGTAAAGGCTTGGTTTGAGGCGCTGAACATCTCGCCCACGGCGGTGCCGATGATATAGGGCATGTTCTGGCCGCCATATTGCTCGGGCATGTCCAGCCCGGGCCAGCCGCCTTCCTTGACCTGCTCGAACGCCGCTTTGAACCCGGTCGGTGTGCGCACCACGCCGTTTTCCAGCTTGCACCCT
>JBGCDD010000215.1:0-62661 GCA_045105075.1 Sedimentitalea sp. | reverse complement strand
CACCAATGACGAAGCCGGCGACGGCACGACAACTGCGACGGTTCTGGCCCAGGCCATCGTCAAAGAAGGTCTGAAATCGGTTGCCGCTGGCATGAACCCGATGGACCTGAAGCGCGGTATCGATCTGGCCACAGCCAAGGTTGTTGAGTCGAGCAAAGCCGCCTCGCGCGAAGTCAAAGACAGTGACGAAGTGGCCCAGGTCGGCACGATCTCGGCCAATGGCGAAGCCGAAATCGGCAGCCAGATCGCCGGTGCGATGCAGAAAGTTGGCAACGAAGGCGTCATCACTGTTGAAGAGAACAAAGGCCTCGAAACAGAGACCGATGTTGTTGAAGGCATGCAGTTCGACCGTGGCTACCTGTCGCCCTACTTCGTGACAAATGCCGACAAGATGACCGCAGAGCTGGAAGATTGCATGATCCTGCTGCACGAGAAGAAACTCTCGTCGCTGCAGCCAATGGTGCCCCTGCTCGAAGCTGTGATCCAGAGCCAGAAGCCGCTTTTGATCATTGCCGAGGACGTGGAAGGCGAAGCGCTGGCCACTCTGGTTGTCAACAAACTGCGTGGTGGTCTGAAAATCGCGGCTGTCAAAGCGCCTGGTTTTGGTGACCGTCGTAAGGCCATGCTGCAGGACATCGCCATTCTGACCGGTGGTCAGGTGATCTCTGAAGATCTGGGCATGAAGCTTGAGTCCGTGACCATGGAAATGCTTGGCAACGCCAAGAAGATCCAGATCACAAAGGACGAGACCACAGTTGTGGACGGGTCCGGTGAGAAGGCCGAGATCGAAGCGCGCGTCAGCCAGATCCGCGGTCAGATCGAAGAAACCACGTCGGACTACGACCGCGAGAAACTGCAGGAACGTGTGGCCAAGCTGGCCGGCGGTGTTGCCGTGATCCGCGTTGGTGGCATGACCGAAGTGGAAGTCAAAGAGCGCAAAGACCGCGTTGACGATGCCCTGAATGCGACCCGTGCGGCCGTACAGGAAGGTATCGTTGTTGGCGGTGGCGTTGCTCTGGTTCAGGGTGCCAAGACTCTTGAGGGTCTGACAGGCGCCAACAACGACCAGAACGTTGGCATCACCATCGTGCGCAAGGCGCTCGAAGCACCGCTGCGTCAGATCGCCGAGAACTCAGGCGTGGACGGATCGGTTGTGGCCGGCAAGATCCGCGAAAGCGACGACGCTTCGTTTGGCTTCAACGCACAGACCGAAGAGTATGGTGACATGTTCGCATTCGGCGTGATTGATCCAGCCAAAGTTGTGCGCACAGCCCTGCAGGACGCCGCGTCCATCGCAGGCCTGTTGATCACAACCGAAGCCATGGTTGCCGATAAGCCATCCAAAGACGGCGGCGGCGCACCAGGCGGCATGCCCGACATGGGCGGCATGGGCGGCATGATGTAAGCTACGGCTTTCGTTATCGAAAAAGGGCGCCTTTCGGGGCGCCCTTTTTTTATGGCCCGATCCGCATGGAATAGGCGCCGGGTGCTGCAAGACTAGGCATCCGTGCAAAACTGTGGCAACCTTTGGTTGTGGAGAACCCAAGATGAGATCCAGCCCAGACTTCATGCGTGCTATGGTGCTCGGCGAAGAGCCGGATGTTTCGGCGCTGTTGTCTGCCGCGTTCAAGGGCGATGACGAAGTGCAGTTGGTCAAGGATCTGCGCCGCGCTGGCGACATGATGGGCGAGCAGGTGATGACGGTTGAGGACAAAGTCATTGCTTATGCGGGGCTTTGCCGGATGGTGGCGCCTGCAAACTGGCTGTGTCTGGCACCGGTGGCTGTCGATCCAGAATGGCAAGGGCGGCGCATTGGGCGGCGCATGGTTGGGCTGATCGCAGAGTGGGCACGGATTTCGGGCACCTACGTCGTGGTGTTGGGTCAGCCACTGTTTTACAACTCTGCCGGGTTCAGCACGACACGGGCCTCGCAGTTGACCTCGCCCTATCCGATTGATCACACCGCTTTGGCGGGCCCGGGCGGGGACATGCCAAAACAGACGCTGGTCTATGCCAAAGCGTTCGATGGTCTCTAGGCACGGCGATTTGATCAAAAAGCTATGGCACGCTGTCTGATTGCGCTTTTGTTTCGGCGCAAAACAGGCCCTTATCCGGCCCATGAAACTTGCCCTTTTGACGGCGGTAACCATGGTGGCTTTTGCCTCCAATTCGATCCTGAACCGCCTGGCCGTGGACAGCGGCGCCATTGATCCTGCCAGTTTTGCCAGCCTTCGGGTGTTGGCGGGCGCGGTGATGCTGTGCGCGCTTGTGGTGGTGCAAAACCGCGCCTGGCCGGTGTTCAGCTGGCGCGCCCGCGCGATTGGGGCGGTGTCTTTGGCGGTTTATATGGTTGGTTTTTCAGCGGCTTACCGGTCTTTGGATGCGGGGATTGGCGCCTTGATCCTGTTCGGCGTGGTGCAAATTGGCATGTTCGCCTGGACCAGCTGGACCGGGGCGCGGCCGACCTTGCGCCAGTTCAGCGGCTCGGCCATCGCCTTTGTGGGCCTGTGCGTGGTGCTTTGGCCTTCGGGGGCTTTGGCCATCGACATCATCGGTGCAGGCGCGATGATCGCGGCAGGTCTGGGGTGGGCGATCTACACACTGGCCGGGCGCGGCGCGTCGGATCCCATTGCCACAACGGCGTTGAACTTCGCGCTTTGCTTGCCGCTGGTCGCGGGTGTTGGCGCGTTCAGCGGCGGGGTGGTCACGATCAGCCCGGGTGGCATCGGCCTTGCAATTCTGGCGGGCGCGGGCACCTCAGGTTTGGGCTATGCCATGTGGTATACCGTTTTGCCCCAACTGGAAGCGTCCTTTGCCGCCACGTTGCAACTTTGTGTGCCCGTCATCGCCATGTTGGCAGGCGTTGTGTTGCTGAACGAAACGGTGGGTTTGCGCTTTGCAATTGGCGCGTTGATTGTTCTGGGCGGCATCGCCTGGTCGCTGCGCCGCGCGCGCGCCTGAAAAAGGCGGGTTTTCCTGCGCCTGCTTTCAGGCTATGGCGCGCTCATGCGATATTTTGTGTTTCTTTTGGGTCTTGTTGGCATGCTGCGGGCCGAGCCTGCCCAGGCTGACTGTGTTGTTTTGCTGCATGGATTGGCGCGCACCGAAGCGTCCTTTGCGATTATGGAACAAGTGCTGATCGCGCGCGGCTATCAAACGATCAGCCCCAGCTACAGCTCCACCGACCAACCGATTCCCATTCTGGCGGAACAAACCTTGCCCGACGCGGTTCAAGCCTGCGGTGATCAGAAGGTGCATTTCGTCACCCATTCCATGGGCGGCATTCTGGTGCGCTATTGGTTTCGCGCCAATCGCCCGGAACAATTGGGCCGTGTTGTCATGCTTGGCCCCCCCAATCAGGGCAGCCAGCTGGTGGATGAATTGGGTGATCTAGAGGTATTCGGCTTGCTGAATGGTCCGGCCGGATTGCAGCTCAGCACCGGGCCCGACGGCTGGCCGCGCCGATTGCCGGCAGCGGATTATGACCTGGGCGTGATTGCCGGCAACCAGACTTTGAACCCGGTGTTTTCAACGCTGATTGATGGGCCCGATGATGGTAAAGTTTCCGTTGCCACGACCTATGTGGATGGCATGCGGGATCACATCGTTTTGCCAGTGACGCACACGTTCATGATGAACAATCCGCAGGTCATCGCCGAAACCTTGCATTTTATCCAGTACGGGAATTTTGATCCGGATATATCGTGGATGGATGCGGTTTTTGGTACCATCGAAACGGCTTGCGAAGGGCGTGGATGCCCGCAAGGCCCCGTAGGTGAACCCAGCAGATGAGCCCGTTGAACGCCGTGTTCACCGGCGCACAGGTCTTGTGGCCGGGGCAAGAGCTTGAGATCGGCGATCTTGCGATATCTGACGGCTGGATCAGCGGCGCAGGTCCGGCCCGGGCAATTGATCTGAGCGGTTTCATCGTGTTGCCCGGCATCATTGACGTTCACGGCGACGGGTTTGAACGTCATCTCGCGCCGCGTCGCGGGGCCATGTCGCAGATGGGCGAAGGCGTGGTGGCGGCCGCTGCGGAACTGGCGGCCAATGGCATAACCACGGGCGTCATGGCGCAGTTTCACAGCTGGGAGGGCGGGTTGCGCAGCCCCGATTATGCCGATCAGGTGTTCGCCGCGATTGCACAGGTGCGCGGCGCGATTGTCACCGATCTGATTGCCCAATTGCGCTTTGAAACCCATATGCTGGACGATTACGCCGCGTTGCCGGACCGGTTGGCGCAGGCCGGGGTCAGCTACGTGGTGTTCAACGATCATCTTCCGCATAAACGCTTGGCTGAAGGGCGCAAACCGCCGCGCATGACCGGGCAGGCGCTCAAGGCCGGGCGCAATCCGGAAGTGCATTTTGAGATGATGAAGGCGCTGCATGCGCGCGCCGATGAGGTGCCTGCAGCCCTTGATCAGTTGACGCAGCGCCTTGCCACCCAAGGCGTGCGCATGGGCAGTCATGATGACACCAGCGCCGAGGCCCGCGCCGCGTGGCGCGCGCGCGGCGTTGTTCTGTCTGAGTTTCCTGAAACCGAAACCGCCGCGATGGCCGCGCGCGCCGGGGGCGACAAGGTGATCATGGGCGCGCCCAACGTTGTGCGGGGCGGGTCGCACAATGGCAATGTCGACGCGATTGACCTGATCCGCGCGGGCCTGTGCGATGCCCTTGCGTCGGACTACCATTACCCTTCGCCACGCCGCGCGGCATTGAAGCTGGTGCAAGACGGGATTTGCGGTTGGGACGCTGCGTGGGCTCTGGTGTCAAGCGGGCCGGCTGAGGTGCTGGGCCTGAGCGATCGCGGCACGCTTGGCCTGGGTTTGCGCGCGGATCTGGTCATTCTTGAAGGCACCACTCACCGCGTCGCCGCCACGCTGGCAGGCGGTCAGGTCAGCTATATGTCCGGAGCTGTCGCGCACCGGTTTTTCGGCTAGGACGGCGTGCGGATCACCTTGTTCACATGGCCCATCTTGCGTCCGGGCTTGGTGTCGGCCTTGCCATAAAGGTGCAGCGCCGTGTCACGCGCACCGGCCAGATCGGGGGCGCGATTGATGTCATCGCCAATCAGGTTTTCCATCTCAACATCGCTGTGGCGCGTGCCATCGCCAAGGGGCCATCCGGCCACGGCGCGCATGTGTTGTTCGAACTGATCCACGCAGCATCCGTTCTGGGTCCAATGGCCAGAATTGTGCACCCTTGGCGCGATCTCGTTGACCACAAGCCCGGCGGGAGTGACGAACAACTCGACCCCCAAAACCCCAACGTAATCAAGCGCGTTCAGGATCCGTGCGGCAATCAGAATCGCATCGCTGCGCTGGGAGGGGGACAGGCGGGCGGGAACTTTTGTGGTGTGCAAAATGCCGTTGCGATGCACGTTTTCGCCGGGATCGAAACAGGCCACTTGTCCGGTGACGCCGCGCGCTGCGATGACCGAGACCTCGTGGCTGAAATCGACAAACCCTTCTAAAAGGGCAGGCGCGTCGTTCATACTGGCCCAGGCTGCTGTGCCATCGTCGGGCGTGGTCAGGCGGACCTGGCCCTTGCCATCATAGCCAAAGCGGCGGGTTTTCAGGATCGACGGTGCGCCAATCTGCGCCAGAGCCGTGTCCATATCAGCACTGCTTTGCACATCGCCAAACGGTGCGGTCATCAGCCCAAGCTCTTGCAGGAACGTCTTTTCCACCAGCCGATCCTGACTGATGCGCAGGGCTTCGCGACCGGGTCGGATTGGCGCGTATTGTTCCAGCATATCCAGCGCCGAGGTCGGCACGTTTTCAAATTCATAGGTGATCACATCGACGCTGGCAGCAAAGGCTTTCAGCGCATCGGCGTCATCATAGGCAGCCGTGGTGACATGGCGCGCCACATCGCCTGCGGGTGGGTTCGCGCCGGGTTCAAAGATATGACAGGTCAGCCCAAGTCGGGCGGCGGCAACCGACAACATGCGCCCCAACTGACCGCCGCCCAATATGCCGATGGTGGCCCCTGCGGGCAGCGCGTCAGTCATCATGGGGCTCCTCGGGGATCGACGCGCTGAGCGCTGTGCGCCAGGCGTCAAGCCGGATGGCGAGATCGGGGTTTTGCAGAGCCAGGATCGAGGCCGCCATCAGCCCCGCATTGGCCGCGCCGCTGGCGCCAATCGCCATCGTGGCAACGGGAAAACCCTTTGGCATCTGCACGATGGAATAGAGCGAATCGACACCCGACAGCGCTTTGGTCTGAACCGGAACGCCAATCACCGGCACACGGGTTTTGCTGGCCATCATACCCGGCAGGTGGGCCGCGCCACCGGCGCCAGCGATGATCACCTTAAGGCCGCGCGACACGGCACTGCGCCCATAATCCCACAACCGGTCCGGCGTGCGATGGGCCGACACGATGCGTTTTTCGTAAGCGATCTCAAGCGTGTCCAGGATCTCGGCTGCGTGCGACATGGTGGGCCAGTCGGACTGGCTGCCCATGATGATACCCACCTCTAAATCGCTCATATGTCATGCCTTTTGCCGGGAAAGAGCGGGCACTATAGCCAAATCACTCGCCACGGCAACCAAAGGAAACCTCAGGCAATGATATCCGGTGTCAGGCGGTCTTCGATCAGCGCAATCCTGTCCTTCAGGGCCAGCTTTTGCTTTTTGAGGCGGCGCAAAGTCAGCTGATCGGCGGTGCTGCGTTCGGTCAGGGCGGTGATCGCCTCGTCCAGATCCCGGTGCTGGCGGCGAAACACCGCAAGCTCGACGGTCAATACGTCGTCGGTCTTCATCGACAGGTCAATTGGGGCGTTCATGGCAGATGACTCGCGCTCAGGACGTTAACAGACCTTAAACATAACCTGACAAGTTGTTTTCGCAAAGACCTTGTGAATGCTATGGTTACCCACCATATTTACCAAGCAGGGTTGCCAGAACGGGACCTTGCACACGTCGCTTTGATGTAAAAAGGACGAAAACGGTGTCGAAATTAACTTTGGGCTCATACCCGCATATGCTGGGGTTCGAGCAATTGGAACGTCTGCTGGAGCGCACTGCGAAGTCCGGCAATGAGGGGTATCCTCCGTTCAACATCGAACAAACCTCGGACCATTCTTACCGTATCACACTGGCTGTGGCGGGTTTTGGCGAACATGATCTGTCGATCACCGTCGAGGACCGCCAACTGGTGATCCGTGGGCGGCAAGCTGAAGAAAGTGATGGCCGCGTGTTCCTGCACCGGGGCATCGCCGCACGTCAATTCCAGCGCATGTTTGTGCTGGCGGATGGCGTCGAAGTTGGCGAAGCTATCATGGAAAACGGTCTGCTGCATGTGGATCTGACCCGCGCGCGGCCCGAAACCGTGGTGCAAACGATCAATATCAAGAAGGGATAAACTATGAATTCGCCTTATGACATCGATCAAGACACGACCCGAATTGTGTACGTCAAAACCGTTGAGGTCGCTGATCTGCCGCAGGATGTGCAGGACGAAGCCGGTGAGTTGAACCAGCTTTTTGCGGTCCACAGCGCCGATGGTGAGCGATTGGCATTGGTTGCAGATCGTAAGATGGCCTTCATGCTGGCACGCGAAAACGACTATGCGCCGGTTGCCGTGCATTAAGTCTGCGCCTTCGTTGGGCTCTAATATTGAGCACTGAGGTCTTGCGCGCAGGACTCTAAAACGCGATGACTTTCGCCATCACACTGGATGGCGAAAGGGCGGGGTTTTGGCTTCATTTCAATTTGACTGGGTGGATGCGTTCACTGATCGTGCCTTTGGCGGCAATGGCTGTGCTGTCGTGCATGACGGGGCGAAACTGTCGGACGAAGTTTGCCTGAAATACGTGCGCGAGACATCGCTGGTTGAGTGTACCTTTACCGGCCCGTCCGAAATTGCCGACGTCAAAGTGCGCTACTTTCTGGCCAGCCGCGAGATCCCATTCGCTGGCCATCCGACAATTGCAACGGTGGCGGCGCTGCGTGCGCGCGGCATGATCAGCGGTGATCGTTTAACGCTGGAAACCGGGGCGGGCGTGGTGCCGGTGCGTTTGAATGGCGATGACATCGAGATGACGCAGGTGGCACCTGAATTTGGTCCGCTTGTGGAACGCTCGCGCGTGGCGCAGGTGATCCGGCTGTCGCCAGAGGCGATCATTTCGCCGCCGCAAATGGTATCGACTGGTTTGCCGTTTTGCGTCACCGTTCTGCGCGATCACGGCGATCTGCGCGCGGCGCGGTTGGATGTTGAGGCATTGCGCGCGCTCGCCCGCGAGGTTGGTTGTTCGGGTACCGATATGGTTGAGCCGTTTTTGGTCACGCTGGACGGTGCCACAGAGGCGGGCGATACGTTTTCGCGCCTGCTGCTGGCCCCGCCCAGCCCGCCTGAGGATGCGTTCACTGGGTCGGCCACGGGTGCGATGGCGGCCTATTTGTGGCACCACGGTTTGATGGCGCCTGACGCCTTTGTGGCCGAACAGGGCCATTGGATGGAGCGCCCGGGGCAGGCAAAGGTGCGCCGGGTTGGACCGGCCGAGGCGATGACTGGCATTTGTGTCGCTGGGCAGGCGTTTGTGTTGATGTCGGGCGAGGTTCATTTGCCCCTGGCGCCGTGAGCACGCCTGCAATTGCCGTGCTGCCCTATGGTTTGCGACTGGGCTCTGGTTTGGCGCAAGTGGCGCTGTCCGAGCTGATTTGGCCGCTGGGCTCTCCTGATCATCTTGCTGGAGGGCGGATCGGGGATCTGGACCGCGATGACCACTTGATCAGTTTTCCCAGCACAGACAGCCATTTTCAGCTGCGCCGGGGCACCCGTGCGCGCGTGTCATTGATACTGAGCGAACCGTCGGTCATTCATGCCAAGCATCTGGCATTGCTGCGCCTGAGCCATCGGCGGTTTTTCCGCGTGCTGACGTTTAACGAAGAGCTTTTGGCGCGGATTCCCAACGGCGTGTTTTTTCCGCGGGGCACCACACGCGTGCCGGACTGGCGTGATCTGACGCTTGAGAAAACCAAAATGTGTTCGCTGATCGCCTCGCCCAAACGCGAATCTACCGGGCACAAGCTGCGCCATGCGGTGGCAAAATGGGTGCAGGGGCGCGATCTGGACGTGGACATCACGGGGCGCGGGCATGCGCCGATTGAGCAAAAGTTTGATGGGCTCGCGCCCTATCGATTTTCGGTGGTGATGGAGGATGCCCAAGAGGCGAATTATTTTTCGCACAAGCTGGTGGATGCGGTGCTGTGCGATACCGTGCCGATCTATTGGGGCTGTCCCAATCTGGAGCGGTTTTTCGATGTGAGCGGGATCATTCAATGTGCGTCGGAGGCGGATGTCCGCCAGGCAATCGAGCGCGCGTCAGAAACGGTGTACGCACGGCATTTGCCGGGGCTTCAGGCGATCAAGCCGGTCTTGGAGGGCTATTGCGATCTGGAGCGGCGTGCGGCCATTGCGGTGCGCGACAGTTTGTGAGGGCCCGATTGGGGCTCTGCCCCAAACCCCGGAGTTTATTTTGAAAGATGAAGAGGCGCTCCCGGCGCGATGGCACGCCGGGGGCTGTATTGATCAGGCGCTGATCAGGCCCATGCTTTCGAGTTTGAGCAAAACCTGGTGGGCGCAGTTGTCGACATCGACGTTTTCGGTTTCAACGCTGAGTTCGGGCTTTTCCGGCACGTCATATGGGTCTGAAATGCCGGTGAACTCTTTGATTTTGCCTTCGCGCGCCAGTTTGTAGAGACCTTTGCGGTCGCGGCGCTCGCATTCTTCGATCGTTGTGGCCACGTGGACTTCGACAAAGGCGCCAAAGGCTTCGACGTCTTCGCGCACAGCGCGCCGTGTGGTCGCGTAAGGCGCGATAGGCGCGCAGATGGCGATGCCGCCGTTCTTGGTGATTTCCGAGGCAACATAGCCGATGCGACGGATGTTGAGGTCACGGTGTTCTTTCGAAAAACCCAGTTCGGAGCTGGGGTTTTTGCGTACCACATCGCCATCAAGCAGCGTCACGGGACGGCCGCCCATTTCCATCAGTTTGACCATCAGCGCGTTGGCGATGGTGGATTTGCCCGAGCCGGAAAAGCCGGTAAAGAACACGGTAAAACCCTGTTTGTTGCGCGGCGGACGGGTGCGGCGCAGTTCGGTGACAACCTCGGGGAAGGAGAACCATTCGGGGATATCCAGACCTTCGGCGAGACGGCGGCGCAGTTCGGTGCCCGAGATGTTGAGCACGTTGACGCCTTCTTCGATTTCGTCGGCGGGTTCGTATTGGGCGCGGTCTTCGACCCAGACCATGTGTTTGAAATCGACCATTTCGATGCCCATTTCTTCCTGGTGTTCGCGGAAGAGGTCCTGCGCGTCGTAGGGGCCGTAGAAATCTTCACCGGACGAGTTGCTGCCGGGTCCGGCGTGATCGCGGCCCACGATGCAGTGGGTGCCGCCGTGATTGGCGCGGATCAAGCCATGCCAGACGGCTTCGCGTGGGCCGGCCATACGCATGGCCAGGTTCAGCAGGCTCATGGTGGTGGTGGCGGCAGGATATTTGTCGAGCACGGCCTCGTAACAGCGCACGCGGGTGAAGTGATCAACGTCGCCGGGTTTGGTCAGGCCGACAACCGGGTGGATCAGCAAGTTGGCCTGGGCTTCCTTGGCGGCGCGGAAGGTCAGTTCCTGGTGTGCGCGGTGCAGCGGGTTGCGGGTTTGGAAGGCCACAATGCGGCGCCAGCCCAGTTTGCGGAAATAGGCGCGCAATTCGTTGGGCGTGTCGCGACGGGCGCGGAAATCATAGTGCACAGGTTGCTGGATGCCCACGACAGGGCCGCCCAGATAAATCTCGCCGGCCTGATTGTGCAGGTAGTTCACCGCCGGGTGGGCGCTGTCATCGGCGCCAAAGACCATTTCAGCTTCGCGCGATTTGTTCGGGGTATAGCGGTCGGTGACCGTCATAGTGGCCAGGATCACGCCTTCCTGGTCACGCAGCGCAATGTCTTCGCCAATTTCAAGCGTTTCGGCGAATTTAGAGCCAACATCCAGCGTGATCGGCATCGGCCACAGTGATCCGTCGGCCATGCGCATGTTTTCGACGACACCGGTATAATCGGCCTCGGACAAGAAACCTTTGAGCGGGTTGAAACCGCCATTCATCAAAAGCTCCAGATCGCAAATCTGGCGCGGCGTCAGGTCGTGGCTTTTCAGCTCTGTGGCCTCGGCTTTGAGTTTCTGCGCGCTGTCATAGGAGACGTATAGTTCCGGGATGGGGGCCAGATTGCTCAGCATGGTCATATGGGTACTCTCGAATTACGGATGGGACAGGTCAAATGGACCTCGGTCGCGCAGCGCATAGACCCGGAGCCACAGGGAAGTCTAGGTGCAGATGCGCGATTTTCGCCCGTATTTTCGATTTATCGCACGAAAATCGCCGAATTTGGCGTAAATCAGCCGGTATTGTCAGGCGCGGTTGCGGGCGGCAACAGATCGGGCAGGTTGCGCGCAACGGCCACGGGCAATGCTTTGACAGGTTCTGCGACACCGCGCAGGTTGAGCGTGGCCAATGGCAGGGACTTTGCAGACTGGCCGGCGGCTTCGAGCACAGCCTCTGAGACCAGCAGTTCGACCCCAAGGTCTTTGGTCTGGCTTTCCAATCGGCTGGCGGCATTGACAGCTTCGCCGATGATGGTGCGGGGGGCGTCGCCTGCGGCACCGATTTCGCCCAGCACCAAATCGCCAAGGTGCAAACCAATGCCGATGCGCACGGCCGGCGCACCTTCTTTGGTGAGGGTGACGTTGAACTGTTCCAGGCGCACGCCAAGGTCGGCAACCGCGCTGAGGGCGGCACGCGCCGAGCTGATCTCATCGGCGGTTTCAAAGATCGCCAGCAGCCCGTCGCCCAGATATTTGTCGACGGTACCGCCGGCTTGGGTGATGGCAGGCACGATCGCATCAAAGAACCGGTTCAGCATGAACACCACGTCATAGGGCAATTGGCCCGTGGTGCGCGCGGTAAAGCCGCGAATGTCGAGAAACAGGATCGCCATGCGTCGTTCCTGGCCCTGGCTGGCATGGGCGCGGCTGCGTTTTCCATCCTGCTGGAACATGCGATAGACAGTGGCGGCGTCGGTGGGGCGCAGTTGGCAGGCCAGTCGCGAGCCGGGCGGCGCATTGACCGCGGCCAACACGGCGGCTTCGGATGGGCTGGGCGGGGGCAGGTTTTCACCGCCTTCTTCAATCATCACCCGGCAGGTCGAACAGCGCCCGCGTCCGCCGCATAGCGACGTGTGGGGAATGCCGTTGCTGCGTGAGATTTCAAGCAGAGTCATGCCCTTGGGCGATGTTACCAGCGGGCCGTCGACATAGCGGATGCGAACCGAGCTGCGCCGGATTTGCAATTTGCGGATCAAATAAATCAGCAGGGTCACGGCCAGCAGTGCCCAAAAGCCCATTTCAAATTGGTCTGTCAGTTGGATCAGGCTGGCGAACGCATCGCCGTCAGGCCAGTTTACGAGCGCAAAAAAGTCGGTGCGTTGGTCGGGATCTTGCAAAACCATCGCAAGGCGGCGGCCTTCGGTGAGGAATCCGGCCATGGCAAAAGCGGGCACCAGAACGGCCAATCCGATCAACCAAGGGATCGATTGGCGCCACCATCGCTGTGACCTTAGCCACATGTGCATCCCCATGCAGCCGTGCAGCCAGACCAGAAGCAGCAGCAGGTTTTGTTGCCATCCCGACGCTGACCCAAAGATCAGGCCGATCAGGTAAGCCATGTCATCGTTCACGGCGAATTGTTCGTGGGCAACGCGGGTAAAGACGATGTGGACGATCAGAAAGATCGGAATGGTCAAGCCGAACACGATTTGAACGGCCTCGTGCAGCGGCATCCGCAGCGAGCGGCGCGCTGCCAGGTTGAAAAAGGCCAGACCTGCGTGGATGATCAGCGCGCCGTAAAGCAGGATTTCACCAAGCAGGGTGCGGGTGATCACCAGGCGCCAGTCCTGCGCGCGCTCCATCAGATCGGGCGAAATCAGGCCAAATCCGATGTTGAGGAAGTGGAAGAACGCATAGATGAACAGCACAAGGCCGCTGGCGATGCGCGCGCGTGTCACCCAGGTGCCTCGCCATAGTGCTTTCACCCGCCGGTGCCTCCGCTTTGTTTGACTGCCTGCGCACCCTGAGGGGCGCGGCACGGGGCGTCAAGCTGGGCGCCGCGTCTGCCCGCCCGCCTTTTGTGCGCGCCGGCCCGCGGCGCGTTGTGGGCGTTTGGTGGTGTTGCAGGCCGCGTTGCTCTGCGGCTTTGTCAGTTGGTGCCCGTGTCGTCAGCGGCTTCGGCCAGGAAACGTTCGGCGTCCAAAGCGGCCATGCAGCCCATGCCCGCACTTGTTACGGCCTGGCGGTAGATGTGATCTGTCAGATCACCGGCCGCAAACACGCCGGGAATCGAGGTTTGCGTGGTGCCGGGTTTGGTGACCACATAGCCACCCATGTGAGTTTCCAGCACATCCTTGACCAATTCATTGGCGGGCGCATGGCCAATGGCAACAAAGACACCCTTGGCCGGGATTTCGGTGATTTCGTCGGTTTTTACATTGCGCACACGCACAGCTTCGACGCCCAGCGGGCTGTCGGTGCCCACGACCTCCTCCAACTGGTGGAACCACAGCGGTTCGATCTTGGGGTTCTTGAACAAGCGGTCCTGCAGGATGGCTTCGGCGCGCAGAGTATCACGACGGTGGATCAAGGTGACTTTGGAGGCGAAATTGGTCAAGAACAGCGCCTCTTCCACCGCAGTGTTGCCGCCGCCGATCACCACGATCTCTTGGCCTCGGTAAAAGAAACCATCGCAGGTGGCGCAAGCCGATACGCCAAAGCCCTTGAACTTGTCCTCAGACGGCAGGCCCAGCCATTTCGCGCGTGCGCCGGTGGCCAGAATGACCGCATCGGCGGTGTAAACCGTGCCGCTGTCGCCTTTGGCTGTGAACGGGCGCTGGGTGAGATCGAGATCGGTGATGATGTCGCCGATCACCTCGCATTCCATGGCTTTGGCGTGGTCCTGCATGCGCACCATCAGATCGGGGCCCTGAACCTCGGTGTCGCCCGGCCAGTTTTCGACCTCGGTTGTGGTGGTCAGCTGGCCGCCTGGTTCAATGCCTTGCACAAGGATTGGGTTCAGCATGGCGCGCGCGGCGTAAACGCCCGCAGTGTATCCCGCCGGACCCGAGCCAATGATCAAAACCTTTGTGTGCCGCGTCTCGCCCATGTCGTCCCCCAATGTGTTTTCTCTGGCAAGAACGGCCAGTGCTGGAGTGGGCATATAACGATGCCGCCACCCAGCTTAAACCCCCAATGCGGCCAAGCGAGCGCCTTCGACTTAGGCACATGCCGGAAAGATTGTTGCGCAAAGGCGAAAGAATATTGCGCGCAGCTGCGGCGCTGCTATAACAACCGCAAATTCATGGGGGCTGATCATGGTCACGACGCGGCTCGATCCGATTGATCGCAAAATATTGTCCGAGTTGCAGCAGGACGGGCGCATGACCAATGTTGAATTGGCTCGCCGCGTTGGTATTTCGGCGCCGCCCTGTCTGCGCCGGGTGCGCACGCTGGAAGAAAACGGGCTGATCCGGGGCTTTCACGCAGATGTGAATGCGCATGCTTTGGGATTTGAGGTGCAGGTGTTTGCTATGGTGGGCTTAGACAGCCAGGCCGAATCTGAGCTGAGCGCGTTTGAAGCGCGCTGTCGGGAGTGGCCGCTTGTACGTGAGTGTCACATGCTGAACGGCGAAGTGGATTTCATTTTGAAATGTGTCGCCCCGGACCTGAGCAGTTTTCAAAGTTTCCTGACCGGCGACCTTTTGACCACGCCGAATGTGGCCAGCGTGAAAACATCGCTGGTGATCCGGGTCGCCAAGGATGACCCTGGCGTGCCCTTTGATATTCTGGAAGACCGGCTGAGCCAAAGCGCCTAGGCGCTGATGGCGTCCAACTGGCCTTCGCCGGCGCGCGGGTGGATCAACGGGCCAAAGGCGCCCAAGTGATCCACATGCGAAAACAGGTTCAAAAACAACACCTTCATCTGATGGCTGACCAGGCGCGCGGCGTTTTCACCAGGGTGGTAGGTTTCAAATTCCAGCCCACCGATGCGCAGGGTCGAATGCCGCTCGAGGCACAGATGAAACAGCTCGACCGGCGTCGGCGGCGCAGTTTCGATCACGTTCATGCCATCGACAAATTCCTGCACCGGGGTCAGCATCTTGGCGCCGCCGGCGACGGAACGCAAATGTCCGGGCGTGAACAACAGGCGCGACGAAGGGCCCGCGATGACACAGGACAGCGGGCGTTGCATGCCAAAGCTGTCGGCCATGATCCGGGTCAAGCGCAGGTTGCGCCCCTGCGGTCCGGGACGGCCCGGCACAATCGTGGTCCCGCCTTTCCACATCACGGTCTGCACGTCGCCCTTGGCCGTGACCACACGGTCGCCGGGCAAAATGTCCTCAATGGCCACGGGGCCCTGTTCCGTTTCCACAAGCGAGCCGCGCGAAAAGGCGCAAAAGGCATCCTCAAACAATGGCAGGGCCGGGGCGATATGACGGGTTTCGGCAATGTTGCCGTTGGGCAAAAGCGAGCTGACCTCATAGCGGCGCAGCTGCGGTTTCGGACGGGCGCGCAGAGCTGCCGGATCGTGAAGAGCAGGAACTGAGGTCTGGGTCGCGTTCGTGGTCTGGACAGCGCGCTGCGCAGCGCGAGCGAGCGTTGTGGGGATCGTCATAATATCGGCCCTTTCTATTTAGGGTCGCATCTGCGCCGGCCCCCACCGACAACGACAGATGCATACCATACCGTTGGTCTCATCTGTATCGACGAACTTAATGGCGGATTTTCGCTCAAATTGTCAAAGAACTATGTCTTTTGGGATCTGTTCTGGCGCCAATCCAAAGGCTTTGACGGGGATTGGGCCGGTTTGCGTTAACAGTCCTGCCACAATTGGCGATTCTCTGCCTTGAATGAAAAAACCCGCCTCGTCAGAAACGAGGCGGGCTCTTTTGACCCGGCCGAACAGGGGGCAGCTTCCGGCAGCGGGTACACGAGGCGGCGGTCGATGGGGGGATAAACCGCAGCCAATTGCGGAATTAGGCAGTGCGCACCAAGCGTGCAGGCGCAATAGAAACGGCCGACTTGCGGGCCGCCAGTGTTTGCGCGCGTCGCGTGCCACGGGCCCAGGGCATTTGCACATCGTCGTTTTTTGCTGACTTGACGACAGATTGGATAAAACGGGATTTCGGTGCCATGTGCTCTGTTCCTTGCTTATGCCTCGGTCATTGCGCCGATGGCTTTGATTGATGCCAAGATCCCGGATCAATCGGGCAGGTGTTTGACCGAGGTGAGGAAAACAGACCAATTCGCGAAAAAGTGCCGAATTGAATTAAGCTGTTGAAAAATTTTAACAAAATGCTCTGGGTGGGCGATGTGTTCGCCCGATTGTGACAAGATTTGGAACAATCCTGCCACATTTGCCGATTTGATCAGAGTCGGATCACCGAAATCAGGCGGCCATAGTCGGCCTCTTTGGCATGGGTTGTTCGGCGATAGGAGTAAAAGCGATCGGGATCGGCGTAAGTGCAATGGCGCGTCCATTCGCATTGACCGATGCCGGCGCTGCGCAACCGGTGCAGCCCATAGGCGGGCAGATCAAAGTGCACCCGGTCACGCTCGCCACCGGCAAAAAAGCGTGCGTTGTCGGGATCTTCGCCTAGAAAATCGTCGAGAAATTCGGGTCCAACCTCATAGGCGGGCTGGCTGATGCTGGGGCCGATAATGGCGGTGGTGTCGGCGCGGCTTGCGCCGAGGTTTTCCATGGCATCAAGCGTGGCTTCCAAAACGCCGTCGCGCGCGCCGCGCCAACCTGCATGGGCCGCGCCAATAACCTGCGCATTGGGATCGAAAAACAGAACCGGCTGGCAATCGGCGGTCAGGATCGACAGCGCCAAACCTTGCGTCGCAGTGACCAGCGCGTCGGCGCGGGGTGGGGTGTCTTGGGGCTTTTGTACGGTGATGACGTCGGCTGAATGGCACTGATGCACGCTGATCAGGTTCTTGGGATCGACCTGCATTGCGTCAGCCACGCGCGCGCGGTTGATCATCACCACTTCGGTTTGATCGGACGATCCGGTACCGCAATTCAGCCCGGAAAACACCCCAGAGGACGCGCCGCCGCGTCGGGTGAAAAACCCATGCCGCGCAGGCGACAGATGATCAGATGTGAGAATTTCAAGGGTCACAAGATCAGCGCTCCAATCCGGGGGGTGGTGGGGCGGAGTCGGCAAAGAGCCCCAGCACTTTGAACAAGTTTCCCATTTCCGCCGGGTGCGTCAACCTGCGATGTGCCGAAATCAAGGCCTCGGTGGCCTCGGGCGTGGCGCTGTGTGCCAATGCTTTTGCGCGCTCGGTGATGCCCAAGCGTTCGAGAAATACGCCTTGTGGCGTCAACCGGCTGTGGGCGCACCCGGCGTTTCGCGCCGCGTTGGCCAATGGTTCAAAATCCACATGTGCGGTCAGATCGCAGTGCCCGGGGTTTTGCAAAATTGGCACGGGCATGTGGGCGTGCAGGGCCTGCAATGTGTCGCCAAGCGAGCGCCAGTCGCCGTAGTCAATGATCAACGCCGCTCCGCCATGGCGGGCGATGGGTGCTGCGATGTCAGCCGCCATTGCGTGGGCGGGCGCGCAGAGTTCCACCAGATCGCCGGGCTTGGTGTCGCCGACGCGGTGGGCCAGCATGTCATAAGGTGCGGCAGGCGCCAGCCCAAGCGTCAGCATGCCATCGCGCAGCGCGACGCAGCGTTCGTTCCAGCCTTGTTCGGCACGTTGAAACTGGCGGATCGGCAGCGCGTCAAACACCTCGTTTGCAACCAGGAACAAGGGGGCGTCGGGCAGATCGGATGCGCTGTTCAGCCAGCGGGGCGGGTGATTGGCCAGCGTTTCGCCCTGCACGGCGCGCAACTTGGGCGATGGCTCGACAAGCACCAGATCGGCCGCGGCGTGAAAGCCCGCAATGCCGCGCGTGGCGCGCAACAGATCGCGCATCAATGTGCCGCGTCCGGGGCCAAGTTCGGCCAGCGTGAACCGCGACGGCGCGCCTTGATCCAGCCAGCTTTGCGCCAGTGCCAAGCCGATCAGCTCGCCAAACATCTGGCTGATCTCGGGGGCTGTGATGAAATCACCCGCTGCGCCAAATGGATCGCGGGTGGCATAATAGCCGAACTCCGGGTGCAGCAGGCAATCGGCCATGTAATCGGCCAGGCTGATCGGGCCGGTCTCGCCGATGCGCTGGGCGAACAGCGCCGACAGGCTCATGTGCGCGCCCGCAGAATCAGCCAAAGCCCCAGCGCGATCATCGGCAGTGACAGCAATTGGCCCATGGTCAGCCCATAGCCCGACACCTGCCAGGCCAGCCCAAGCGGGTTGCCGGGGCTGACAAATTGCGCGTCCGGCTGGCGGACAAATTCCACGATGAAACGCGCCAGCCCATAACCTGCGAAAAACACACCGGTGATCAGGCCAGGGCGGTGAAAGCCACGGCGGCGATAGACCAGAAACAGGATCAAGGCGCCGAGCAGCAGACCTTCGAGCGCGGCTTCATAGAGTTGCGAGGGGTGGCGCGCGCACAGTCCAATCACATCTGGGCAGTCCTGTGCGGCGCGGCCCGGAAACTCGACCCCCCAAGGGAGATCAGTCGGACGGCCCCAAAGTTCGGCGTTGATGAAATTGGCCAGACGGCCGAGCAGCAGGCCCGCCAGTACCGAATGCGCCACCAGATCGGCTGCCGAAAGCCGGGGAATGGCGTGGCGCCAGGTGTAGATCCAGGCCGCCAGCACAACGCCCAGCAAGCCGCCGTGAAAGGCCATGCCGCCCTGCCAGACCTGTAGGATTTCGCCGGGGTTTTGCAGGTAATAGGCGGGCTGATAGAACAGCACAAAGCCCAAGCGCCCGCCCAGAATGATGCCGATGATGATCCAGGTCAGCAAATCCTCGATCTGGCGCGGCGTCATGGGGGCGGTGTCATTGGGCCACAGGTGAGGGCGGCGCACGGCACGCACGGCCAGCTGCCAGGCGATCAGGATGCCGGCGATATAGGCCAACGCGTACCAGCGCAGCGCCAGATCAAAACCAAACACGGTGATCGAGATCAGGTCTGGCGAAATATCGGGAAAGGGAAGGGATGCTTGCATATGCGTCTGAATGCCTCTGGGGAGCGGGCCAAGTCAACCTTGCCGCGGGGAGCTAGCGACCCCATATAGGGTCAAAGCGCAACGGAGACGAACATGCAGACCCGCAACAAAATTCTGGACGACATTTCGCAGCTGATGACCAATGCGATGGGCGTGGCGCAAGGCGCGCGGGACGAGGCGGAAACCGCGATGAAGGGGCTGGTGGATCGCTGGCTGGCAGATCGCGACTTTGTGACCCGCGAAGAATTCGATGCGGTGCGCGCGATGGCACAAAAGGCGCGTGAAGAAAACGCTGTACTCGAGGCCCGTCTGGCGGCTCTGGAAGCCAAGCTTTGATCCAATAGAGGCGCTGCCGCGCCATTTTTGAATCCACTCTCTGGCTGGCGCGACGCACTGGCCGATTTGCAAGGCTGTTGGCCATCGGCGCTGCATTTGGGGCAACGTCGCAAACTGTCCACAACTTATTGCGTTTCTCCCCAAAATAGGGGGTTGTTTTAGCCGTTCTGTGCCTGCACCATATTTAGTATGGGTACGGGGGATAGCCCCGGTCTGTAGAGCAGGCGTCTAGCGATTGGGGTTGGTTGACCGCTATCCGCTGGAGATCAGTGAGGTGGCGAAATGGCCCTTTCCGAAGATTTTATGGAAGATGACGTTCATCCGATTGATATTGTAGAGCATCTTGCGACGCATCATGAATGGGATTTTGATCGCATTGGCGACGACCAGATTGCGATGGCGGTCGAGGGGCAGTGGCGTACTTACTCTTTGACGCTGGCCTGGTCGGGCTATGACGAAACGTTGCGCAGCGTGTGCACGTTTGAGATGCAACCGCCCGAGGACAAGCTGCCCAAGCTTTACGAATTGCTGAATGCGATGAATGACCAATGCTGGGCCGGTGCCTTCACCTATTGGGCCGAGCAACAGTTGATGGTGTATCGTTACGGGCTGGTGCTGAGCGGTGGACAGGATGCCACAGCCGAGCAGATTGACACGATTATTTCAGCCAGCGTGATGAGTGCAGAGCGCTATTACCCGGCGATCCAGCTGATGGTTTGGGGCAACCGCACGGTGCGCGATGCGATGCAGGTCGCCATTGCAGAGGCCTATGGGCGCGCGTAAACCCTGACCCCGGGGCCAAGGGGGATGAACATGGATATGTCTGAGATTGCGACGCGCGGTCTGGTTTTGCTGGGCTGTGGTAAAATGGGCTCGGCGATGCTGGCCGGATGGCTCAAAGGCGGTCTGCCTGCAACATCGGTTTGGGTGTTGGATCCGGCACCGTCAGATTGGGTGATCTCGCAAGGCGTGCACGTGAATGAAGGTGTGCCAGAGCGCCCGGCGGTGGCTTTGATCGCCGTGAAACCCCAGATGATGGGTGATGCGTTGCCGGTGATGGCCAGTTTGGGCGAGAGCGAGACGGTGTTTGTTTCGGTTGCGGCTGGAACGCCAATTGCCGCTTTTGAAGCGGCGCTGGGCGCAAATACGCCGATTGTGCGCGCCATGCCAAACACGCCTGCGGCGGTGGGTCAGGGCATCACCGCTTTGGTGGGCAACCATGCCACGACACCGGACATTCTGGATATGGCCGACATGTTGTTACAGGCCGTCGGACAAACCGTGCGATTGGATGACGAAGCGCAGATGGATGCGGTGACGGGCGTGAGTGGCTCTGGTCCGGCCTATGTGTTCCATCTGATTGAAACGCTTGCGGCGGCGGGTGAGGTGCAGGGATTGCCGGCAGCGCTGGCGATGCAACTGGCCAAAGCCACGGTGGCCGGCGCAGGGGCACTGGCCGCACAGGCCGAGGAAGACCCAAGTCAATTGCGGGTCAATGTTACCAGTCCGAAGGGCACAACCGAAGCCGCGCTGCGGGTGCTGATGGATGAGCAGACCGGGTTTCCAAACCTGCTGAAGCGCGCGGTTGCGGCCGCCACAGACCGTTCAAAGGAGCTGGCCAATGGCTGAGATTGCGTTTGATGACTTTTTGAAGGTCGACATCCGGGTGGGCAAAGTTGTGCGCGCGGAGCCCTATCCCGAAGCGCGCAAACCTGCGTTGAAGCTGTGGATTGATTTTGGGGCTGAGATCGGCGAGCGGGCGTCGTCTGCGCAAATCACCAAGCACTATGCGCCCGAGACGTTGATTGGCAAACAGGTGATGGCGGTAGTGAATTTCCCGCCCCGCCAGATTGGCAAATTCATGTCAGAGGTTTTGGTTTTGGGATTGCCGGATGAGGCAGGCGAGGTGGTGCTGATTGGCCCGGATGGGCCGGTGCCGACCGGGGGGCGGCTGCACTAACCCTCCATCGCTTCGCGCCAATGGCGTCGGCACAGCGAAACATAGGTTTCATTGCCACCAATTTGCACTTGCGCGCCTTCTTTCAAGGGCTTTCCCTGGTCGTCCTGGCGGATCACCATGGTGGCTTTGCGCCCGCACTTGCAAATTGTGCGCACCTCGCGCATTTCGTCGGCAAGTGCCAGTAACGTGGCCGAGCCAGGAAAAAGGTCGCCTTTGAAATCGACCCGCAGACCATAACACAAGACTGGAACCGCAAGGTCGTCGACGACGCGGGCCAGTTGCCAGACTTGGGCAGGGTCAAGGAATTGCGCTTCGTCCACAAAAACGCAAGCGACTGGGCTTTCGTCCAACCGGTGACGCACCTTTTCAAACAGATCGTCGCCGGGGCCAAATAAATCGGCTTCGGCCGCAATGCCAATGCGTGACGCAATTTGCCCGGTGCCGGCGCGCGCATCGATCTGGGCGGTCAGCAAATAGGTGTCCATGCCGTGTTCGCGGTAGTTGTGCGACGCTTGCAGCAGCACAGTGGATTTGCCCGCGTTCATCGTTGAGTAATTGAAATAGAGTTTTGCCAAAACGCAGATGTCCCTGAAGGCCGCAGATCGGGTCATATCAAGCCTGCGCCACAGATCAAGACCGACGGCGTCGAACTTCGGCCCGCGCCAATCTGCGCATAAACAGCGCGCACCAACACGGACCGAAATCCTTTGCGGGCAGATTCCGAGGGGGAACTTGCCCGTGGTTTACGTGCCCGTCGCACCCCACCACAAGGTGATCGAAGCACGCAAAAGTGTGCCGCTGTTGCCCATTCCAGCCCCGGAGCCAAGGCGCCTGGGGATAGGCCGGAACACTAGCCGGCAACAGCAGCACAAGTTTTAGCCAAAACCCATCTTAACACGGAGGATTTGACCAACTTTTTGACAATCCGACGTTTGGCCGGTTACTCGTCAACACTCCCCCTCGAACCTGAGGGATAGCCAACGTATCTCATTTGACTTAGAAGGCTAAAATGGGAATTTGTTCGGGCTCTTCCCCTCTGGATGAGGGGTAAGTCTCTGGTGCTCAGGGAAACTCTGTATGGCTGATGTCGGAAACTATTTGAAGAAACACACGGAAGCTTTGGTCAAAGACGTGGGGATCGAGGCTGCGTGCCAGATCACTGGAAAGTCCAAGGCGACGTTGGGGCGGTATTACTCGGACAATGACGAGCATGCTGACCGTTTTATGCCGGTGGATTCGGTGGCGCGTCTGGAGGCGGTGTCATCCTATCCGCATGTGACGAGCGCTCTGGCCGAGTTGAAAAAGATCACCTTGTCCTATGATGATCGCGTCCCGAATGCAGAGCGCAAAGGCGGGGTGAATGCAGATGTGATTGCCTTGTCGCAGCGCTTTGCCATGCTGATGGGGGAATATCAGCAATCAATCCAGGACGGTGTGATCTCGGTGAACGAGGCAAAACGTCTGTTGCGCGAAACCATGATGTTGCAGCAGGTTTTGATCGATATGAAACTGCATTTGGAAGAAGAAAGTGGCTGACGACGATCTGGGGGCGCTGCACGAGAACTTGCTTGCGCCGCCGGACTGGACGGAGTTGGCGGGCCCGGATGCGCCCAGGCATGCGCCGCGCATCGCCTTGCTTTACGGCAGTTTGCGCGCAGGAAGTTATTCTCGCGCTGTCGCCGAAGAAGCCGGGCGGATATTGCGCCATCTGGGCTGTGAGACCCGGTTTTTTGACCCCTCCGGGTTGCCTTTGGTTGATGATGGCCAGGACACTCATGCCAAGGTCATTGAATTGCGGGAGCTGGCGGTTTGGAGCGAGGGCATGGTGTGGTCCAGCCCCGAGCGCCACGGCGCAATGACCGGATTGATGAAAACCCAGATCGATTGGCTGCCCTTGTCGATGGACAATGGGGTGAGGCCGACGCAAGGAAAGACGCTTGCGGTGATGCAGGTTTCTGGTGGGTCGCAGAGTTTCAACGCTGTCAATCAGATGCGAATCTTAGGACGCTGGATGCGGATGGTGACGATTCCCAATCAGTCGAGCATTCCAAAGGCCTGGCTAGAGTTCAAAGGCACGCGCCTGCCGGAAGGACCTTTTTATGCGCGGGTGGTGGATGTGATGGAGGAACTGGTCAAGTTCACTTGGCTGGTGCGCGGGCGCCAGGAGTATTTGGTGGATCGCTATTCTGAACGACTGGAGAGTGACGCAGCACTGCGGCGACGTTTGGCGCGCAAGGACGGCTGACGGCGCTGTTGTCCTACGGACAAGTCGCCCCGCCCACCGTCCCATCAGCTGTGGCGTTGAATAATGACCGACCCAACCGAATAGCCGGCGCCAAACGAACAGATCAGGCCGTAGTCGCCATCGGTTAGATCGTTGGAGTATTTGGAGAATGCGATGATCGAGCCGGCCGAGGATGTGTTGGCGTAATCCTGCAGGATGTTGGGTTGTTCGTCGGGGGCTGGTACCCGGCCCAGCACTTTGCGCCCGATAAAGTCATTCATTGACTTGTTGGCCTGGTGCAGCCAGATGCGTTTGAGGTCGGTGTTTGCCACACCGGTGTCGGCCATATGATCGGCAATGTGCTGGCTGACCATGGGCAGGACTTCTTTGAAAACTTTGCGCCCGTTTTGCATGAATTGCATGTCGCGCCGGTCGGCCACGCCATCAGGGCGCGAGCGGCGCAGGAAACCGTTGTTGTTGCGGATGTTGTTGGAAAAATCAGTGGCGCAACGCGTGGACAGGATGTGGAAATGCGCGCCCGTTGCCGCGTCGGCGCGTTCGATCAAAGTGGCGGTGGCCACGTCGCCAAAGATGAAATGGCAATCGCGGTCGCGCCATTCCAGGTGGGCCGAGCAGATTTCAGGGTTGATCACCAAAGCCGAGCGGATAGACCCTGAACGGACCATATCGGCGGCGGCCTGAATGCCAAAGGTGGCCGACGAGCACGCCACGTTCATATCAAAGGCAAAGCCTTGCACGCCCAGAGCTTGCTGGATTTCTATGGCCACAGCCGGATAGGCGCGTTCCAGATTGGAGGCGGCGCAAATCACGGCATCGACGTCAGCGGCGGTTTTGCCGGCTTGTGCCAGCGCTTTGCGCGCCGCATCCAAACCCATTTCTGTCATGATCGAGGGTTCGTCGTCGCTGCGCTGGCGCAGCAAAGGATGCATCACGCCGGGGTCCAGCACTCCGGTTTTGTCCATGACATAGCGTTGTTCAATGCCCGAGGCTTTGGCGATGAACTCTTCAGAAGACATGTCTTTGGCCGCGATGTCACCGGCGGCGATGGCTGCGGCGTTATCGGTGTTGAATTTTTCGGCATAGGCGTTGAACGAAACCACCAACTCGGCGTTTGTGATGGTGTGTTCGGGCGTGAAAACGCCGGTGCCGGTGATGGCTGCAATTGTGCTCAACCGTTTGCCCTTTCGGTTCGTTTTGCACGACCGTAAGCTTTTGGGCGGTTGGCCACAAGCGCCCTAGATGATGGGCACGAACGGCACGCCGCCACAGGCGGTGAGGGTCAGCAGGGACAACAGGATCAGTGTGAGGCGCATGTTTCGCATCCTTTTATAGCTCGATGCGCGCAACAAGACGCATTGTGCGCGCGGTCGTCAAGTTATCAGGCGGATCTTTCGAAACGATTGCGGCGCGAATGCCGCATCACACCAGATCTGCGTCGGTCATGAATTCCACCAAGGCCGGGCTGTCGACAGCCAGAGCGGATTGGATCGCGGCGCTGATGTCATCGGTTTTGGTCACCTTTTGCCCATAGGCGCCGCAGATTTTGGCATAGGCGGCAAAGGACGGGTTGTGCAGGGCGGTTTCCCAAACCGGCCATTCCCCGGCGCGTTGTTCCTTGGAAATCTTGCCAAGTTCGCCGTTGTGCAGCAGCAAATGGGTGATGTCCATGTTGTGTTTAACGGCGGTTGTCAGCTCCATCGGGTATTGGCCAAAGCCGCCATCGCCCGAGATTGAGATCACTTTGCGCCCCTTTAACCAGCCGAAGTCCTGCGTCGCGGCCCAAGCGCCCATCGCGGCGGGCAGGCTGAAGCCGATAGAGCCGAGATAGCCCGACATTAGCACGCGCTGACCCTTGGTTTCAAAGTAGCGGCCGAAGGAATAGGTGTTGTTGCCCACATCCACGGCAATGATGGCGTCTGCGGGGGCAAGGTCACTGAGGGCTTGGAAAATGGCTGCCGAATGCAGTCCCTTGTCGCCCTGTTCAGCCAGACGCGCGGTTTTTTCGCGCCGCCAGATGGCCCAGCGGTCGGCCAATTCGCGGGTTTGGTCAACGGGACTGGCGCTGACATCTTTTACGGCCTCGCAAAACGCACCGATTTCGCCCCAGATCGGCAGATCGACGGGGTGGAATTTGCCCAGCTGCATACGTTCAAAGTCGACTTGGATGATTGGTTTTGAGCGTTCGATCCCCGTGTGGTTGGAAAACGAGGTGCCAAGAGCGATGATCAGATCGGCTTCATTCATGAACCAACTGGCGATTGGCGTGCCGGAGCGGCCCAGAACGCCAGCGGCATTCGGGTGTTTGTCGGGGATCAGGCCTTTGCCTTTGAACGTGGTGAGCACCGGGGCCTTTAGCCGCTCGGCCAGTTCAATGATCGTGTCGCGTGCGGCCCATGCGCCGTGGCCGATCACAAAGATCGGACGTTTGGCGGCCGCGATCCGAGTGCGCGCGGCGGCGATGTCGGTGGCGCTGGGGGTGATGGTGGGTCCAGCCAATCGTCCCTCGGGCGTTGCGGCGGGAGCATCGCTGGGCAGGGTCTGGGTGTCGTCGGGAAAAATCAAATGCGCCACGTCTTGTTCTGTCAACGCGGTTTTCAGCGCCAAAGACATCAGTTCGGCATGGTTTGATGTGGACAGCACTGGCTGCGAAAACCGGGTGACCGCCTGAAACGCCGATCGCAGGTCAATAGCCTGAAACGCGCCGGGGCCACACACCTGGGTTTGCACCTGTCCGGTCAGCGCCAGCACCGGCGCGCGGTCTACTTTTGCATCCCACAATCCGGTCAGCAGGTTGGTGGCGCCGGGTCCCGCAATGGTCAGGCAGGCGGAGGGTTTTCCGGTCAGCTTGCCATAGGCCGACGCCGCAAAGGCCGCAGCCCCTTCGTGGCGAATGCCGATATAGTTCAGATGGCCCGCGAGGGTCTGGCGGCGCAGCGCATCGGCCAGGCCCAGATTGGAATGGCCCACCATACCAAACACATGGCGCACGCCCCAGTTGACCATGGTTTCGGCCATCACATCGGTGACCGTGCGGGTATGCTCGGGCTCCGGTTCCAGTCCCACAAACACGTCGCCGTCGCGCACTTCAACCGGGTACAGCGTCTGGCCAGTGTCTTCGTGCCCGCCGGGAGGGGCGCCGGTCAATGGGTCGAAATCCCAGCCATGCCAGGGGCAACGGATCCAGCATTGCCCGTCGGTTCCGGTCTCGATTGACCCTTCGCCCAAAGGGCCGCCCTGATGCGGGCAGTGATTGTCCATCGCCGCCCATTGCCCCGAAAAATGCGACAAACAGATCGACGTGGTGCGCGCGGTGACGGTTTTGACCCGTCCCTCAGGCAGGTCATCGATATGGCCGACCTTGATCCAGTCCAGTTTGGTGTCGCTCATATCGCTCTCCTGTTCAGGGGTCTTTTTTGGGGAATAGGTCGAACAGCTTTTGCAGCCAGGTCAGGATCAGGAACACGGCGATGGCCCAAATAAGCAGCTCGAACGGGGCGAAATCGGTGCCGCGCAACCACCGCGCCAGCAACCCGCCGGTGGGGCGCAATTCCTCAAAGCCGGCCAAGCCACTGCGCGGCCACAGTGAAAAGGTCCAGAAACGCGACAGATAATAGATGGTGGCAAACACCAGCGCTGTCAGCGTCAGCGCGATGAAACGACGGATCATGGCAGCACCTGCACGGTTGCCGGGTCAAGCCGCATCACCAGCATATCGCCGCGCCGTTCGATATCAGCCTCGAGCGAGACATATTGGCCAACGAAATGCAGCATATCCGCAGGCATCGGGCCACCGTCCGGCCCCGCGATCAGCAAGAATTCGTCGCCCTCTACCGGTTGGGACGATACAAAAACCGGGGGTGCGCCGGTGGTGATGCAGAGATTGGCGCAGGCCTTGTGCGCCAGCCCACGTCCGGGGCGCATCGCACCGGCCAGACATTTGCCATCACAGATTTCGCCCGCCAGTTTCCAGCGCCCGAGGGGTTGGGCCTCGGGCACATCGCCACTGCCATCGGCCGCGGCAATGCCACGCCGCCCGCCACGCACTTGCATCATGTCCAGATCGCCGCGTTCCAGAATGATGCCCGAGGCTTTGGCCAATTGCCCGTCCAGCGGGGCGGCGCGTTCCATCACCGAGCCTTTGTTGGGCGTGACCAGCATTAGCGTGTGGCCCGCAGGCACCCGGTCGGTGCCCTCAGTCACGCGCAACAGCGGATAAGGCAGCAATTCGATCACACCAGTGACATTTTGGCGCCCGTAATCAAAGCGATAGGCCGCCGGGCCGGGATCGTCCTGCGTGGTGCCTGCGATCAGCCCAAAGCCCGCCATAAAGCCGATCAACGCCATTGAGATCACGATCAGAAAGCTGCGCAGCGCCGGGGGCACCGGCAAATAGCCAACAAAGAAAGGTTTCATGCGGGCACCTCGATGGGGTCTACGTAGGTTCCGGGCGGGTTGGCATTGGGGTTGACCAACACGTCCTGCCCCTCAAGCGCCAGATGATAGGTTGGCACCATTTCGGTGAACGGCGCAGGCGAGCGCCCGGAGGTCACATCGTATTGGAACCCGTGCCAAGGGCAGGTGACCAGACAGTCGATCACGCGGCCTTCACCAAGGGGCCCATTTTGGTGCGCGCAGGCATTGGCGATGGCGGACAGTTTGTTATCTTGGCGGAACACAGCCACGCGGTCGCCATTGGGCAGTTTGGCGATCTTGGCAAATCCTTCGGCGATGTCGTGCGCCTTGGCCACTTTGACCCACCCGTCTTGCACCAACGCGCCTGCGCGATCGCCTGCTGTGTGCTCGACCCAGGCCGCCCAAAGGTGCAGGCCAACCACCACAAGGGCCGACCCGACAAAAAGGGCGCTGAGCGTGTGGATCTGTTGGTCTTGCAAAATGCCAAGCGCCACATGGGCGACCACGGCGAAATAGGCCGGATAGATCAGATAGTGAATGCGTTTCCAAACCGGTGCGGTCAGGTATTTCAGCCAGAAGTCATGGCTGGTCGCGGCCAGAATCACCAAAGCCAACAGGGCAAAAATCCCGAATATTTCGAACGGAAAGCCTGCGATCTGCCCATAGCTGGTGTTGGACGAAAGTGCCGCTTCGAATTTGTTGATCGAGGAGAACGCGAAATACCAGTTCACGATGTAACTGGCATGGGTCAGCGCCACAAAAGCGGTCATCACACCGAAATGGCGCCGGTTGTAGACCAGCGGCAAAAACCGCCGGTCCAGTCGCGCCAATGGCCCAAGACACAAGATCACCGAGAGCATCACAAAGGCGCAAGCGCCAAAAGCGCGGGCGTTGTGGATTTGCGGGTTGATCGGGCGCTCGTGGCTGAGGATGCCGGGGCTGACATGAAGGAACAGCCACAGAAACGCGGCGACTCCGACCAGCATGATCGCGTCGTAAAGCCACTTGTTGCGGTTCCATTGAACGGGGGTGTATTTGACGCTCATTCCTGTTGCTCGCTTGGGTTTGAGATCTGTTCGGGCACAAAGTCGCCGGGCCAGCTTTGGCGTTGTGACCAGCCCAAAAGGATCACGCCGATCACCGCCACCGCCAGAACCGCGGCCACAATGGTGTGCGCCGCACGCGGTGGCGCGAACCGGGCCAAAGGACGGTCACGGTCGTTTTCCAGCACCCACCAACGCCACAGAACCAGCGGCCAGATCACCAGAATGGCTGGCACCAGCAGCGGGCGAAACGCGTAGGCGCCGCGCGCGTCCTCGTCGATGCGGTCAATGCCGATGGTCAAGAAAACCGCCGCCACCAGTGCGCCGATCAGCGCCCAGTACTCGAGCCCTGTCAGGAACATGCCGGCCACGCTCATCTGACGCCCCCAAAGGCCACACCCGACAGGTCGGACATGTCGCGTTTCCAGGTGGTCAGGTCATCCAGTGTGAATTTGCCCAAGTGATCATGGCCACAGGCGCGCGCCATCACCTGCATCAATTCGGTGCTGGCCTCAAAGAAATTGGCCAGCTGGCGCGCTGATTTTTCGACGACCAGACGGCTGACCAGATGTGGTTTTTGGCTGGCGATGCCCACCGGGCAGTTGTTGGTGTGACACGCGCGCATGGCGATACATCCGATGGCCTGCATGGCGGAATTTGACAGCGCAATCGCATCCGCGCCAAGCGCCAGGGCTTTGATGAAGTCAGCGGGTTTGCGCAGGCCTCCGGTGATCACCAGCGACACATCGCGCCGCTCGCGTCGGTCCAGATGGGCGCGTGCGCGGGCCAGTGCCGGGATGGTGGGCACCGAGATATTGTCGCGGAAAATGATCGGTGCCGCGCCAGTGCCACCACCACGCCCGTCCAGAATGATATAGTCAACGCCGACCTCAAGTGCTGCGTCGATGTCTTTTTCGATGTGCTGGGCGCTCAGCTTATATCCGATGGGAATGCCGCCGGTGCGATCGCGCACTTCGTCGGCAAAAGCGCGGATCTGGGCGGGGTTGGTCCAGTCGGGAAAGCGCGGCGGCGAGATCGCGTCCTGTCCCGGTTCCAGCCCGCGCACCTCGGCAATCTTGCCCTGAACTTTGGCACCGGGCAAATGCCCGCCAGTGCCGGTTTTCGCACCTTGCCCGCCTTTGAAATGAAACGCCTGCACGTTGGCCAGCTTGTCCCAGTCAAATCCAAATCGTGCGCTGGCCAGTTCGTAGAAATAGCGCGAATTGGCGGCCTGTTCCTCGGGCAGCATGCCGCCTTCGCCCGAACAGATGCCGGTGCCTGCCAATTCGGCGCCGCGTGCCAGCGCGACCTTGGCCGGTTCTGACAGCGCACCAAATGACATGTCCGACACAAACAGCGGGATCTTGAGGCGCAGTGGTTTTTGCGCATTCGGGCCGATCACCACATCTGTGCCCACCGGATCATCGTCCAGCAAAGGTGGTTTGTGCAGCTGTGCGGTCAGCAGTTGCAGATCATCCCACAGCGGCAATTCATCCCGCGGCACGCCCATGGCGTCGACCTTGCCGTGATGGCCGGTTTTCTTCAGCCCGTCGCGGGCGTATTCGGCGATCAGCCCGGCATTGGGTTCCTCGGCTGTGCCGTGCGACGTATCAGCGTACAGCCCCAGATAGGCGTCGCGGTTGAACGGCTGCGGGTTGGCCAGCCCCCAGGCGGTGATCTCGTCGGCGTCCACCAGAATATCATCGCCTTCGGTCCAAGACTTGAACTTGGGCAAGGCCTCGTCATTGGCATATTCCGACACGCCCGAATCAAGGCGATAGTCCCAGTAATGCAGCCCACAGATCAGGTTCTTGCCCTCAACAAACCCGTCCGACATCAGCGCGCCGCGATGCAGACAGCGCCCGTAAAACACCGAAATCTCATCGTCAAAGCGCACCACAACCAGATCCACCTCGCCTACAATGGCATAGGTGGGGGTGCGATCAGGCATCTTGGACAGGGTGGCAATCTTGGTGGGGGTCACGAGGTTGGTCCTTTCGTGCGGTGATGGCGAACCGTTGCACGTCCGTACCATTTGGCAAAGGGGGCAGCAGTCAATCCGTGCAAAAGCGCGCTGATCCAGACGGTATTGACTGCCAGAAACAGGATGTCTTCGCCCAAAGCATGGGGCAATTGGTCCAAAACCAACAGGGCAAACAACGCAGTGGCCAGCCCGCGCGGGCCAAACCAGCCGAAAAACAGCCGGGTCAGCGGGCTGGCATCACTGCCCATCAGCGAGATCCAGATCGCAAGCGGGCGCAGAATGCACAGGCTGATCAGGATCAGCGCCAGTTCGTTGCCGCCCAGATGGGCAACGGCGTCGGGCACCAGCACAGCGCCCAGCAAGAAGAATGCGGTCCAGGCCAGCAGTTGGCCCTCGCCCTCGGTGAACTCGTAGACGAACTTGCATTCTCCTTTGACGATGGCGCCAAACCCCAGCCCGGCGGCAAAAGCCGAGATAAAGCCGTTGCCGCCAATTTCGACAGCGCCCAGATAGGCGGTCGCGGCCAAGGCCAACGCGCCGATGCCTTCATAGGTTTCCGAGGTGGATTGCGTGCGTTTGGCCCACAGCAACACAACCCCGCCGATGCAGCCCATCACAACCCCGATCAGCGGGCCCAGCAGCACCTGTTTGACGGCAAACAACGCCCAGCCTTCGGGCGGAGCCATTGCGGCGGTGGCGGCAAAGGCGGCCATCATCAAAACCAAAGGCAGCGCCAGCCCATCGTTCAGCCCACTCTCAACCGTTAACGCACGGCGCGCTCTTTCGGGCACGGCCGGGTTCGAGATCACGGGTTGGCCAAGTGCTGCGTCGGTCGGGGTCAGGATCGCGGCCATCAGCGCGATCGCAGCCAAAGACCAGCCGGGCAAAAGCACCAACCCAGCCAAAACGCCAAACACAAAGGCCAGTGGCAGACCAATTGTCAGCATCCGCACCGGCCAGACAAAGCGCGCGCGCAAGGCAGTGGCGTCAATTTGCGCTGCATCCAGAAACAGCAAAATCACCAGTGCGATTTCGGCCACCAGATGCAGGCTGGTTTCGGTGGCCAGCACCGGCAGCATGCCAAAATGCCCAACGCCGACACCAATGGCCAGAAACACCATCGGCGCTGTGATCACGCTGCGCGACATACGCTGGGCGATCATGCAAAAGCCGGTCAGCAGCATCCCCAGCGAAATTTCCAGCATTTTGATCCTGCTTGTGGCGTGGCCGAAAGTTTAGACGTGGTAGCGCCGCAAAAGAAAACAAAAATTTGTGAGATCAGGCCTGCATGTCCGCCAAAATGATGTCGCTGGCCTTTTCGCCGATCATGATCGCCGGGGCATTTGTGTTGCCCGACACGATTTCGGGCATGATCGAGCAATCGGCGACGCGCAGTCCAGAAATGCCGTGCACGCGCAGATGGTCGTCAACCACTGCATCAGGGCCGCCGCCCATTTTGCAGGTTCCGGTCGGGTGATAGATCGAGGCAGTGTTGTTGCGCGCCCAATCCAGCGTGGCGTCATAGTCGGTGATGTCCAAATCTGCGTGCGGGCGAAACTCCTGCGAAATCTTGGACGTCAGCGGCGCGTGGCGGGAGATGCGGCGTGCGATGTTCACACCTTCGACCACGGTGCGGCAATCGGTTTCGGTGGACAGATAATTGGGGATGATGCGCGGATAGTCTTGCGGCGCGCCCGAGGCCAGCCGAATCTCTCCGCGGCTTTCAGGGCGCAACTGGCAAACCGACGTTGTGAAAGCCGAGAACTTATCGGCGCCTTTGCCGGGATTCTCTGCCGAAAGCGGCTGAACGTGGAATTGAATGTCGGGGGTTTCCAGATCTGGCCGGGTTTTCAGAAAACCGGTGGCAAGGCTGGCGGCCATGGTCATTGGGCCGGTTCGGGTCAGCGCATATTTCAACGCGATTCGGGCCTGCCCCAGCAGGCTGGCGACCTCGTCATTCAGGGTGGGTTCGTTGCATTTATAGACCAGCCGGGCCTGCAGGTGATCTTGCATGTTCTTGCCGACACCGCGCAGATCGTGATGCACCTCGACGCCATGCTCGCCCAGGTGGTCGGCCTCGCCTATGCCCGACAGCATCAGGATCTGGGGCGAGTTGATGGCGCCGCCGCACAACACCACCTCGCGGTTGGCGCTCAGCGTGTGTTTGTGCCCACTGCGATCACTGTAAATCACGCCGGTGGCGCGCTTGCCATTCAGCACAACCTTGTCGACCTGCGCGTGGGTGATGATCTGTAGATTCTCGCGGCTTTTGACCGGGTTGAGATAGGCCACAGCCGCGCTGCACCGCCGGCCATTGCGCGAGGTCAGCTGGAAAAAGCCAACGCCTTCCTGATCTTGGCCGTTGTAGTCGGGGTTGAACTTGTACCCTGCGGCCTGCGCTGCGGCGACCCACGCATCGGTGATCGGGCGCTGGATGCGCATATCTGACACCGACAATGGCCCCTGATCGCCATGAAACTCATCGCCGCCGCGCTCGTTGTTTTCAGCCCGTTTGAACAGCGGCAGCACGTCGTCCCAGCTCCAGCCGCGATTGCCCATTTGCGCCCAGCGGTCATAATCCTGTGCCTGTCCGCGCACGTAAAGCAACCCGTTCAGCGATGACGACCCCCCCAGCACCTTGCCGCGCGGCCATTCGATCGAGCGTCCGTTCAGCCCGGGGTCGGGCTCGGTTTTGTAACACCAGTCGACCGACGGATTGTGGATGGTTTTGAAATATCCCACCGGTATATGGATCCATGGATTGAGATCACGCCCGCCCGCTTCCAGCAGAACAACGCGGTTGCCGGGGTTTTCGCTGAGCCGGTTTGCCAGGACACAACCCGCAGAACCCGCGCCGACAATGATATAATCTGCTTGCATCATATCTCTCCAACCACTTTGGTAGAAAAACGTATACAGAAAGAAAACAATATACTAGCATTATTGAAACTAACTGTCTCAATAATGAGCTTCATGGGAGGAGAAAACATGAGCGTTTCCGACAAACTGGGGGGAATTTCCCGCCGAGACCTGTTCAAAGTGGCCGGTCGCTACGGAATGTCATCCACATTGCTGGCCGCCGGTGGTTTTGGCGGAGCAATGAGCCTTGCCAATCTGGCAAGTGCGGCCGAATCGACCTATGAGCGTCGCTTTGCCAAAGAAGCCAAGCACACGCTGAAGTTTGGTGCCTCTGGTTTCAACGCCCGCAACCTGCTGATCGAGCGCGCCGGGGCGCTGGAATTTGCCCGCGATCTGGAAAGCCGTACTGACGGTGAAATCCGCGTGGAATTCATCGGTGACAATCAGATCTGTGGCCAGACGTCCTGCGTTGAAAAAACCCAGCAGGGCATCGTAGACATCTATGCCGCCTCGACCCAGAACTCGGCCGGTGGTGCGCCTTATCTCAACGTGCTGGACTATGCGTATATGTTCCGCAACCGGGCGGACCAGTATCATTTCCTCTATTCGCCCGCGTCCCAGCGCCTGCTGCGCGAGCCCTATGAAAAGCGCCACGGTCTGAAATTCCTGTTCAGCCACGCTGAATTGCGCGGCATCCAGCTGGGTCTGGCCTGGGAAGACAAGCCGACTGTGACATCCGTCGAGCAGCTGGCAGGCACCAAGAACCGCGTCACCGGCACTCAGCTGGGTCGTATCGCGATGAAGGCGCTGAACCTGAACCCTGTGCCTGTGGCCTGGGAAGAAACTCTTGATGGTCTCAAGCAGGGCCTGATTGACGGTGCCGAAACATGGGCGTCGGCGGTGGCATATGCCAACATGGCGCCAGTTGTGTCCCAGTCGGTTCACTTGAACTTCTTCTGCGGCACCGAGCACACAGCAATGTCGGCATCTGTCTTTGACGGCATGTCCGGCGAGCTGCAGGATGCGGTGATGGAATCGTCCTACTGGGCGCAGACCCACGTGCAGGCGGCAAACGAAGTTGCGCTGATCAACACAGTTGGCCAGTCCGATCCAATGTTGCCAAACACCATCTTTGCCAAAAACAACGTGCGCAACGCGTTCCTGTCGGCGGCCGAGATCAAAAAGGCCGAGGAAATGTGCTCGCCCGAGTATCAGCCTCAGCTGTGGGAAGCCTGGCGCGAGCGCCTGAACGGCTGGTCCGGTGGTCTGGACACGTATCAGGAAATCTACGACGAAGTTCGCACAATCGATGCAAACACATTGCCTGAGAATGTTGAACCACGCCGCTGGTGGAAAAGCTAATCCAACTGCGATAGGCTAAAACGAAGCCGACCGGGGGGAGGAGCTCCCGGTCGGCTTTTTCATCTAAAAAGACCGCCGCAAACTGGCGGGAGCATCACGTTGGGGGGATAGTTGATGTCGATCTGGTCCGAAGCAGTGGCCGTGGCGCCCGCGATATTTTCAGGCAGCGCCTGGAAAATGCGAGACGCGTTTTACACGGACGGAATGTGGATTTTCTGTTTTTTCCTGACCTTGGCAGGCGGTATTGTCGCCTACTATTTCTTCCGGTTGCTGCCCGTCATGGACCAGTACCTTGAACGCACTATCGCAGTGATGACCTATTTGATGATCGCGGCGATCATTTGTTGGGGTGTGATCGACCGCTTCGTGTTTTCCAGCCAATGGGCCGGATCCACAACAGTGCCCCCGTTTCTGTTCATGATCATGGCGTGGTTTGGCTGTTCTTATAACGTGCGGCTTCGAACGCACCTCAGTTTCAACGAATTTCGCTCAAAAATGGCGCCCAGCGGTCAGATCATGACCCTTGCGCTGGACACAGCGCTTTGGTTCGGATTTTGCTGGATCGCGATCACCACCTCGTTGCGCTTCACCGCCTATTCAGCCGACAATTTCCAGCTGGTCGACGGTGTCGATGACACCATGAAATGGTGGTTTTACATCACAGTGCCGGTCGCGTTCATGCTGATGACGGGCCGCGTGGTTGGCAACTGGCTGGAGGACTGGCGCAACTATCGTTCGGGTCAGCCGATTTTGAAAGTCGCTGTCATCGGAGGAGATGTGTGATGACTGATGGAACCTGGATTACGCTGATCTCAGCTGTGGTGACGATCTTTTTCATGCTGGGCACACCGGTGCTTTTGGTCATCTTTTATTGGGTGATCGGCTGTAGCTTTGTGATTGATCTGCCGATTGACAACACCGGCAACGAATTGCTGAACGTCTTTAACAAAGGCTTTGCTCTGCTGGCGATGCCGCTGTTCATCCTGACCGGAGACTTGATCAACCAATCAGGCATTGCGCGAAGGCTTTCTGACTTTGCCTATTCCTGTCTGGGCTGGCTGCGTGGCGGTCTTGCGATGGCGTCGATTGCGGCGTGCGGATTGTTCGCGGCGATCTCGGGGTCGAACTCGGCCACAACGGCAACGATTGGCTCGATGTTGCACCCGGAAATGGTCAAAGGCGGCTATGACGAACGCTTTTCGGCCGCGACCGCTGCGGCGGGTGGCACCGTGGGAATCATCATCCCGCCCTCGATCATCTTTATCGTTTATGGCTTCCTTTTGAACTTGCCGATCTCGGATCTGTTTGTTGCTGGCATCTTGCCGGGCGCGTTGATGGTTCTGGGCATGATGACAGCCGCGTTCATCATCTGCACGATCAATGGCTGGGGCTATCTGATTGGCTTGTCGGTCAGCCGGATGATCAAAACAGCTGTTGGCGCATGGCTCGGCTTTTTTGCCATCGGTCTGGTGCTTTGGGGCATCTACACGGGCAAGTTCTCTCCGACCGAGGCGGCTGGCGTGACCGTAGGCTTTTGTGTCTTTGTCGGCCTGCTGTGCTATCCGCTTAACAAGATCATGGGCAGCGATGCCGACACGCCGGTGACAGAAAAAAGCGTGGCGTCGATGTTCGTGGTGCAGGGCTTTACCTTGCCGCAACTGCCCTCCATCGTGTCCCGCTCGGCGCAGATCACCGGTATTCTGGTGCCTCTGATTGCGGTGTCGGTGGCGATGCAGCAAGTGATGTCATCGCTGGGTGCCAAGGAATTCATTGGTGACTTCGTCACGGGCATGGGCGGTTATTACGCGGTCTTGTTCACCTCGATGGCGATTGTGTTTGTAACGGGCATGATCCTTGAATCGCTGCCGGTGACGATCATCCTCGCGCCGATCCTGGCGCCGATTGCGGCCTCGGTTGGGGTTGATCCGATCCACTTTTCGGTGATCTTCCTGGTAGGTGCGTCAATTGGCTTTGTTACGCCGCCTTACGGGTTGAACCTTTATGTGGCATCCGGGGTGACGGGTGTGCCGTATTTCCGCCTGTTGCGTTATACCGTGCCCTATCTGATTGCGCTCATTAGCGTGTGGTTCATTGTGGCTTTGACTCCGCAACTGGCCCTCGTGCTGCTGCCGAACTAATAGGATCTGACGATGGACGACCTCGCGGCCTCTGACAAACAACACTCAATCCCGACGAATCTTCGTCTGTTGATGTTGCTGGAAGAGGTCGCGCAGGCCGGCGTTCCGATCACGCCGACCGAGGCCAATCTGACGCTGAAACTGCCCAAACCCACGGTGCACCGGCTGTTTGCCACCATGGAGCGCGAAGGGTTTCTGCAACGCGAACTGGATGGGCGATCCTACTGCCCGGGCCCGCGATTGCGCCGCTTTTCGATCAACGTGCAATCCAGTCTGCGCATTCGCACGGCGCGCCTTGCGGTGCTGACCTCGCTGGCCGAACATGTGGGCGAGACCTGCAACATCGCCACCCCGGATCGTCATACGATGATCTATCTGGAACGGGTCGAAACCAAATGGCCGCTGCGCATCCAGCTGCCGATCGGCACAAGTGTGCCGTTTCACTGCACGGCCAGTGGCAAAATGTATCTGTCGACTTTGCGCGCCTCGCATCTGCGCCAATATTTGTCAGCGGTGTCCTTGTCGCGCCAGACCGAGCTGACCATGACCGATCCCGAGGCGATCATCAGCGCGGTGCAGCAAATTCGCAAACAGAAATACTCGACCGATAACGAAGAGTTTCTGGACGGGATGGTGGCTGTCGCGGTGCCGATTCTGGACAATCAGGACCGATTGCTATCAACGCTGTCGGTGCATGCGCCAACCCAGCGGATCAGTCTTGAGGCGCTGCAAGACCACGTGCCGCTGATCACCGAAACGGCGCAAAAACTCAGCCAGTTGCTGTCCGAAGACTAGGGCGCGTTACGACGCACTGCCGGGATCCAGACGTTTGCGCATCTCGGCCAGCGCCCGATCGGCGCCCGTGGCCAAAAGTGCAGTGTCCGACGCGATGGCCACAAAAGTGAACTCATTGGCCAGCAGATCGGCCGCAAAATCGGGGTTGGTCACAATCGTGCCCACCGGCACGCCCTTGGCCGCAAGTGCGCGGGCAACAGGGCGGATGCGGGCCCAGATATCCGGGTGCATCGGCGTGCCGAGCAGCCCCATATCTGCGCCAATATCAGCCGGCCCAAAGAACATCCCTGTCACCCCATCGACGGCGGCAATGTCGGTGGCCTGATCCAGCGCCGCGACGCTTTCCAGTTGCAACACGACGGTGGTTTCATCCTCGATGCGCTGGAAATAATCGGTGACCCGGCCAAACCCGGTGGCGCGTGTTGATGCGCTGACGCCGCGAATACCGCGCGGTGGATAGCGTGTCGCGGCCACAGCGGCGCGGGCTTCGTCGGGGTTTTGGACCATCGGAAACAGCAATCCGCGCGCACCAATGTCCAGCAGGCGCTTGACCAGAACAGAATCATTCCACGGCGGGCGCACGATGGCGGTGGTTTTGGTGTCGGCAAAGACCTGAAGTTGGTTCAGGATGGCGCTGATTTCCGTTGGCGAATGCTCCATATCCAGCAAGGCCCAGTCAAAGCCGCTGCCGCGCAGCACTTCGGCGCCAAACCCGCTGCCCAGGCTGACCCACACGCCCAGTTGTTTTTGCCCGCCGCGCAGGGCGGCTGTGAACGGATTGATTTGGGTTTGCATCAAATGACTGCCTTTTCGAGAAACGGGGTTTTGGTTTCGATCCGAGCGCAATCAAACGGGGTCAGATCAAGGCTGCGATAGGCGCCAAAGGCCAAAAGCTCGGCCAGACCGCGCCCTATTGCCGGGGACTGTTGCAACCCATGGCCAGAAAACCCGTTGGCAAAGACAAAGTTGCGCACCCGACTGTGGCGCCCCAGAATTGCGTTTTGATCGAAGGTGTTAAAGTCGTAATGCCCGACCCACATGTTGATTAACTTGATCTGTTCGAACTGCGGCACGCGATGGGCCAGCACCGGCCAAACCTTGTTTTCCCACAGGCTGTGATCGGCGATGAAGTCATCCGGCGCCACGGCCGGGTCGTCATCCGGGGGGCATCCGGCCAGATAATAGGCGCCTTCGCTGCGCATGTGCACGCCCGATGGGTCAATCGTCAGCGGCAGATCGCGGTCCAACGGCTGGGCGGCGTCAAAGATGAATGTATAGCGTTTGCGCGGCTCCACCGGAATGCTGAGCCCGGCCATAGCGGCTGTGCGCGCGGCCCGCGTGCCCGATGCGTTGACCACATCACCACACGTGATCTTTTCGCCGCTCGCCAGCGTGATCGTGTCAACCGCACTGCCCGCCGGGTTCAGCGTCATGTCGACAACTTCGTTTTGAATGTACTCAACCCCGCGTTCCCGGTTCGAACGGCGCCACCAATCAAACAAAGTGCCGCCGTCAAAGTAGCCTTCGTCGATCAGATTGTGATTGGCCCCGACGATGTCTTCGAGGTTGTAAAACGGATAGGCGGCGGCGATGTCGTCGCGGCTAAGGTGTTTGGTGGCCGCGCCGATGTTTTGCTGGATCTGCTGTGCCTCGCGCAGCGTGGCGGCAAATTCGGGCGTGTCGGCCAGATACATGTACCCATAGCTTTGCAGAACCAGCTCGGGCACCCGTGGATCATCGCCCAAAAAACGGCGGAAATTCTTGATGTATTCGGCGCCAAACTGCGACACTCTTACGTTCACTTCGTTGCTGAACTGTTGACGGATGCAGCTGTTGGTGTGTGAGGTCGCGGCGTTCTCATAACTCAGATCGCGCTCGACAATCAGAATGCGCCCGTCAAAATCGTCGAGATCGCTCAGAAACCACGCGATCGACGAGCCATACATGGCACCACCGACAATCACGACGTCATAAGAACTATGGGTCGGCGCGGTTTGGGTCATGTCGTGTCCTGTGATCGGCGCGGCGTTTCGGGCAGGGACAGCGAGGTGGCCGAGGGCCCCCATGCAACCCCTGCAGGTGGTAAAGTCAGTCCGTTGAACGTGACAGGTTCCGCTGCGTAATTGAAGGCAAAACACGTGGTGCCGGATTGGCGCAGCCTGACGCCTTCGGGCAAATCGTGGCGCGTCACGTCACAGGCTTTGGCGATCAGCGCAACAACCCGGTTCCACAAGGTGTCATCGGGCCAGCCGCCCAGATACCAGACCCGACTGTTGCCCACCAAAACCGGGGCGTCCGCCATATCGCGGATCAACACTTGGGCGGTTCCCTCAAGCTGTTCGCGCCAGCTTTGAATATGGCCGCCGCCTTTCACCGGGTGTTTGTGATTTGGGGGCAAGGTTTCCACATGTGCGACCTTGATGTTCAGCCCAGCCACATTGGGCGCCAGCGGCACGGCCAGATTGAAATCACCGTTCAGCGCAAAACTGCGCGGGCCCAAAACCATGATTGCGCCAGAGGCGGCCATCGCCTCGCGCAGCCCAGCCGAAGATTGCGCCAAACCGGGCGCCAGCACCGCGCGGTAGCCCGACAAGTCCTTGGCATCAGGCGGCAAAATGTCGACCGATATCCCGGCACGACGCAGCGCGCGGTAAGCCGAAAACACCAGGTTGAAATAGTCAAAATCAGCGCCCTGAGGCAACGCTCGCCAGGCCCAGGCCGAGGCGTAGTCAAAGATCAGCGCCACGGGCGCCTGCGCGGTTTCGACCTCGGGCATCTCGGCCAGTTCGCGTGCGACTTGTGCGGCCTCGGCCAATCCAGGGGCTGACATACCGTCGCAGCGCAACAGGCCGCTGTGCATTTGTTCCTGCCCAAACGGGACCTGACGCCAGCGAAAATAGCTGACGCATTCGGCGCCATGGGCAAACGCCTCCCACGACCAAAGCCGCACCATGCCGGGCAGGGGCGCGGGATTGTGGGGCGCCCAGTTCACTGGGCCGGGCTGTTGCTCCATCACCCACCAGCGCCCGCGCCCGACCGCGCGGTAAAGGTCATGGTGAAAGGCCTGCATATCCGGATCGCCCTGACGCAAATAGCGTGCTTTATGCGCCGGGCTTGCCTCAACCCGGTCCGACAGAAAGCCGATGGGGTAACTGTCCCATGTGGCGATATCCAGCTCGCGCGCGAGTGCGAAGTGATCAAATTCCAGCACCCGGCCCATATAGTTGTGCAGCAGCGGCGCGTCGGTGCGTTTGCGCAAAGAGGCCACCTGGGCGTGGTTGAATGCGACGACCTGATCAGAACTGAAGCGGGCAAAAGCCAGAACATGGGCCGGATTGGGCTGAGTCACAGTCTGGTTGGGCAGCTCGACATCCTCAAAACGGGTGTAGTCCATCGACCAGAACACATTGCCCCATTTTTCGTTCAGCACTTCGATTTCGCCGTATTGGCGCGCCAGCCACAACCGAAACGCGCGCAGCGCCGGCTCCGAATAGCTGAGCACCGTGTCGTGACAGCCATATTCGTTGTCGATCTGCCAGGCGGCGATGCGCGAATCGCGCCCATACCGATCGCCCAGCACTTTGGTGATACGCTGGGCCGCGTCGCGGTAGCCGATGTGGCTGAAACAGTAATGCCGGCGCGCGCCGAATTTGCGCGGGTTGCCCTGCTCGTCCACGCCCAGCATGTCGGGATGGCGCGTCAGCATCCAACGCGGCGGTGTGGTTGTCGGGGTGCCCAACACCACCTTCAACCCAGCCGAGGACAGCGCCTCGATCGCGCGGTCAAGCCAGGCAAATCGCAGCTCTCCGGGATTTGGTTCCAGCCGCGACCACGCGAATTCACCAATGCGCACCCATGTGATACCGGTGTCGCGCATCAGTTTGGCGTCGTGGCTCCAGATCTCTTCGGGCCAATGTTCGGGGTAGTAACAGACCCCCAGGGCTCGGCTCATAAAACAACCCTGTGTTCGGCTTGTCCGGTGCCAACGCCGGGTGCGCAAAAGACCATGCCGTTGCTGGGCTGATGTTCGCGGATCAGATTTGACACCCCGTGTGCCGCCGAGGTGCAAAACAGCGTATCCAGATCCTCGCCGCCAAAAGCCGGGCACGAGCTGTTGCGCGCGGCCACCGGCACCGCGCGCACAAAGCGCCCGGCATGATTATAGGCCGCCACCCGCGCCGCGCCCCACTGCGCCAGCCAGATGTTACCGGTGGTGTCGACCACAGCGCCATCGGGGTTCAGGTGTTGATCGGACAGATCCAGAAACACATGCGCCGCGCCGCTTGGCCAACCTGTCGCTTCGTCCAGATGCTGGCGCATCACGCGTTGTGTGGGCGTGTCGGTGTAATAGGCAAAGCGGCGATCGGGGCAAAAACAGATCGCGTTGGGAATGCTGATCCCGTCAACAATTTTGCGTATGCTGCCTTGATAATAGCGATAGATCGCACCGGCCTGAGGCTCGGCCTGTTTGCCCATCGTACTGATCCAGAACCCGCCCCACGGATCGGCGCGTCCGTCATTTGAGCGGGTATCTGGGCGATCCGCCTCAAGTGCGGCAACCGCGTGGCTGTCGCCCGTGGTCAGGTTCAGCTGCATCAGCATGCTTTCACTGGCGACCAAAAGCGTGTTGTCGTCAATCCATCCTGCCGCCGAAACAGATTCCTCGAATTGCCATTCCAGCGGGCCGTCATGATCCTGCGACAGCATTTTGTGGTTCAGAATGTCAAACCAGAACAGTTGTTTGCGCGTCGGGTGCCACAGCGGACCTTCCCCCAAAGAGCAGATGCGTTGGTCGTAAATCAGCGTGGTCATCAAGCGCAATCATAAAAAAGGTGACATCAAAAGCAGGCATCAAAAGCTGTCACAATCTGTCGCGCCCGGTCCGAGATATCTTTGACCGACAGGCCCGGGCTGTAAAGGGCTGATCCGATGCCAAATCCGCTGGCGCCTGCGGCGATCCACTGGGCAAAGCTGTCAGGGCCGGCGCCGCCAACGGCGAAAACCTCGGCTGAGGCGGGCAAAACCGCGCGCATCGCTTTTAGACCTTCGGGTCCGGCCAGTGCACCGGGAAACAGCTTTAGCCCACTTGCGCCAGCTTTGAGCGCGCCAAAAGCTTCGGTGGGAGTGAACACGCCGGGCCAGCTTTGCAGTCCAAGCGCGCAGGTTTGCGCGACCACGTCAGCGTCGAAATTGGGCGATACGATCAGTTTGCCGCCCGCCTCGGCGACGGCATCCACATCGCGCACGTTCAGCACAGTGCCGGCGCCGATCAACGCGGTTTCGCCAAAATCCCGCGCCATGGCGCGGATGCTGGTCAGCGGCTCGGGCGAGTTCAGCGGCACCTCGATTCGGGTGATGCCGGCGGCAATCAGCGCGGCGGCGATGTCACAGACTTCGGGCGGGGTGATCCCGCGCAAAATGGCAATCAGAGGGCGGCTCATGCGGTGTCCTTCAGACTGCGCCAGGCGGCGGTGAGCCCGCTCAGCGTCATGCGGACGCTGTCGGTTTCGGTGACTGGCGCGCCTTGGGCTTTTAGGGCGGCGCCGTAGGGTTGGGCGCTGTCGGGCGTGCCAATCAGCGCGATGTCGCGGCCCAGCCAATAGGGTTTGGCGGCTGCCAGTTCGGCGCCAATCAACATGCCCGACAGGCGTGCACGCGCGGCTTTTGGGTCGGCCCCTTCCAGCAAATCGGTGGCGCGCAGAGAAAACAGCCGCGCGGCGAGGCGTTCCGGGCGCGACAATGCGTCTTCCAGCGCCTGTTCAAAAGCGGGTTCGTGCCAGCCGTCAGCGGCAATAGAATGACGCAAAACTGTGTTTTGGCTGAGTGTTGCAAACAGCTCGCCAGTCATGAAACTCTGAAAACTGACCACTTCGCCCGCGCTGATTTCAACCCATTTGGTGTGTGTGCCGGGCAGGCAAATCACCCCGTCCCAACCGGGATTAAGCGCCAGGAACCCCGCGATCTGGGTTTCTTCGCCGCGCATAACGTCGGCGGGTTTGGTCTGTTTCAGGCCCGGAACAATGCGCGCGTTCAGCCGCATATCGGCGCTGCGCACGCGCACCAAACCACCCGCCAGTGGTGCACAGGGCACCGCGTGATAGGGCGCCTCGACCCAGCCCTGGCGCGCGCCAACCATGCCGCAGGCGATAATATCTGTGGGCTCTGGACCCAGCCAATCGGCGATCAGATCCAGCAACGCCCGCTCAAACCCGGCGCCGGCCAAACGCGCCATTCCCTGATCCGAGCTGTCCTGGGCGACAACTGACGCCCCCTGCATGGCCCAAACCCGCAGATGCGTTGTGCCCCAATCGGCGGCGATCCATTGCGCGATCTGTACCATGATCTAGCCCGACACCACAACGCCGCCATCCACGGCCATGCACTGCCCTGTCATCATCCGGCTGGTGCCAGAGGCCAGAAACAACACGCCATCGACAATGTCTTGGGGCACCAGATGTTCGGGAATGCACTGACGCTCCAGATGGGCGGCCAACGCGTCGGGCGTGGCCCATTTATCAAGCTGTTTTTGCGTCAAAACCCAACCTGGGGCCAGCGCATTCACGCGGATTTCGTCGGGCCCCAATTCGCGCGCCATCGACCGGGTCAGGCCCGTGATCGCGGCATTGGCCGAGGTATAGGCGGGATATCCGGCATTGCCCATAATATAGCTGATCGAGCTGAAGTTGATGATGGTGCCCCCTTTTCCGTTTGCAATCATACCCTTGGCGGTTGCTTGAATCGCAAAGAAATAGGCTTTGAGATTGATCGATTGCATCGCGTCCCAGAATTCGGGCGTGGTGTCGCGCCAATCGTGGCGCTGATCGTTGGCGGCATTGTTGACCAGCACCGTGACCGGCCCATGGGCCGCACTGGCGCGCGCGATGGCGCTGCTCAGCTGGTTTGTGTCGGTGATATCGCCTTGCACAAAAAGCGGGGTCCGGCCGTGTTTTTGGGCCATCTCGTTCACAAATTCCGACGCATCCGAGCGCCCGATAAAGGCCACCTGCGCGCCCTGCGCCAAAAACCCATCGGTGAGCGCCGCGCCAATGCCAGAGCCGCCTCCGGTGATGAACACAGAGGCGGATTGCAGATCGTGAAAACTGGCGGTCTTGGTCATTCGGGGTGTCCTGTAGAAGAAGGGGTCATGCGGCTTTGATGGGCGCGCACCAATCTGGCACCCAGTCGCTGTGGGCGCGTAGCAAATCATCGATCAGGCTGCGGATCTGGCGCAGGTCCAGCTCGGCGGCGGTGTGCGGGTCCATCATCGCGGCGTGATAGATATGCTCGGGGTTTTGGTCGATCAGTGCGCGCACGGTCAACTCCTGCACGTTGATCTGGCTGCGCATCAACGCGATCAATTGGGGCGGCACGTCGTTGATACAGGTGGGTTGGATGCCGTTAGCATCCACCAGACACGGGGTTTCGACGGCGGCCCCCATCGGCAATTGCGGCATTTGTCCAGTGTTGGGCAGGTTGCCATAGATCGACAGCGGCTGATCGGTTGTGATTGCGTTCATCAGATCGGCGGCAAATTCATGGCTGCGGGTGACGCTCAATTCGGTAACGTTGGTCAGGGCTTTGGCCTGATCTGCCCAGGCTGCGGCTTGTTCGATGCAGCGCGCCGGGTATTCATCCAGCGGGATGGCGAACCTGTTGATCAGATCTTCGCGCCCGGATTTGATGAACCAGGGCACGTATTCCGCCAGATGTTCGCTGCTTTCAGTGCAAAACCAGCCCAACTGTTCCATCACCTCGTAACGCACGGTGTTGGCGCAGCGAGGCATCAACAGCGGCGGTTTGGGCAGCGCGCCAGCACGGTATCCGGCCCGCAAATCCGGGTAAAGATCGCGGCCCTGGTGATCGAGGCGCAGGAAAAAGGCGACATGATTGACGCCGGCCACCTTATAGCCGATTTCACCCTTTGGCAGGCCCAGATCATGGGCAATCTCTTCGACCGTGTTTTGCACTGAATGGCACAGGCCAACCTGTTTCAGGTGTGGAAACGCCTCGGCCAGAGCCCAAGTGTTGATCGCCATCGGGTTCACATATTGCAACAGGGTCGCATTGGGGCAAAGCGCGGCCATATCACGCGCAACATCCCACAACACCGGAACCGTGCGCAACGCGCGCATGATGCCTGCCACGCCCAGCGTGTCGCCGATGGTTTGGCGCAACCCGTAAGCGCGCGGGATTTCAAAATCAGTAACGGTGCAGGGCTCGTACCCGCCGATCTGAAAAGCGGTGATGACAAAATCAGCGCCGTCCAGGGCCGCGCGTTGATTGGTGTGCGTGCTGAGCGTGGCGCCCGTGCCGGTGCTTTTGATCATGGCGCGCGCCACGGACTCGCTCTGGGCCAGACGGGTTTGATCAATGTCCATCAACGCGAAATGGCTGTCGGCCAAAGCCGGGGTCAACAGCGCGTCGCCGACGATATTTTGCATGAAGATCGTCGATCCCGCACCGATAAAGGCGATTTTTACCATGGCGCACCTTTTTGAATGAGTCTCATTTGACCGCTCCCAGCGTGAGGCCGGCGATGAAGTGTTTTTGCATCAAAAAGAACATCGCAACCGGGGGCAGGGCGGCGACAATGCTGCCGGCGCTCATCAAATGATAGGCGGCGCGATATTGCGCATTGAAGCTGGTGATGCCGGCGGTCACAGGCTGGCTTTCCGCGCCTTGGGTCAGCACCACAGCCCAGAAATAGTCATTCCATATAAAGGTGAAGATCAGCACCGAAAGTGCGGCGAGCGCGGGCTTCATCAGCGGCAAAACAACGTACCAGAAGATGCGGATTTCGGTGACACCCTCAACCCGCGCGGCCTCGATCAGTTGGAACGGTAAAGCACGGATGAAATTGCGCATGAACAGCGTGCAAAACCCGGTCTGGAACGCGATGTGAAACAGAACCAGCCCGGTTTTGGTGTTGTAGAGCCCGAGGTCAAGCGTCAGGTCGCGCACCGGCACCATCAGAATTTGAAACGGGACAAAGTTGCCGGCGACAAACAGGAAAAACACCCAGATGTTGGAGCGGAACTTGTAGATGCCCAAGGCAAAGCCCGTCATAGCCGATAGTGCGACGGCGCCAATCACCGTTGGCACAGTGATGAAGACGGAATTGAGCAAGTAACGCGGCATGTCGCTGTCAAAGAAGACACGCCCGTAATTGGCGCCGGCCTCAAACGAGCTGGGCCAGCCCCAGTAATTGGCGCTGGCAAAATCACTGCCGGGCTTGATGGAAAACAGGGCAACGGCCAGCAGGGGCATCAGCCAGAACAGCAATGCGACGGGGAGAAGGGCCTGATACGTCATCCGGGTGGAGGCGCTGGTTTTTTCGATTGGAGTTGGGAACATGACCTAGCGCTTTCTTGGGAATGGCCTGGCGGCCATGCCTCCGGCGGGGATATTTTTGGCAAAAGGAAAAGGTGGCGTCCGCGTCATGTTCAGTGTCCTTTTTCGTCGCGGTACATTGACCAAAGGAAATAGGCGATAAAGCAGAGCATGATGAGGAACAGCACCACTGCGATGGCGGCGCCATAGCCATGCGAAAGCCGTATTCGGACAACGCGACTTCGAACATGTAGTAAGCCAACACACGTGATGAGCCGAACGGGCCTCCTGCGGTCATGATGGAAATCAGATCAAAGCTGCGCAGGGCACCGATTATAGTGACCACGAAGGCGATAAAGGTGGCGGGGCGCAATTGCGGCAGCACGACGAACCACAGCATCTTCCATCCCTTCGCGCCGTCCAGCCGCGCGGCCTCGATCTGTTCCGGATCGACTGCATTCAGCCCGGTGAGGTAAAGGATCATGCAATAGGCGGTTTGTGGCCAAAGCCCAGCGGCGATGATGCCATAAGTCACCAGATTTTCGTCGCCCAGCACATTCACAGGTCCCAGGCCAACAAATCCAAGCAGGGCGTTCAGTAGCCCGAATGTGGGGTCGTAAAACCAAGAAAACACCAGGCCGACAACAACCTGGCTGATCACGAAGGGAAAGAAGAACAGGGATTTGTAGAGACGGATTCCTGTGACGGTCTGGTTCAGGAACAAAGCAATGAAAAGCCCGGCCGGGATTGCCAGCAAATAGAGTGTCAGCCAGATCAGGTTGTTCTTCAGTGAGGTGTAAAACGCATCCCGGTCGACCCATTCGTAGTAGAGATCTTCGTAGTGGCGAAATCCGACGTATTCGGCTTGGCCAAGGCCGTCCCATTCATAAAGGGACAGGTTAAAGGACTGAAACACCGGGAAGATGACGTAAAACAGAAAAAACAACAGCCCCGGCGCCAAAAACAGCCATGGCGCCAGCTTTTGCTGATTTCGATGCCACCAGCTGTCTTCGGATGCGCGGACTTTGGTCATTGGTTCTGGGTCCCATGGGGTGTTCTGCGTGCCGCCTTTGCTATCCCTCCAAGCCGGGGATCGGTGCGGCTACAGCGGCGGGGCCGGAGGCCCAAGCCGCTGGACATGTCGTGAGGGGGCGGGCAGCGCCCCCTCTCTGTTTTATTTATAGATCCGCCCGCGAGCGCGCTCGAGCTTTTTCAGGATCCGGTCCAGACTGTCTGGCTTGACCATGAATTCCTGAAATCCTTCCATGGCAACCTTGGCCATTTCCGCAGGCGCGTCGCGATCAAAGAACTGGGCCACACCGCCAGGGCTGTTTTGCGACAGCATCTCAAAGCCTTCTTGCAGGAACTTGTCGTTGTCCACCGAGCTCTTGGAATTGACGGGCAATTGACCCAAAGCATCGCCTGCGTTGATCGTTGTCTGCGTATCCGCTGCTGCCACATGGCGCAAAAATTCCCGGGCGGCTTCTTTGTTCTGAGCCTTGGCGGGAATGTGGAACGTGTCAGTTGGCGCATCTTCGGCCATGGCCACATTTGGGTTGATCTGAGGGAATTGATAGAAATCCAGCTGATCATCGCTGAGCCCTGCTTCGCGCAGCGGGGCGACGGCGAAATTGCCCATCAAATAGGACGCGGCTTGTCCGTTGACCATGAACGGCAATGCCTCTTGCCAGCTGTAGGTCTGGTGGTTGGCGACAAAGCCGCCCATGTCGATCAACTCGCGCCAATTGGAGAACGTCGCGCGCACTTCGTCGCTTTCCCAGCTGGCGTCGCCCTGCAACAGTTGCATGTGGAAATCAAAGCCGTTGGTGCGCATGTTGAGATAGTCAAACCATCCGCCAGCCGTCCAAAGGAACTTGGTCCCGATGGTATAGCAGGCCCGCCCTGACGCGACGATCTTGGCACAATTGGCCTTTTCCTGATCCCAGGTTTTGGGCTCTTCCAGCCCCAGTTCGGCAAAGATGTCTTTGCGGTAATAAACGCCCCATTGGTAATAGGTATACGGCACGCCCCACTGTTTGCCATCGATGGTCATAGCACCTTTGGTCGATGCCAGATTGTCGGCGATTGCGGGTTCGGCCCATAGATCAGACACGTCCTCGAACAAGCCAGCTTCGACATAGGGGCGCATGCGGTTGGCGGCATACCAGGTGGCCACGTCTGGCGCATTCGCGGTCAGAAAGTTGCGAATTTGGGTTTTGTAAGCCTCGCGGTCGATGACCGTTGTTTCAATGTTCAAATCGGGGTGCTTGCCCTGAAACGTTGCGATCATCGCTTCCATTGTTGCGCGCGGCGCCGGGTTCGATGTGTCCAGAAAGATCTTCAGATCACCGGTCAGTTCAGCGCGCACAGGCATGGCCAGCGCCACAGTTGTGGCCAGCGCTGCCAGCGCGGTTTTGGTTGTGACGTACATGGTTTCCTCCCAAAGAGCGTCTTTTGTCAGTTGGTTCCATTTAATGAAACTTTGTTTTACATATTGAAATCTTTGCGCGTCGCGTCTAGGCTTGTCAACACCTTCCTGTCTTGGCCCGCTTGGCAGGAGCACCGTACCAAAAGGAGCACTCCCACGTGTCTGGGGATGGAACGGTCGGAAAGGCCTGTGAGGTCTTGGATCAGGTCGCCGCTTTCGAGCGCCCGGTGCGTTTTGGCGAGCTTTTGACATCCAGCCCGTTTCCCAAGGCGACGCTGTATCGGTTTTTGCAAACGCTCACCAGTCAGGGCATGCTGGTCTATGATCCCGACCGTCAAACCTATGCTTTGGGGATGCGGCTGGTGCGGCTGGCGCACGCGGCGTGGATGCAAAGTTCGTTGGCGCCGATTGCGCGCCCGATGCTCGACGCGCTCAGCCAGGATGTGGGCGAAACCGTGCACCTGGCCCAGTTGGACAATGCCCAGGTGCTTTATGTCGACAAGCGTAACGCGGCCGACCCGATCCAGATGTTCAGTCAGGCCGGGCGCATTGGGCCAGCCTATTGCACGGGCGTGGGCAAAGCGATGCTGGCGTTTTTGCCCGAACAGGCGCAAAGCCGCGCGATTGCGCAACAGTCGTTTCATCGCTTTACGCCGCACACTGTTGTCAGCGCCGACGCGTTTCGCGACGAATTGAACCAGATCCATCAGAGCGGGTTTGCCTTTGATCGTGAAGAACATGAACCGGGCATTATCTGTGTCGCCAAGCCCATTTTGTCCCCCGGGGGACATGTGCTGGGGGCGCTTTCCATCACTGGCGCCACCGCGCGCACAACGCTTGACCAGCTTGAAAGTTGGGTGCCCCGCCTGAACCAGACAGCGCATGCCATCGCGTTTGAGGCCGAGGCCTGGCGCTTTCCCGAAGATCGCGCCCCAAAGACAGGAATTGAGTTATGACAGGCGTCACGTTGCAAAAAGCCGTCAAACGCTATGGAGCGACGCAGGTGATCCACGGCGTTGACCTTGATATTGCGGATGGTGAATTCTGTGTTTTTGTCGGGCCGTCGGGCTGTGGCAAATCCACGTTGCTGCGCATGATTGCCGGGTTGGAAGACACCAGCGAGGGGCAGATTTCCATCGGTGCACGCGATGTTACCAATCTTGATCCGGCCAAGCGTGGGGTGGCGATGGTGTTCCAGACCTACGCGCTTTACCCGCATATGACGGTCGAGGAAAATATGGGGTTTGGGTTGCGCATGAACGGCGTGGCGCGGGCTGAAATCCGGCGCAAAGTGGCCGAAGCATCCGATATTCTCAAACTGGATGATTACCTCAAACGCAAACCCAAGGCGCTGTCGGGCGGGCAACGCCAACGTGTGGCGATCGGACGAGCCATTGTGCGCGGCCCCGAGGTGTTTTTGTTTGACGAACCGCTGTCCAACCTGGACGCCGAATTGCGGGTGGAAATGCGGGTCGAGATTGCCCGGTTGCACCAGGAAATCGGCGCAACGATGATCTACGTCACCCACGATCAGGTCGAGGCGATGACGCTGGCCGACAAGATCGTCGTGCTGCGCGACGGGCGCATTGAACAGGTCGGCGCGCCGCTCGATCTTTATCGTGACCCGGACAATCGTTTTGTCGCGGGTTTTATAGGCTCGCCCGCGATGAATTTTCTGAATGGCACTGTGCGCGATGGGCACGTGGTGTGCGAGGCGCTGCCCGAGCCGGTGGGCGTAAATGTATCGTTGCCGGGCGAGGGGGCAGATGTTGACCTTGGGTTGCGCCCGGAACATCTTGAGCTGAGCGCCGGAGGGCCTTTGTTGGTTGAATTGACCGAAGCGCTGGGCGGTGTGTCTTATGCACATTTGCGCGCGCCCACTGGCGAGCGACTGATTGTGGAAGAACGCGGCGATATGCGCAGCACCGAGGGCGACCGCGTTGCCCTGCAATTTGATCCCGCCCGAGCGATGGTGTTTGACCGTCGCTCAGGCGCGCGACTGCGCTAGGGTTTTTGCCTTAAGGGCGCGGCCATCCGAGGTTTCTTTTGGCTGATGCGGCAAACCTAGCCGACAACCTCGCCAATCAGGATTTGCGGCTGGCTGTTGGTAAAGTTGGGAATGTCGGCCATGACCGGGCCAGAATTGCCCAGACCAGCGTCCATCGCGGCCTGATCGGCAAACACCATCGTGGCCACAGCGTGCAAACCGGGCGGGGTGTTCGGGCCGCCCGCGATGCCTTTGGTGACCAGAGTTTGGCTGATATGTTCGCCCATGTGCTGGCCGACCAGATCCATATGCGTGGACAGGTAGTAGTCATAGTCAAACGTGGTGTCGTCAGACACAGGGTACATCACTTGCACGGAAACAGGCATTTGGTCTCTCCTTGGGTGGGGTTACAGGGTGTCTTTCGGGCGCTTACCGGCGAAAAAGGCATCGAGGTTGTCAAGCGCGCGAAAGCCCATCGCGTCGCGGGTGCGCACGGTGGCGCTGCCGATATGGGGCAACATGAAGATGTTGTCATGGGCCGCAAATCCAGGGTTTCCGCCCGGTTCAACCTGAAAACAGTCGAGCCCGGCGGCGGCGAGTTTGCCGCTTGCAATGGCACCCAGCAAGGCGGCTTCATCAACCAGCGCGCCGCGTGCGGTGTTCACCAGAATGGCGCCATCGGGCAGCAGCGCCAGCGTGTCGGCGTTGATCAAGCCGGTGGTGTCGGGCGTGGCCGGGCAATGCAGCGACACAAAATCGGCAACCCCCAGCAGGCTGGACAGATCGGCATGAAACGTCGCGCCCTGTTCCTGATCGGCGGCAAGCCGAGTGCGGTTGAAATAGTGGATCTCCATATCAAAACCGCGGGCCTTGGCGGCAAAGGCGCGCCCAACGCGGCCCATGCCAACGATGCCGAGACGCGCGCCGGTGACCTGCTTGCCCACCATAAACGACGGGCTCCACGACGCCCAGTTGCCGGTGCGCACCAACGTGTCACCGGCCACCGCGCGGCGTGCGGCCCTCAGCATCTGCAGCATGGCGATTTCGGCGGTGGCATCCGACAGCACATCGGGCGTGTTGGTCACCACGATGCCGCGTTCGGCCAAAGCGGGCAGGTTGCAGTGATCAACACCAACCGAATGATTGGCGATGATCTTGAGGCGCGGATCCAGCTGGGCGACGACGTCGGGGGTGAACAGCTCGGAATGGCAGGGCATCATCGCATCAACCTCGCGGCTCATGGCGATAATATCATCGGCACTGCCTGGAGTGTCGGCCTCGTTCAGGATCAGATCATAGCTGGCGCGCGCCCGGGCGATGGTGGCATCAGACAGGCGGCGGGGCATCCAGAGGCGGGGGGGGGCGCTCATTTCTTTTTGGTGCGGATCGCGTCTTCGTAGAAATTGTAGAGTGCCAGACAGATCACAAACACGACGATGATCAGAAACGGCAGACCGCCCTTAAAGCCCGCAAAACCGGCCGAGATACTTTGGGACAGACCAAGGGTGAAAACCATCATCAGCCCGGTGCCAATGAGTCCCATTACGATATTGATCCAACGTGGCATTTTCGCTCTCCTAGTCTTGTGTCAGGGCGCTGAGATGGGTTTGCACCCACGCGGCGGTGCGCAGCAATCTGTCGTCTTCCTCGACCCCGCCAATCAATTGCACGCCGATGGGCAGATCGTTGTCGCCCACCAACAGCGGCAAAGACAGCGTGGGCAGGCCGGCAACGGTCCAAAGGGTGCAAAACACCGGATCGCCGGTGGTGCCGGTGCTGATCAGTGGGGCTTGTCCGGCGGCACTTGGGGCCATGATGGCATCAAAATCGTTGAAATGCGCGGCGAAAAAGCTGTCGGCGGAGGTTTTGACGGCCATCGCGTCTTCGTATTCGCTGCGGGTGATGGTTTGGGCGCGGGCAATCACGGCGCGCAAAGTGTCGCTCAGTTGGTCGCCATAGCGTTTGATCACGTAATCCAGGTGATGGCAGAATTCATATTCGTGGATCGTGGCCTGCACCTGAACCAGCCCACTGAGTTGTTCGGAGGCATCAAAGCGTTCGATGCGGGGGCCAAGTGCCTCGATCACAGCATCGAGCCCGTCGCGGGCGTCTGGATCAAGCCGGTCGTTGAACGGCAGCTCGAACCATGCAATGTCAGGCTCGACCGGCACATCGGCGGTGGCGCCTGACATCAGGTCTGGTCGGGGGCGCGCCAGGGACAAGCGGTCGCGCCCATCATAGGAGGCGATGGCATCGCCCAGCAGGGCTGCGTCTTCGATGCTGCGCGCGAACAGGCCCAGTTGATCGAGCGAGAACGAAGTTTGCAGCACGCCGTGGCGCGAGATCATGCCGCGTGTCGGTTTGAACCCAAAGGTGCCGCAGAACGAGGCAGGGCGGATGACCGAACCGTTGGTCTGCGTGCCGATCGCCAAAGGCACATGATGGGCTGCAACCGCGGCCGCCGAGCCGCTGGACGACCCTCCCGGGGTGCGCGCGGCATCAAACGGGTTGGTGGTGTCGGTGGGGTGTACAAAGGCCAGTTCGGTGGTTTTGGTCTTGCCCATGATCACCGCACCTGCTTCGCGCAGGCGTTCGACAATTGTCGCGTCCATCTCGGGGGCGTGGTGTTCAAAGATCGCGGTGCCGCGACGGGTCGGCATATCGGCAGTGTCGATGATGTCCTTCAGGCCTACGGGCACACCGTGAAGCGCGCCGGTGCCTTTGCCGGACTTGCGGATGCGGTCGGCCTCGGCCGCCTGAGCCATGGCCTGATCGGGATCAAGATGTGCCCAGGCTTTGATTTGCGGTTCCGTTTTGCCGATCTGTTCCAGGCAAGCGGCCACCAGCGCTTGCGACATCAATTCGCCTTCGCGGATGGCCCGCGCGGCCTGTACCGCGCTGAGCTTGGTCAGATCGCCCCTGATCACGGGATGTAGGGCCCAAAGAAGAAGTCAGGCAGGAACAAAGCGATGCCAGGGAATTGGTACATCAGGAACATACAGAAGATCACGATGGCGAGGTACGGCATCAGGCCGCGGAAGATCTCCATCAGTTCGATCTGTTTTTTCAACACGCCCTTGAGGTAATAAGCCGACATCGCCATCGGCGGGGTCAGGAACGAGGTTTGCAGGTTCAGCGCCACCAGCATCGCAAAGAAATAGGGGTTCACGCCAAAGATTTCGAGCATGGGCAGGAAGATCGGCACAAAGATGATCAGGATTTCCGACCATTCCAGGGGCCAGCCCAGCAAGAAGATGATCAGCTGTGCGAGCACCAGGAACTGCCAGGGCTCAAGGTTCATGCCAACGACCCAATCGGCGATGATTTCATGGCCGCCGAGAATGGAAAACACCGATGCGAATGTCCACGAGCCGACAAACAACCAGCACACCATCGCGGTGGCCTTGGCGGTCAGGAACACGCTTTCCTTGACCTTTTGCCAGGTGAGCGAGCGATAAAGCACAGCCAGAACCAGCCCGCCCATCGCGCCCATTGCGGCCGCTTCGGCGGGGGTGGCGAGACCGCCCAAGATCGAGCCGAGCACCAGCGCGATCAGGATGGTCAGCGGCACGAAGGACACCAGCAGGTCCAGATAGATCTGACGCTTGGGCGGGATGTCCTTGAGGTTGGGTTTTGGGGCCAGCGACGGGTTGATCGTCACGCGGGTGATCACGTAGGCGATGTACATGCCCGCCAGCAAAAGGCCCGGAAAAACAGCCGCCGCATAAAGGCGCAACGGCGAGAGTTCCGCGATGGCCGCATAAACGATCAACATGATCGAGGGCGGGATCAGAATGCCCAAGGTGCCACCCGCGCAAATCACGCCCGATGCAAAGGATTTGTTGTAGTTCGCGTTGGCCATCGCCGGATAAGCCAGCAGGCCCATCAGCGTGACCACCGCGCCCACGATGCCCGACGCGGTCGAGAACACCGCACAGGTCAGCAACGCGGCAATCGCCAGCGAGCCGGGCAAGTTCCGCGCGGCCATGTAGAGCGAAAAGAACAACCGATCCACGATGTTGGCGCGTTCGACCACATATCCCATGAACAGGAACAGCGGGATCGCCACCAGCGTGTCGTTTTCCATCACCGAGTAGGTGTTCTGGTTCAGCAGATAGAAAATGTTGTTGCTGAAGATGTCGGAAATGCTCTCGGGTGCGAAATCGTAGTAGGCGTAGTAACCAAAGGCCACGCCCATAGCGAGCAATGTGAAGGCGATGGGAAAGCCCAGCAGCACCAGCACAATGAACAGGCACAGCATCATAATTGCGACTTGGGGGTCCGTCATTTTAGGATCTTTCTTGAGGTGCTGTGCAGGTTATTTGCGCGGGTCGAGTGCCACGGGGATCGCGTCTTCATCCATATCGATGAGCAGATCCTCGGTCTCTTTCACGTCGTCGATGCGTTCGGGCCAGACGCCGGTGCCCATGGCAATCCAGCAGCGCATCAGCTCGGCAATGCCCTGGATCATCATCAGCACGCCCGCGATCGGGATCAGCGTTTTGAAGAAATAGACTTGCACGCCGGCGGGGCTGTTGATCGACACCTCTTTGTAGCGCCAGCTGTCGGACGCGATTTCCCAGCCGTACCAGAACAGGGCCATCATGCCGGGAAAGAAAAACAGCAGATAAAGCAGGAAATCCAAACGCGCCTGCCAGCGCACCGGGAACAGGCGGTACACCACATCGCCGCGCACGTGAGCGTCCTGGGCCAAGGCATACGGCCCTGACATCAAAAGCAACGCGCCGTACATTTGGATCATGGTGTCAAACGACCAGACGGTGGGCGAATTCAGCACGTAGCGCACAAACACTTCGTAGGTGACCGACAGCGTCAGGATCATGATGCACCAGCCAAAGGATTTGCCAACCCATTGGCTAAGCCCTTCAATGGCGTGAATTGTTTTGATCATGATGCCCTCCCCGACATGTCTTAAAGCGTCCGGGCGGGCGCATTGTGCACCCGCCCGGAGCTGTTGTTTATGGTATCGGATCAGCTGAAGTAGTGGCTGTAGGCCAGTTTGTAATCAGGCTGATTGAGGTTCAGATAGTTCATGACGTTCTTGGCATAAGCTTTCTGAGAATCGATCACTTTGGCAAAGAACGGATCATCGCCGGAAATCCGTTCGATCACTTTGTCCCATGCGGCCAGCTGCGCGGCCATCACCGAGTCGGGTGTGCGGTAGACGTTGACGCCCTGCTCGTCGCGCAGAGTGGTCAGATCGTCCGCGTAACGCTTGGTGTTGTGCCAGTAGAAGTTCGAGTTCTCGGCTTCCGACGCGTACTTGAGGATCGCCTTCTGCTCGTCGGCCAAACGGTCGAACTTGCGCTTGTTGAAGGTGACCTCAAAGAACTCCTGGCTCTGGTGGAACGATGCCAAGTGGTAGTGCTTGGACACGTCCTGCATGCCAAAGTCACGGTCTGACGTTGGGTTGTTGAACTCGGCCGCGTCAATCAGGCCGGACTTCATCGCCGGCTGGATTTCACCGCCGGGCAGCTGCACAACCGACATGCCCATTTCAAGCAGAACGTCAGCCGCTAGACCCACGGTGCGGTACTTGAGACCGCTCATCTGGGACGCGTCTTTGATCTCTTCCTTGAACCATCCCATGGGCTGGGCAGGCATCGGCGAGTTGAAGAACGACACAACGTTCAGGCCAAGTTCGCCCATCAATTCGTCAAACAGTTCCTGACCGCCACCGTAGTGGACCCAGCCGAGAACTTCCTGGCTGGACCAGCCAAAGCAGGGGCCGGTGCCAAACAGCGAGGCTGCTTTGGATTTGGAATACCAGTACGCTGGCACATAGTGTGCTGCGTCCAGAACGCCGCGGTGGACCGCGTCTTGCATCTGGCTGGTTTTGACAACCGAGTTCACCGGCAGGAGTTCGATCTGAAGTCCGCCGCCGGACATTTCGTTGACGCGGTTCACATAGGACTGGGCGTTCTCAAGAAAGATACCGCCGCCCCAGGCTGCTTGCATCTTCAGTGTTGTGCCGTGTCCATCTGCGATGGCGGGTGTTGCGAGCGCTGCGGCACCGGCAACAGCCGATCCGCGCAGAAACTTTCTGCGTGTTGTAGAATTGGTCATAGGTCCTCCCTAAAATCCGACCGGATAAGTCCAGGGCTGCGCCCCGGTCGTCTCGTTTCTCACACCTTGTGATCGGCGTGTTTTGTCAGTCCGGTGATTGCACGACGGCGTGTTAACCCCCCTGCGACCGTCTGACACATATGCTTAACATACTCGTCCCGCAGGTTTCGTCCACAACCAAATTTTGGTCAAGTAATATTACCAAAACCTATGCCAAATAATCAAGGCACACGGCGTAAGGCGTTGGTTCGAAAAGATACTATTGGCGGTGTTCTACGGCTGAAATCGCACTGTTTGGTGCGAATCCGGGCGTATCCATGATTGCTTTGACTTCTGATTGACGTACCTCATTTTCCTCCCCTAGGATGCACAGCCAAGGGGGAACGCACGATGGGCAAGCCAACAGTGCACGATATCGCAAGGGAGGCGGGCGTCAGTCTGGCCACCGTTGATCGTGTTCTGAACGCGCGCGCAGGGGTGCGAAAAGCCACGGTGGCGCGGGTGCAGCAGGCTGTGCAATCGTTGGGCTATGTGCGCGATATCTCGGCCGCGAATCTGGCGCGCCAGAGGCACTATAGGTTTGTGTTTTTGCTGCCCGACACGTCCAGTCAATTTCTGAGCGCGCTGCGCGAGGCCATTGCAGAAACGTCGCGCGGCTTGGCCAAAGACCGCTGTGCGATTGAGACGGTTTCGGTGTCGCTGAACGATCCGGTTGCGTTGAAACGGGCGTTTTCGAAGATGGACGAAGACGGGATCGACGGTGTTGCAGTGATGGCCAATGAAACGCCGATGGTGCGCGACATGATTGCTCGGCTGAAGGCGCGCGGCGTGGCTGTGGTGGCGATGATCACCGATCAGCCCAATTCTGAGCGAGACCATTTCGTTGGCATCGACAACACTGCTGCGGGTCGCACGGCGGCGGTGTTGATGGGACGTTTCATCGATGCGCCAGCTGGCAAGATTGCAGTGGTGGTCAACACAATGCTGGCCCGCGACATGGTTGAGCGCAGAATCGGCTTTGACCAGGTCATGGCCGAACGATTTGCCGGGCTAGAGCCGCTGCCCACGGTCGAGGGGCGCGACGATCATGAGCTGACCGCGCAGGTGACGGCGCAATGTCTGGACCGCAACAGCGATGTGGTTGGTATCTATTGCGTCGGTGCCGGCCTGCGCGGTGTCACCCAGGTTTTGCGCGAACGCAACCTTGAGCAAAAGGTGGTTGTTGTCGGTCACGATCTGACGCCGCATGCCTGCGCCGCGCTGCGCGAGGGCGCGTTGGACGTGGTGATCAATCAAAACACCGGCCATTTGGCGCGCAGTGCGGCGCGGGTGTTGCGCGCCCATTGCGACGGCGTTGATGTGATTGCCAGCCAGGAAAAGATCAGAATTGAAATCGTATTGAAAGAAAATCTGCCTTGAACGGTAGGGTTGATGGGGGAAACCAACATGAAGACGATCAAAGGGCCAGCGTTGTTTCTGGCGCAGTTTGCAGGCGACGATGCGCCGTTCAACTCATGGGACGCGATCACCAAATGGGCCGCTGAGTGTGGGTATAAAGGCGTGCAGGTGCCCAGCTGGGATGCGCGCTTGTTTGATCTGGCGAAGGCCGCGGAAAGCAAGGATTATTGCGATACGTTCAAAGGCCAGGCGGCGGAAAACGGGATCGAGGTGACCGAGCTTTCGACTCATTTGCAGGGCCAATTGGTGGCCGTTCACCCAGCCTATGACACGGCCTTTGACGGCTTTGCCGACCCGTCCGTGCACGGTGATCCTGCGGCGCGGCAGGTCTGGGCTGTGGATCAGGTGAAAAAGGCGATCTCGGCCAGCAGGAACATGGGCATTGCGCAGCACGTGACGTTTTCGGGCGCTTTGGCCTGGCCCTATGTCTATCCGTGGCCACAACGCCCCGCAGGTTTGATTGAAACGGCGTTTGATGAGCTGGCAGCGCGCTGGCGCCCGATTCTGGATCACGCCGAGGACAATGGCGTTGACATTTGTTACTAGATCCACCCCGGTGAGGATCTGCACGATGGTGTCAGTTTTGAGATGTTTCTGGAGCGTGTGAACAACCACGCGCGCTGTAACATGCTGTATGATCCGTCGCACTATGTGCTGCAGGCGATGGATTACCTGGATAACATCGACATCTATCACGAGCGGATCAAGATGTTCCACGTCAAGGACGCCGAGCTGAACCCGACGGGTCGACAGGGCGTTTACGGTGGGTATCAGTCTTGGGTGGATCGGGCCGGGCGGTTCCGGTCTTTGGGCGATGGCCAGGTTGATTTTGGCGCCGTTTTCTCAAAGCTGACGCAATATGACTTTGACGGTTGGGCTGTGGTGGAATGGGAGTGCGCGATGAAGCACCCTGAAGACGGGGCGCGCGAAGGGGCGGCGTTTGTGGACGAACACATCATCCGCGTGACCGAGCGGGCCTTTGACGATTTTGCCGACGGTGGCACCGATGACGCAGCCAATCGGGCGATGCTGGGCTTGTGAGCGGGGTGGGGGCGCTGCCCCCGGCCCGTTGGGCCTCCCCCGGAGTTTAATTTGAAAGATGAAGAAGATCGGAGTTGGTGATGGAGCGCATTGGGGCGGCTCGGCTGAAGCTGGGCATGGTGGGGGGCGGACGTGACGCCTTTATTGGCGGTGTGCATCGGATGGCCGCGCGGTTGGATGATCAGTTTGAATTGGTGGCGGGGTGTTTTTCGTCGACGCCGGAAAAGTCGCAAGCCTCGGGGGCGGATTTGGGTGTTGCGCGGGTCTATGGTGATTTTTCGGCTATGGCGCAGCGCGAAGCCAGATTGAAGGACGGCATAGATGCGGTGGCGATTGTGACGCCCAATCACATGCATTTTGCGGTGGCGCGGGAGTTTTTGAAACGCGGCATTCATGTGATTTGCGACAAGCCGTTGACCGCGCAATTGGGCGAGGCCAAACGGATGATGCAAGCGGCTGAAAAGTCAGAGGCGTTGTTTGTGTTGACCCACAATTATTCTGGTCATCCCATGGTGCGCCAGGCGCAGGCGATGGTGGCGGCGGGGGATCTGGGGAAGATTCGCGTGGTGCAGGTGGAGTATCCGCAGGATTGGCTGAGCGAGCCTTTGGAAGAGACCGGTTTGAAGCAAGCCGAGTGGCGCACTGATCCGGAGCGGTCGGGGGCGGGGGGCTCGATTGGCGACATCGGTACCCATGCGTTTCATCTGGCGTCTTTTGTGACTGGGTTGAAGCTGGAGCAACTTTGCGCGGATATGCAGAGCTTTGTTCCGGGGCGGCGGGTGGATGACAATGCGCATGTGATGTTGCGCTTTGAAGGCGGTGCGCGCGGCATGTTGTGGTCGTCTCAGGTGAGCCCCGGCAACGAAAACGCGCTGCGGTTGCGGGTTTTTGGCGAAAAAGGCGGTCTGGAATGGGCGCAAGAGGACCCCAACACGCTGTGGCACGCGCCTTTGGGCGAACCAAAGCGGCGGTTGACGCGGGCAAATGCCGGCGCGGGCGAAGCGGCCAATCGGATCAGTCGGATACCGCCGGGCCACCCTGAGGGCTATCTTGAAGCCTTTGCCACGATTTACAATGAGGCAGCGCAGGCCATTCGCGCGCACAAGGATGGCAGCGCGCTTGGCGCCGAGGTGCAATATCCCAGCGTCATGGATGGATTGAGCGGAGTTGCTTTTGTTGAGGCCTGTGTGCGTTCGTCCGGCAAGGGCGGAACTTGGGTTAAACTGGCGATTTAGACCTTTTTGGGGTCAAAATTACAGAAATGATGTGCGTACCTCAAAAATGGGGCTTTACTTGAGGTACGCACCTCATCTAGGCTTTTCCCAATCCGGCGGGGGAGAGTCTGCACCAGCAGCAAGCATGCGTCGGGACCACCAATGGGAGGAACAGACATGACACGAACCAAGTTTCTGGCAGCCACGGCATTGACGGCTGTCACCAGTACATTTGCAGCATCCGCGCAGGCCGAAGACCTGACATTGTGCTGGGCGGCATGGGATCCGGCGAACGCGCTGGTGGAGCTGAGCAAGGAATTCGAGGCTCAGTCCGGGCACAACATGAACTTTGAGTTCATTCCCTGGCCCAACTTTGCCGACCGGATGCTGAACGAGCTGAACTCAGGTGGCAAGCTGTGCGATTTGCCGATTGGCGATAGTCAGTGGATCGGCGGCGGCGCCGAGAATGGCCATTATGTGAAGCTGAACGACTTCTTTGCGTCCGAAAACATCAGTATGGACGATTTCGCGCCCGCGACGGTTTACGCCTATTCGACCTGGCCCAAGGGCACGCCGAACTATTACGCGTTGCCAGCGATGGGTGACGCCAACGGTTGGTTCTATCGCAAGGACTGGTTTGGTCGGGCCGACATTCAGGCTGCTTATAAAGAGGCCACAGGTCAGGACCTTCGCGAGCCTGAGAGCCAGAAAGAAATGCTGCAAATTGCGCAGTTCTTCCAGGGCCGTGAGATTGACGGCAAGAAAGTTTACGGTGCTGCGATCTTTACCGAGCGTGGGTC
>JBGCDD010000214.1:0-24646 GCA_045105075.1 Sedimentitalea sp. | reverse complement strand
GTCATCTGCCACCTGGACGATGGTGCCGACGTGTTCATGGAACTGACCGTGAACACGGGCAAAGGCTATGTATCGGCTGAAAAGAACAAGCCAGAGGACGCCCCCATCGGCCTGATCCCGATCGATGCGATCTACTCGCCGGTCAAAAAGGTCAGCTACGATGTGCAGCCTACCCGTGAGGGCCAGGTGCTGGACTATGACAAGCTGACGATGAAGGTCGAAACCGATGGCTCGCTGACACCCGACGATGCCGTGGCCTTTGCCGCGCGCATTCTGCAGGACCAGCTTTCCATCTTTGTGAACTTCGACGAGCCCGAAAGCGCCAGCCGTCAGGACGACGATGATGGTCTGGAATTCAACCCGCTGCTGCTGAAAAAGGTGGACGAGTTGGAACTGTCGGTGCGTTCGGCCAACTGCCTGAAGAACGACAATATAGTGTATATTGGCGATCTCATTCAAAAGACCGAAGCCGAAATGCTGCGCACGCCGAACTTTGGCCGCAAGTCCTTGAACGAAATCAAGGAAGTGCTGTCGGGCATGGGTCTGCATCTGGGCATGGACGTCGAGGACTGGCCGCCGGACAACATCGAAGATCTGGCCAAGAAATTCGAAGACGCGTTTTAAGCGCGTCTTCAGAAATGCCCGCGCAGGCGGGGAAAGCCCGGACATTTGTCCCAACAGAGCCCGTGACACGCATCGCGGGCCGTACAAAGTATAAACCTGAAGAAGGACTTAGAAAATGCGTCACGCACGTGGTTATCGCCGCCTGAATCGGACACACGAGCACCGTAAGGCTCTGTTTTCCAACATGGCAGGCTCGCTCATCGAACATGAGGAGATCAAGCCAACATTGCCCAAAGCCAAAGAATTGCGCCCGATCATTGAAAAGATGATCACGCTGGCCAAACGCGGCGATCTGCACGCGCGCCGTCAGGCCGCAAGCAAGTTGAAAGAAGACAAGGACGTCGCCAAATTGTTCGACGTTTTGGGCCCACGCTACAAAGACCGCCAGGGTGGTTATGTGCGCGTCCTGAAAGCCGGCTTTCGCTATGGTGACATGGCGCCGATGGCGATCATCGAATTCGTCGACCGCGACCGCGACGCCAAAGGCGCTGCTGACAAGGCCCGCCTTGAAGCGGAAGAAGCCGCCGAAGATTGATATCTGGGCCCAGGCCCAATTGGAAAGCCCCGCTGGAAACGGCGGGGTTTTTTTCATTCAAAAGGCCTGATCAGAAAAATACACAGAAATTCAAATGCGCCCGCTGATCCGTTGCCAAAGGTTCGATCACAAAGTCGTTTTGCTGAGCGACACCGAATACGAGCCTTACCGTCAGTATTTCACACGCCAACATCATTTGGCGATGCGCTATCGAAAACAATCCGGGCTGCCGATTGATCAGGCCATGGCCCAAGAGCCTGAGGGTTTGGCGCTCTTGGATCAGTGTTTTGCCGACACTGGCGTTGGCCTCATGGATGTGGCGTCGCTGAGAAATCTGCGCGCGGCAAGCTATGGGAACCCGTGTCCGAACTGCGAAATGCCGTTGCGAACGCCAAAGGCAAAATTATGCGCGGCGTGCGGCCACCAATTGCCCCAAGGCACAGTTGCCGGGGTTTACAATGTCTAAGGCGCATACTTGAAGTCAGACCCCCGGACGCGCATATCCTGCGCTGAGCGAAGGAGCCTGCCATGTTGCGTTTGATGTTCGTGTTGCTGTTGATGATCGGGACTGTCGCGCAGGCGCAGACCAAAGTGCCGTCGTCACAGGCCGAGATATCTCTTGGGTTCGCGCCCTTGGTCAAACAGGCCGCGCCAGCAGTTGTTAACATCTACGCGCGTCGGATTGTCGAAGGGCGCCGCCGTCCGTTGATGAATGATCCGTTCTTTGAGGACTTCTTTCGCAATTTTGAACAACCTCGCCCACGGGTGCAAAACTAGCTTGGTTCGGGTGTGATCCTGTCGGCTGACGGGATTGCCGTTTCGAACTACCACGTCGTTGGTATGGCCACGGAAATCCGCGTGATCCTGGCGGATCGGCGCGAATATTCGGCGCGTGTGGTGTTGGGCGACAAGGAAAGCGATCTGGCGATCTTGCAACTGGAGGACGCGCGCGATTTGCCTTATCTCGACCTGCGCAATTCTGATCAGGTCGAAGTCGGCGAGCTGGTGCTGGCCATTGGCAACCCATTTGGCGTCGGTCAGACCGTCAGCAGCGGCATCGTATCGGGCCTTGCGCGCTCGGGTGTGGCGACGGGGCAGGCGCGCGGCTACTTTATTCAGACCGATGCGCCGATCAATCCCGGTAATTCCGGCGGCGCTTTGATTGATGTGAACGGTGACGTCATCGGCATCAACACCTCGATCCTCAGCCAGTCTGGCGGTTCGAACGGGATTGGCTTTGCGATTCCCGCCAACCTGGTGGCGGAATTTGTGCGCCAGACCCGCGCCGGGCGAACCGCCTTTCAACGCCCCTGGGCCGGCTTGATGGGGCAATCGGTGGATGCCGATATCGCCTCGTCGCTGGGTTTGGCCGCCCCCGATGGCGTTCTGATTTCGCAGGTGCATCCGCTCAGCCCGTTTGCCGACGCAGGGTTCCGGGTGGGCGATCTGATCACCCATGTGGACATGCTTGAAGTCAACACGCCCTCGGAAATGCTGTTCCGCATGACGGTGGCCGGCGTTGGGCAAACCGCATTGGTGCGCCGGTTGCGCCAGCGTGTGCCAGGCGAAGTCTTAGTCAAAATGATGGCCGCGCCCGATACGCCGCCCGCAAATGAAATCACGCTGGATCAGACCACAGTGCTGCGCGGTTTACGGGTGGCCAGCGCCAATCCGGCGATGATTGCGCGCTTTGGCTTGCCGCTGGGCGTGACGGGGGCGGTGGTGACAGAACCGGGTCAATTCGGCGCGCGGGTTGGCTTGCGGGCTTCGGATGTGATCAATTCGGTGAACGGGCGCGACGTTGCGACAAGCCGTGACGTGGCGCGGGCGTTGACCAATCCCGGGCGTCGCGTTTCGCTGGATGTGGTGCGTCAGGGCAAGCGCATTCAGCTGTTGTTCCGCCTCTAGTTGCGCTTGGCGCGTTGGCGTTCAAACCAGTCCAGCCGCTTTTTCATCTCGCGCTCATAGCCTCGGTCGGGTGGGTCATAAAACTGCGGCCGCTCCATTCCGTCGGGAAAGTAATTCTGACCGGAAAAGCCATCCTCTGCGTCGTGATCATAGGCATAACCGGCGCCGTAACCCTGATCTTTCATCATCGAGGTCGCCGCGTTCAGGATGTGCTTTGGCGGCGGTTCCGAGCCCGACTCGCGTGCCAATCGCCGCGACGCTTTATAAGCCACATAGCTGGCGTTCGATTTTGGCGCGAGCGCCAGATAAACCACCGCTTGCGCCAACGCCAATTCCCCCTCGGGCGAGCCAAGGCGTTCATAGGTTGCCCAGGCATCCAGACACAGGCGGTTGGCTTGCGGATCAGCCAGGCCAATATCCTCAACCGCCATGCGGGTGATGCGGCGCGCCAGATACCGCGGGTCTTCGCCGCCCTCAAGCATCCGGGCGAACCAGTAAAGTGAGGCATCCGGGTCTGAGCCGCGCACCGATTTGTGCAAGGCCGAGATCAGGTTGTAATGCGCATCGCCCGATTTATCATATTGCGCGGCGCGCCGTTGCAGCCGTTTGGCCAGTGATTTGGGCTCAAGCGGGGCGTCCGGATCCAAGGCCGCGATCTGTTCCACCAGGTTCAAAAGCGCGCGCCCGTCGCCATCGGCCATTTCGATCACCGACAGCCGCGCCTCGGGCGTCAGCGGCAGCGTCGCACCCAGCGTGTCTTCGGCGCGGGCCAACAGCCCGGTCAACGCATGCTGGTCCAACCGGTTCAGCACCAACACTTGCGCGCGCGACAACAAAGCGGCGTTCAGCTCGAAAGACGGATTTTCGGTGGTGGCGCCAACCAGCACAATTGTGCCGTCTTCCATATGGGGCAAAAACCCGTCTTGCTGGGCTTTGTTGAACCGGTGGATTTCGTCGACAAACAGCAACGTGCCGCGCCCGGTGCGGCGCAGGGTCTTGGCCGCGTCAAACACTTTGCGCAACTCAGGCACACCGGAAAATATCGCGCTGATTTGCACAAAGGCGCGGTCAGAGGCATCGGCCAGCAGCCTTGCGATTGTGGTTTTGCCCACCCCCGGCGGCCCCCACAGCACCAGCGACGACAAGGTATTGCCCGCCAGCATGGCCCCAAGCGGCGCATCCGGGGCCAGCAGATGATCCTGACCAATCACCTCTTGCAAGTGCGCAGGGCGCAGCCGATCGGCCAAAGGGCGCGGGCCAGTCAAAGCCTCGGGCGGGGCGCTGGCATGGGGAAGGTCATCAAACAGATCGCTCATGGCGCTCATCCTAACCGCGCGAGGTCCGCTTGAAAATCAAGTTCGCTCATGCGCGCCACTGCGTCAGGGTTGACTCGACGGCGCCCCCAAGCGAAGGGACGCAGCATGATGTCTGCAGTTTTGCTTGTTGGTTTGGGTGGTGCGTTGGGCGCCATGGCGCGGTTCAGCCTTGGCATTGCCGTGTTGCGCGCGCTTGGCCCGACGGCTTTGCCTGTGCCGATCTTAGTGATCAATGTTCTGGGCTCGCTTGCGATGGGGTTTTGCGTGGTGGCGCTGGCGCAAAAGGGGTTAAGCCATCTTGGCCTGTTTGTGTTAACCGGGCTTCTGGGCGGGTTCACCACGTTTTCGGCGTTTTCGCTTGAGACAGTGACATTGCTGGAAAGCGGCGCGACGGGGCAGGCCGCACTTTATGTGGCACTGTCGGTCGGATTGTCGGTGGGCGGATTAATGGTAGGCCTTTGGCTGGCACGGGGAATATGGGCATGAGCGGTGTGCAAAGCATTACAGTGGAAGACGGCGACGGCGATCAGCGCATTGACCGTTGGCTGCGCCGGCTGTTTCCGCAAGTCAGTCAGGGGCGCATCGAAAAGATGTGTCGCAAGGGCGAGCTGCGGGTTGATGGCGGACGGGTCAAAGCCTCGACCCGGCTGAACGTGGGGCAATTGGTGCGCATTCCGCCTTTGCCCGATGGCGCAGCGCCTCCGGTTGAGCGGCTGCGCGTGTCGGACGCCGATACCAAGATGATCCGCTCTTGTGTGATTTACCGCGACGATCATGTGCTGGCGCTGAATAAACCTCCTGGGTTGGCAGTGCAGGGGGGCAGTGGCCAAAGCCGCCATGTTGATGGGCTGGCCGAAGCGCTGATGTTTGATTTGGATGAAAAGCCGCGCCTTGTGCACCGGTTGGATAAAGACACCTCTGGCGTCTTGCTGATGGCACGCACCCGTTCGGTTGCGGCCGCGTTGACTGCGAATTTCCGCCACCGCGAAGCACGCAAGATCTATTGGGCGGCTGTTGCGGGCGTGCCCCATCCCAAAATCGGCGCGGTACGCTATGGGCTGGTCAAGGCGCTGGGTCATGGCAAGGGCGGCGAAGGCGAAAAGATGCATTGCGTGCATCCGCGCGATATTGACAGCACCGAAGGCGCCAAGCGCGCCACCACCGACTATGCCGTGCTTGAGGCGGTGGCAAAACGCGCGGCGTGGATGGCGCTCATTCCGATCACCGGGCGCACCCATCAGCTGCGCGCGCATATGGCCGAGATTGGTCATCCCATCGTGGGCGATGGCAAATATGGCGGTTCGGGGCAGGCCAACGAGGGCGATGGCTGGGGCGCACAACTGGGCGGTGAGATCAGCAAAAAGCTACACCTGCACGCGCGGTCTTTGACGTTGGAACATCCGGTCAGCAAGGCGATGTTGCACCTGACCGCGCCGCTGCCCGCGCACATGAAGGCCACATGGGACACGTTCCAATGGTCGCCCGCCGATGTTCCCGATGACCCGTTTGAGGAGCTGGAATGACCCTGAAACTGGTCCTTTTTGATGTGGATGGCACGCTGATCGACAGCCAGGGCAGCATTGTTGCGGCGATGGATGCCGCCTTTGCGTCGCAAAACATCGCGGCACCCGCGCGGTCGGAAACCTTGAACATCGTTGGGCTTTCTCTGGATCATGCGATGGCGCGTTTGGCCGGGGGCACGTCGCGAGCGGTGCAGGCCGCCTTGGTCGACAGTTACAAAGCGGCGTTTAAAACCCACCGCGAAGCTGGCATGCGCTCGCCGTTTTATCCCGGTGCCCGTGCGGTTCTGGATGAATTGGCGTCGCGTGATGACCTGTTGCTTGGGGTCGCCACCGGCAAATCACGCCGTGGATTGGATGCCCTGATCGAGATGCATTCGCTGGACGGGGTGTTTGTGACGCGTCAGGTGGCCGACAATCACCCTTCCAAACCGCACCCATCAATGATCGAAACCGCAATGGCCGAAACCGGCTGCGAGCCGCGCGATACAGTGATGATTGGCGACACCAGCTATGACATGGACATGGCGCGCGCCGCTGGTGTGGCGGGCATTGCGGTGGGTTGGGGCTATCATGCGTCCGACACACTGCGCGCGCGTGCCGATCTGATGATTGACAGTTTCGACCATTTGCCCGTCGCGCTGGATCAGATTTGGGCCGTACCTGCATGAGCGATTGGGCGCAAAAACGGTTCTGGACCGATGTCGCGGTGATCGAAGACGGCGCAGAGTTCACCGTAACGCTGGATGGTCGACGGATTAAAACCCCGGCCAAGACATCCTTTGCGGTGCCCACGCGGCGGATGGCCGAAATGGTGGCCGCGGAATGGAACGCGCAGGATGGGTTGATCAAACCCGACACGATGCCCTTTACCCGTTCGGCCAATGCGGCGATCGACAAGGTGCGCACGCAACACGTCGAAGTGGCCGATATGCTGGCCGCCTACGGCGATGCGGATCTGCTGTGTTACCGCGCGACCAGCCCCGAGGCATTGGTGGCGCGTCAGGGCGCGCTTTGGGATCCGGCGCTGGAGTGGGGTGCGCAAACTCTGGGTGCTCGGCTGGAACCGCGCAGCGGGCTGATGCACGCAGCACAGGATCCTGAAGCTCTGTCGATTCTGTCGAAAAAAGTACACAGTCTGGATGCATTCCAGCTGGCGGCTTTTCATGATCTGGTCAGCCTGTCAGGCTCGCTTGTACTGGGATTCGCAGCCACCCTGAACTGGCGCAGCGCAGACGAAATCTGGCAGATTTCGCGGCTCGATGAGCTGTGGCAAGCCGAGCAATGGGGCACGGATGACGATGCCGAATCTGCTGCGGAAATCAAACGCGCGGCCTATATCCATGCGAAAACTTTTTATGATTTTTCCTGAACTGCGCTGTGAACCGGCTGTCAAAGCTTAACTTTGGGTCAAGTCACGCTCCGGATATTAATTTCTGTGAAGCAACTCTTGACGTTTGTTGATGAATTCGCGCAAGTTTGGTCCCACTGAAGGGGGAGACCCCCTTTTTCGGTGCATCATCTGGCTATATAGTTTGCCGGGTAAACCGCCCCACAACGAGGCGGGAAAATCAGGAAGAGGTTAACATGAACAAATCCGTATTTTTTGGCGCGCTCACCATAGCCGGTTTGGCTGCTGGTGCGGCCGCGGCCGGTACGCTGGATGACGTCAAGGCACGTGGCAAGCTGAACTGCGGCGTGACCACGGGTCTGGTGGGCTTTGCTGCGCCGGACGCCAATGGCGAATGGAAAGGTTTCGACGTGGCTGTGTGCCGTGCCGTTGCCGCCGCAGTGCTGGGCGACGCATCCGCTGTTGAGTTCGTACCAACAACCGGCAAGACACGCTTCACGGCTCTGGCCTCGGGCGAGATCGACGTGCTGGCACGTAACACCACATGGACCTTCAGCCGCGATGTCGACCTGAAGTTCACCTTTGTGGGCGTCAACTATTATGACGGTCAGGGCTTCATGGTTCCCAAGGATCTGGGCGTCAGCTCGGCCAAAGACCTGGACGGCGCGACTGTCTGCATTCAGACCGGCACAACAACCGAGCTGAACCTGGCGGATTTCTTCCGTTCCAACAACATCAGCTACGAGCCGGTTCCGATTGAAACCAACGCTGAAGCGCAGCAGCAGTACCTTGCCGGTGCCTGCGACGTTTACACCACAGACGCCTCGGGTCTGGCCGCAACGCGCGCCACATTCGAAGATCCTGCTGGCCACACACTTCTGCCCGAAATCATCTCGAAAGAGCCACTCGGCCCGCTGGTCCGTCATGGTGACAACGAATGGGGCGATGTGATCCGCTGGACTCTGAACGCGCTGATCACAGCCGAAGAGCTGGGCGTGACATCGGCCAACATCGGCGAAATGTCGGGTGGCACGAACAACCCTGAAATCAACCGTCTGCTGGGCACCGAAGGTACTCTGGGCGCAATGCTCGGTCTCGACGCCGAATGGGCCAAGCGCGCGATCATGTCGAGCGGGAACTACGGTGAAGTCTTTGCCAAGAACATCGGCGAAGAAACACCCATCGGCCTGGCGCGTGGTCTGAACGCACAGTGGACCGATGGCGGGCTGCTCTACTCCCCGCCCTTCCGCTAAGATACCAAGTCCAAGGGGCGCAGGGTCAATCCTGCGCCCCTTGCATTTCAGACACCATATAAATCCCGACCAGCCACGCATCGCGTTGGTAAAATCATCGGTCGGACAACCGGGAACATTTTCATGACGATCATGACCGACCCTCCAAAGGCGTCGTTCCAGCTGTCTATGCTGTTCAACGACACGCGCTATCGATCGCTGACCTTTCAAGCCATTGCGGCCATCGTGCTGGCCCTGTCGATCTGGTATTTGGGCAACAACCTGATGCAGAACCTGCGCGCTGCGGGTCTGAACATTTCCTATGATTTTCTGGGCGCACCGTCGGGCTATGACGTGGGCCAGCGGCTGATCGAATATGACAGCCAGTCCACCCACGCCCGTGCCGCGGTTGTCGGTATTCTCAACACGCTGCTGGTTGCCGTCTTGGCCTGTGTCACGGCCACCATCTTTGGTGTGGTCGCCGGTGTTCTGCGCCTGTCCAACAACTGGCTGGTCAGCAAGCTGATGGCCTTTTACGTTGAGATCTTCCGCAACATTCCGGTGTTGATCTGGATCATCATTATCTTCACCATCATGACCGCCGTGCTGCCTGCGCCACGTGCATTCCGAGGTGCGGAGCCGAGCGCCAGTATGCTGTTTGACGCTTTTGCCTTCACCAATCGGGGCATCTATATCCCTGCGCCGATCTGGGGTCCGGGCTCGATGGTGGTGGTTGTGACCTTCCTGGCGTCCTTGGTCGGCATCTTTGCCTATCGCCGTTACGCCACCAACCTGCTCTACGCCACGGGTAAATTGTTGCCGATGGTGTGGCCATGCATTGCGCTGTTCTTTGTGCCTTCGATCCTGATGTTCTTCATCATGGGCATGCCCATCGGGCTTGAGATGCCGGCGCTCAAGGGCTTCAACTTTCAAGGTGGTATCAAAGTGGGTGGTCCGTTGATCGCGCTTTGGTTTGCTTTGTCGATCTATACCGGCGCGTTCATCGCGGAAAACGTGCGCGCGGGTATTCAGGCGGTGTCCAAAGGCCAGACCGAGGCCGCATCAGCCTTGGGTTTGCGCCCCGGCCGTGTGATGAACCTTGTGGTTCTGCCGCAGGCGCTGCGGGTGATCATTCCACCGCTGATTTCGCAATACCTGAACATCACCAAGAACTCGTCACTGGCGATTGCGGTGGGTTACGCCGATATCACGGCCACGCTGGGCGGCATTACGCTGAACCAGACCGGGCGTGCGATCGAATGCGTGCTGCTCTTGATGTTGTTCTACCTCACGATCTCGCTGACGATTTCATCGGTGATGAACGTCTACAACAACGCCGTTAAGCTGAAGGAGCGCTGAGCCATGTCAGACACACATGCAAATTCCGTCGCCTTCGTGCGCACCGAGTCGATTGCGCCATCGCCGCCGCCGAGTTCGGCAACCGGGGTGGTCAAATGGGTGCGTGAAAACCTGTTCGCCACACCGGCCAACAGCGTCCTCACTCTGCTGGCGCTCTACGCGATCTATCTGGTGCTGACGCCAACCCTGCCTTGGATCCTCAACGGGGTCTGGACTGCAAACAGCCTGTCTGAATGCCGCGAGATCCTGGCCGGCAAATCCGGCGCCTGTTTCGCCGTCATCAGCGAACGCTGGCCGCAATTGCTGTTTGGCTTCAAGTACCCTTCGGAAGACTACTGGCGCCCGACCCTGGCATTTTTGCTGTTGTTCCTTGCCTTTGCGCCAGTGCTGTTCTTTGACCTGCCACGCAAACTGCTGATTTTCACGGCGCTGTATCCGTTCATCGCGTTCTGGCTGATCTGGGGCGGCACCATCATGGCGCCCATCGTGGCGCTGATCGGTTTTGGCGCGGGTTATTACGTGTTTGAACGTTTCGGCAAGGCCAGCTTTGCCGCCGGGTTCTTTGGCGGCATCCTTGCGGCCATCGTCATCTGGGCTATCGGCGGCGCGCTGATCCCGGAAACGGCCTCTGACAATGCCTGGCTGACAGCAGTGCCATCCCGCGATCTGGGTGGCTTTATGTTGAACATGATGCTCGGCGTCACCTGTGTGTCCTTGTCGGTGCCGCTTGGCATCGCGCTGGCGCTGGGGCGGCAATCGGACATGCCGTTGATCAAATGGATTTGTGTGATCTTTATCGAGTTCATTCGGGGTGTTCCGTTGATCACGCTGTTGTTTGTGGCGTCGGTGATGCTGGCCTACTTCTTTCCACCAGACAGCACGGTCGATTTGTTCCTGCGCGTGGTGATCATGATCACGATGTTCTCGGCGGCCTATATCGCCGAGGTGATCCGCGGTGGTCTGGCCGCTTTGCCAAAGGGGCAATACGAGGCGGCCGACAGTCTGGGCCTTGATTACCCGCAAGCCATGCGGCTGATCATCTTGCCCCAAGCGCTGAAGATCTCGATCCCTGGCATCGTCAACGTGGCGGTGGGTCTGTTCAAAGACACAGTGCTGGTTTCGGTCATTTCGATGTTCGATCTTTTGGGCATGATCCGGGGTCCGATCCTGGCGTCGACCGAATGGAACGGAGTCTATTGGGAGCTGTTGGGCTTTGCCTCGCTGCTGTTCTTTGTCGTCTGTTACGGCATTTCGCAATATTCGCAGTGGCTGGAACGCCGTCTTGCGACTGATCACCGATAAGGAGGCCAACACATGGCTGATACTGCAATGAAGGTCTCGGACGAGATCGCCATCACCATCAACAACATGAACAAGTGGTACGGCACTTTTCACGTGCTGCGCGACATCAACCTGACGGTAAACCGAGGCGAACGGATCGTGATCTGCGGCCCGTGCGGATCGGTCAAATCCACGCTGATCCGGTGCATCAACGCGCTGGAAGAACACCAGGAAGGCAGCATTGAGGTCGACGGCACCATGCTGTCATCGGATCTGAAAAACATCGACAAGATCCGCTCGGAAGTGGGGATGTGCTTTCAGCACTTCAATCTGTTTCCGCACCTGACGATCCTTGAAAACTGCACACTGGCGCCGATCTGGGTGCGCAAAACGCCCAAGAAAGAAGCCGAAGAAACGGCGATGCACTTTCTTGAAAAGGTGAAGATCCCCGAGCAGGCCGACAAATTCCCCGGTCAGCTTTCGGGCGGTCAGCAGCAGCGTGTGGCCATTGCACGGTCGTTGTGTATGCGTCCACGCATCATGCTGTTTGATGAACCAACGTCGGCGCTTGACCCCGAAATGATCGCCGAGGTGCTGGATACGATGATCCAGCTGGCCGAGGAAGGCATGACCATGCTTTGTGTGACCCACGAAATGGGATTTGCACGCAAGGTCGCCAACCGCGTGATCTTTATGGATGAGGGCCAGATCGTTGAGCAAAACGAACCGGAAGAATTCTTTAACAACCCACAAAGCCCACGTACCCAGCTGTTCCTGAGCCAGATTCTGGGTCACTAAAGCGCTTCTGGGAATGCCAGAGACGTCTTCCATCGCCTAACGTTTCAGTCTTTGACTTCTGGCGATGGCAAATGGGTCTGGTTTGTCCCAAAACGCCCTAATCTTCGGGTAATTCCCGCGGGATGACAAAATAAATCGGCTGGCCACTGTGCCGGCCGATTTCGCTCCAAAGGCTTGCATCAAAGCGCACCACCAGCGTCGCGCCCGTCGGATAATCGTCAAACCGAGCGTGATCGGGCGCGCGCTGCACCATCATTTCAGCCAACTCAGCCGTGCCGGGATTGTGGGCAATCATTGCCACAACCTGACCTGTGGCACGGCGCAAACGGTCCAACATCTGGTCTGGTTCCGCCAGGTACAGTCCGCGGTCGAAATCGACCGGGGCGCTGAGGTCAAGCCCGCTTAGCGTGTCGCGCGTGCGCCGCGCCGTGGAACACAAAATCTGATCGGGTGTGAGAGCTTTGTGGCGCAACCATCGCCCCAAAGCGTGTGCATTGCGGGTGCCGCGCCCGTTCAGCGGCCTGTCGTGGTCACCTTGGGCAGGCGTGCTCCAACTGGATTTGGCGTGGCGCATCAAGATCAGCGTCAGGCTCATCCTCGGTGAAAATGGCGCATGTGGTGGGCAGATTGGTCAGCCTTGCGCCCGGCGCCGTCGCTGACCGGGCAGGCGCGCCGCACTTTGCAGCCATGGTCCATGCAATCCATACCCGGCGGGGTTTTCAGAAAGCGATGACAGGCGGGCACATCATAAGGCGCCACTGTGCCGAGCGCGCCAACGGGACAGGTCGCGGTGCATGGCTTGGTGGTGCATGTTTCGCAAGGGCTCGGCGCGTTTACGACCGGAATTGGGTGTTCGTCCGGCAAATGCAGCGCGCCGCGAAACGAGATCATCAGACCAACTGTGTCATGCACCATCATGCCGGTCGGGCTGGGAAAACAACGCCCGGACTTTTGCGCCCAATCGATAAAGGGCGCATAGGGCGGGCCGCCAAATGGAAAATGCGCGGTGGCGTTGATCTGTTTGGCCAGGTCTGTGACCACCCGGATCGACCAACGATCGATCGGGTCTGGTGCGCCGTCCTGCGCCTCAGACTGGGTTTGGAAGTGCGGCCAAAACGCAGCGCCCACGCCAAGCAAAACAAGGGTGCCATGATCCAGCGTTTTGGCATTGGCGCGCGCGGGATGCAGCGCGCCCATCACCATCAGGCCCTGCGCGGACGCTTGGGTGGTGATCCGTTCAAAAATCTCCATTCGGCTCGTCCGGGCGGATCAGCGAGCCTGCGCCATGTTCTGTAAAAAGTTCCAAAAGGCAGGCATTGGGCGCGCGTCCATCAAGGATGACAACGGCGCGCACACCGTTTTCGATGGCGTTGAGTGCGGTTTCGGTTTTTGGGATCATGCCGCCTGCGATGGTACCATCTTGGGTCAACGCGCGGATTTGTGTCGCGCGCAATTCGGTCAACACCTCGCCATCGGCGTTTTTGACGCCGGACACATCGGTGAGCAAAAGCAGACGGTCGGCCTTGAGCGCGCCTGCTATGGCACCGGCTGCGGTGTCGCCGTTTACGTTCATGGTTTGACCGTCACGCCCGGCCCCCAGCGGTGCAATGACTGGGATCATATCGCTGTCGGCGAGCGTGCGCAGCAGCGTCGGATCCATCTGCGCAGGGGTGCCAACAAAGCCAAGCGCCGGGTCGGTTTGGTCACAGATCATCAGGTTGGCGTCCTTGCCAGACAACCCCACGGCGCGCCCGCCCTGAGCGTTGATCGCCTGCACAATGCGTTTGTTCACAAGGCCAGACAGCACCATTTCGACGACTTCGACGGTTGGTTGATCGGTGACACGTTTGCCGTTCACAAAGCTGGATTGGATGTCGAGCCGCTCCAGCATCGCGTTGATCATCGGTCCGCCGCCATGGACGATGACGGGATTGATGCCCACCTGCTGCATCAGCACGACGTCGCGGGCAAAACTGTCCATGGCCGCGTCGCTGCCCATGGCGTGGCCGCCGAGCTTGATGACAACGGTCGCGTCGTCATAACGCTGCAAAAAGGGCAGTGCATTTGAGAGCGTTTGGGCGGTGGCGATCCAGTCGCGGTTCATATTTTGTGTTTTCACTTTGCCGCAGGTCCTGAGAGCGGGTTTTGCCCAATTGTGCGCTGGTGCGCAAGCGATTTGCCCGCCCCCATCCTGACCTTCCCCACAGGGGGAAGGAAGCATTCTTGCCAACCTACCCCGTCAGGCCAGTGTCGCAATTGTGGCGCGCAAGGTTGCGATGCCTTCACCTTTCTCGGAAGACGTGAGGATCAGTTCGGGAAAGGCGGCGGGATGTTTCGCCAAAGCCGTGCGAACTTGGGATAGTGTTTTGTCACGGTCATCGCCGCGCAATTTGTCGGTCTTGGTGAGCACGCATTGGAAGGTGACCGCAGCGCTGTCGAGCAATGACAGGATTTCCTGATCAACTTGCTTTACCCCATGGCGGGCGTCGATCAGAACAAAGGCGCGGCGCAGTGTTTGACGTCCGGAGAGATACTGTTTGAGAAGCCTTTGCCACTTTTCGACCACTGGAAGCGGCGCGTTTGCAAAGCCGTAACCAGGTAAATCAACCAGGTACAACTCGGGTCCTTGCGTGAAATAGTTGATTTCCTGCGTGCGCCCAGGGGTATTGGAGGCGCGCGCGAGGGCTTTGGTGCCGGTAAGCGCGTTAATCAGGGTCGATTTGCCAACGTTTGAGCGGCCAGCAAAGCACACCTCAAGCCGGTCCGCAGGCGGCAGGCCGGACATGGCGACGACGCCTTTTACGAATTCCGATTCGCCAGCAAAAAGCTTGCGGCCACGTTCCGCGGTGGCGGCGTCGGGTTGTTCTGTTTCTGGGAAGGTCAGGCGGATCAAGGGACGCGCACCGGGTCGCCGAACGCGATTTTGCCGGATCGGACCACCTCGGCGCGCACGCTGAAATCTTGGTGACCGAAATGGTCAAGGGCGGCCAGCACGTTGACATCGCGTCGCCCAGTGTCTGGGCTTGCGGTTGTGGCTTTGCATCTGTCGGTGAATTCGCGCACTTTCAGGATAGCCTCTCCGATTTGGACCTCTTTTCCGAGCCAGCTGAATTCTTCCCACGGATTTTGCGTGTCAAACCAAATGTTTCCGCGCCAACGATGCAGGCTCAGTGGTTGTCCCAATTGCTGTTCAACCGCGGTGTGTGAGGCCAGGTTACACAAAGTGACCGATGGAAAATCGCTGTCGGTCATGCCGCGTCCAGGCACTTTGACAAAGCGGGCGGGCATCGCTCGTGTTTTGTCCATCAAGGGATCAACCCATTGCAGAAAAGAGTCCGGGTCTTGGTCTGGATTGAAAGTCAAATCAGTAAGTTCGGGATGGGACAGGGTGATTTTCCCCGTCTTTTCATCCCATTGAGACGTTATTGCCATCAACCCAGCGGTCTTGGACACCCGGCTAAAATGGGCGCAGGGCGACCATTTGCTGTTGTTGGCGTCCGATTGTTCGTGCGCGACAGCCCAGATGCGATCACCTGGCATGGTTTGGCCCTTGGTCATCGTGACGGTTTTCAAAGGTTCGCGACCATGACTCTTGATCGGATGACGCCAAATTGCGGTAACGGAGGCAGTCATTTGGCGTCGGGCTTGGGCTTTTTGGAGAAGCCGGATCTGATATTGCCAAAGACATCTGGTTTATAGCCCTGGCTGCGCATGATCAGGTATTGCTGTGTGAATGTGATCGTATTGTTGGCAATCCAGTAAACAACCAGGCCGCTTGCAAAGCCACCCAACATGAACATGAAGACCCAAGGCATCCAAGCAAAAATCATTTGTTGCGTTGGATCCGTTGGAGCGGGGTTAAGCTTTTGCTGCAGCCACATTGAAATGCCCAAAAGCAGTGGCAAAATCCCGATAAAGATCAAAGCAATGATCGATCCTGGCTCAGGGCCATCAATCGGCAACAGCCCAAAAAAGTTCATGATCGTGGTGGGATCTGGTGCGCTAAGGTCTTGGAAAGGACCAAACCAGGGGGCGTGGCGCAATTCGATCGTAACGAAAATCACTTTATACAACGAGAAAAAGATAGGGATCTGCAAGAGGATAGGCAGGCAACCAGCCGCCGGGTTCACTTTTTCCTTTTTGTAGAGCTCCATCATGCCTTGCTGGAGTTTCTGCCGATCATCGCCGGCCGCCTCCTTCAGCTTTTCCATCTGTGGTTGGAGTTCTTTCATTTTCGCCATTGAAACGTATGATTTATAGGCAAGGGGGAACAAGACCGCCTTGATGATCAGGGTCAGGCCGATGATCGACCATCCCATATTGCCGATCAGTTTGTTCAACTCGTGCAGCAGCCAAAAAATGGGCTTGGTCAGAAAAAAGAACCATCCCCAATCGATGCTATCAATAAATCCTTCGATTCCGGACTGTTGATAGTCTTGAATGGCTTCCCATTCCTTGGCGCCAGCAAACAATTGGGTCGTAGCGTTTGCGGTGCTGCCGTTTGCCACTGTTTGAGTCGGCAATACAGCTTCGGTCTGATAAATGTCGCGTCGGTCATCATATTTTGCAACGGATTTGAAAGCGCTTCCCGGTGCTGGAATGAGGGTGGACATCCAGAAATGGTCGGTGAAGCCGATCCATCCGTTTTGTGCCACTTGTATTGTCTCAGCGCGAGCTCCTTCACGAGGATCGACCGCGAAGTCAGGCATATCGTCATAGTTTGTTTCGTTCAATTCTCCATCTGACATACGCACAACGCCTTCGTGCAAGATGAAAAAATTGCGCAAATCTTGTGGTTCGCCGTGTCTTGCCAAAATGCCATAGGGCGCAAGGCTTACGTCTGCGCCTGATCTGTTTTCAACACTCTGCGTGATGGTGAAAAGAAAATTCTCATCAATTGATACCTCACGTGTGAATATCAGCCCATTCTGGTTGTTCCACGTCAAGGTAACCGGGCTGTTTACACTCAAGGTGTCGCCCTGCCGGGCTGACCATTGTGTGTTGGCGCCGGGAACGTCTTCCAGGCTCAGACCCGAACCTGGCGCCCAACCATAAAGTGCATAGTAGGCTGATGCGGAGCCAACCGGAGACAGCATCGAGACAATTTCCGCTTCAGAGGTGTTTTCGACCCGGTAGTCTTTCAACGACAAATCATCGATGCGCCCACCCAACAATGAAATGCTACCGGTCAACCTGTCTGTTTCGATTTGAACACGCGGTATGTCGGCCGTTGCGTTTTCTGTGGTCTCTGCAGGAGACGTCGGAGCGGCTTGCTGGTCGCGCAAAGTAGGTGCCGTCGCAAGGCCTGTTCCGGGCGTCGCCGTTTCATTGGTCAGGGTCGGCGCTGGTGGCGTCGGTTCAGGAGGTGGAAAAACCACAAACCAGACAAGGATCACGAGAAAACTGAGAGCCGTAGCAAGAATGAGGTTCTTGTTCTGATCGTCCATCTTGGGCCGCCACCTTATGCATGGAATGACTTGGTGGGTTCAACAGAGTGCGGCTGGAAAGGTCAAGTGCTAACACATATTTTGGCTGGTCTTTCAGGCTTGCTCATTGGAAATTGGCGGCGTTTTCGATCTAGCCCGGTTTACCGCGCAGTCCGACCGATTTCTGGAGCATCTTGCAGTTTGGCAGTGTGAGCCGCGATCCAATCCAAAGTTTGATCGAAAGGCATTGGCCGTCCTATCCCGAATCCTTGAACATGATCACACCCAAGCTGCGCTAGTAGGGCGTGTTCGCCCACTGTTTCGACGCCTTCGGCCAGTGTTTCAATTTCCAAACGCTCGGCCATGGTGAGAACCGCGCCGATGAGCCGTTGCTGGGCTGGATCGCGATCAGCTTTGATGACAAAGGATCGGTCTATTTTGATCCGAGAGATCGCAAACCTTCTGATAGATGCAATCGACGCGTGCCCGGTTCCGAAATCGTCCAGGTCTATGCGGCAACCTAGGGCGCCCAACCCATTGATGTTGCGCGTCACAACGTCGTCTTGGCTTTCCGTGACGACAGTTTCCAACACTTCCACGCACAACCGATCTGGCTCCAGATTGAAACGGTCGAGTTCCCATTCGATTTTTTCCACCAAGGCAGGGTTGCGCAATTCATCTGTGGCGAAGTTAACCCCGACGCGGGGCACATCCGCTCCGGCATTGTCCCACGCTTTCAGAGCAGTAAGAGACTGATACAACATCACTTGGCCCAAACGCTCCATAAGACCAGAGTCTGCCAACATCGGCAGAAAACTATCTGGCGGAATGATGCCGTGTAGCGGATGGTTCCAGCGAGCAAGGGCTTCGAAACCGCTGACTTTTCCTGTGTCGGTTGAAATTTGTGGCTGAAACCAAGGTTGTATCTGCCCATTTTCCAAGGCAGCGGCGGCTTCGTCTCGCAAATCATGGCGGGCTTTGGTTTTGCGCTGGATCTCAGAACTATAGGCGCGAATGGCAGAAGGTCCGCTGTTCAGGGCCTCGGTCAACGCCGCTCGGGATGCATCCAGCCAATCAGTGCTGGTTTTTCCCGGAGCCCGCGTGCGTAGGCAAAAGCCGATCGAGCAGGTCATGTAGATCGCAATGCCATCGACAGAAACGGGTTCTTCCAACGCAGATTGCAATCGGCCAGACATCTGAATGACCAACTCCAAGTCCAACTGGTTTACAGGACCAAGGCAAATCGCAAAACGGCTGTCGCTCATCCTGGCGACGGTGTCGTTGTCGCGCAAAACGTCAATGATGCGTTCCCCGCAACGTTGTGCCACCACATCTGCAGCAGTTTGGCCGTGGCGTTCGACCAGTTCCTTGAAATCGTCGATATCAAGCATAAAGCACGTAGATCGCTTGCCTGATCCTGTGGTTTCCTGAAACACCTGTTCCAGCATGGCGTTGAACCCATCGCGCAGAAGTAACCCTGTCACTGAGTCGCGTGGGATCGATGCCACAATGGGCCGCGAACTGAACGCTCCGAACAAGGCAAAAACCAGCGGCAGCCCCAGCGAAACAACCACCAACGCGAACTCTCCGCCCAGCCAAAAGGTGCCGAGTGTCAAAGCCGGTAGAAAGGCCAAAACCGGCGGGCCGGTCAAAATCGGAAAAATCTGCGCACGCAGGTTCGAGAAGACGCCAGGGTTGGGCAATTGCATCGCAAGACCTTTCTAATCGGCACGAGTTCGAACCCCTAGTTAGGATGCCAATCTGACTGATCTCTTAACGTATCAGAAGTTTTACCCCCTATTTGTTCTAAATTTGTTCCCCTAAAGTCGCTAGTTCTTATCTGGCGGCGGGCGCGTTAACCCTGCAAAGTCAAACAGTGCGGGGTCCAATAGGTGGGATGGGCGGGCGTTCATCAACGCGCGGAACATAACTTGCCTTCTGCCCGGGCTGTTGGCCTCCCAACCATCTAGAATCGCTTTGACTTGTTGGCGTTGCAGTCCATCCTGACTGCCGCAAAGATCGCAGGGAATGATTGGATAATCCAGCGCCGATGCAAAGCGCGCACAGTCGTTTTCAGCCACATGGGCCAACGGGCGATAGACAAACAGGTCGCCTGCCTCGTTAACCAGCTTCGGCGGCATCGTCGCCAACCGTCCTCCGTGAAAGAGGTTCATGAAAAACGTCTCGAGGATGTCATCACGGTGATGTCCCAGCACCACAGCCGAGCAACCTTCCTCCCGAGCGATTCGATAAAGATTGCCGCGCCTCAGCCGCGAACACATTGCACAAAACGTCCGCCCCTCGGGCACTTTGTCCAATACGATCGAGTAAGTGTCTTGATATTCGATACGGTGGGGCACGCCTTTGGCGGCCAGAAATTCGGGCAAAACGGTTGCTGGGAAATTCGGTTGGCCCTGATCCAGATTGCAGGCCAGCAGATCAACGGGCAAAAGACCCCGCCACTTCAGTTCGTGCAAAATGGCCAACAGGGTATAGCTGTCTTTGCCGCCCGACAAACACACCAACCAGCGCGCGCCGGGTTCGATCATACCATAGTGTTCGATCGCATCGCGGGTGTTGCGCACAATGCGCTTGCGCAGCTTTTTAAAGCTCGTGCTGTTTGGCGCACCGGCAAAAAGGGGGTGAATATCATCGCGATTGTCCAGCATAGGCTTGCTGTAGTGCACAAGATCGCACCGGGCAAGAGTGGTCGCCCCCGCATTGTCGCGCGTCTGCTCCGACACCGTTGCGATTCTGGGAGTGCCCCGCAATCTCTGTGATTACAGTTTGTCTGCTTTGATCTGTTTGGCGCGGCAGGCTTCAGCGGGCGCAAACAAACTGCAACACAGCGTAACCACCGCTCAGGTCGGAAATCGCCAGGTTTTGCGTCGCGTCCCGACTAGCATGGGCGAGCAGGGCCATTGAGGCGCAAAACTCGGTCGCGATGCAAAACCAGATCAAAGCTGGCTCCATCGGCAATGTTAGACCGGTCAAATTTCGCACATTCCCCCGAATCCAGCGCATGAACGCCGCTGATCAGTGTTTGACGCGGGCGGCATGTGGGCGAATCGTGATCCCGGCGCCGCCAAGTTGGGCAAGCGGTTCAGAGCTTGCATCCCATTTCAGGGTGTTATTGCGCATTCAATCGTTCTCCCTTGGGGGCAAACAACCAGGATCGATCACCTGAGCCGGGCGCAATTCGCCCATATGCCAAAGCCGCACCTGTTCGCCGATCTGCAGGTCGCCGTTTTCCAGCAGTGCCAGCGCAATGGTGTGACCAACATCCGGCATCGTGTGTCCGTCGGTGTCTTTGCCGAAAATCTAGTAAACCTTCTTGGCGGGCCAGATAGACGGTGCTTCAATCCCAATCGGACCGCCTCCAACAGCCTGTGCACCGGCCAGCGCTGCCTGCCACAAGGTGTCTGCGTCAAAGAATGCAATCGGCAGTTCGAGGCTGACACGTGGCACCCGCATTGCGTGCCCGCGCCAGAGTGGTTGGCCAAAGTGAATGTGGGCCAATGCCTTCGCACTGATATCCACCGCTCAAGTTGGCTCAGCGCCGCGTGATCGTTGCCCAATTCCACGTTTTGTCATGCACAAAGATCCGACCCAGTGCGTTGCCATCCTTACACCAGCTTTCCAACATCACGTGAACCCCGTCCACATGGCTGGAGGAACGCGAGATCACGAACCGGTTTTGGTCAAACCTTGCAATCACACCGGCATCATAAACGATGCCCCGTTCGCTGAGCATAAAGCCATAGCGCAGTTCCGTGCCCACATTGAGCGTCGTGTAGCGCTTGAGATGCTCAAACGAGGTGTGGCTGTTTCGATGTCTTTCAGGGTGGCATCGTGGTGAAAGTCGATCCATTGCCGCCCGGTTTGGCCGGGTTTGGGCCAATGCTAGACATTAGTATAGTGTGTGGGTGCGCGGGCGCGCGTTTTGTCAGACCCAACGGCGGCGCAGTTTTCGCACCGATCAAGCGTCCCGCCCGCATGACGTCACTGGCCAGAATGGTGCGATCCGCCAGCGTGTGCCACAACTCAGGCGCACGGGCACAGCCGCAGTTTTGAACCAGCGCGATCAGCTCATGATCATGGGCGCCGTAAGCTGTTGTGCTGGTCAGGATGCGTCTTTCGGCGGCGCAGATCGTCCGGATTTATTGATGCACCCATTTGCCGGGCATCGTGTCGTCTATCGGATGGGTGCCGGAACATGCCGCCGCATAAGTCGCGGTGATCATCCAGCAACACCGCGTCCTGCCCGGCTTCGGCCGCTGCGCGCGCGGCCACCAGCCCCGATGCGCCACCACCAGTGCGTCACAACGCGCACCGTGTTGGTTCGACACGGGATCGGCGATCACCTTTGGATCAATCGCACGCAAGCCCGCCATCTTGCGGATCGCGGGTTCGAACAGATGCCAATCGAGGTACATAACGGTCTCGTTATAAAATCCCGCCCCCAAGCAGCGGTGGAACAGATCGAGCCCGACCTTCATGTTTCGTTGCGCCAAGGGACAGGCTTTCAACGCACGCGTGTCCATTGCGTTCACCACAGGCGTGGTTGCGGCCTATCAAATAGGCAGCGTCTCAGGGCCCGTCACATCACACTACATATTGAGCTCGTCGAACCAGGCCCTTCAAAACCCACGCGGACGGTGGTATTTGAAACCGCGCGCCCTCACCGGCAGGCCACTGGCGAGCAAGGCTGAGGCCAGCGTTTCGATCTGAAATCCGGTGTGGTTTTCGCCATCACACCGAAAGCGCAGTGGCTTGGTGCGATCGATCAGCCCGCTGGTTTTCAGCCCGTCTCTTGGTTTGGCCTCTCGCAGTGCTTTTGTGGCGAGCACGTCCATGGTGGTGCTGTGACGCTCCATCAAAAACAGTTCGGTGCCACTCAGGTGTATCCAGATTTTGCGCGCAGGGCCTATGTTGTTGCGTTGTTTGTAAACAGTGCGCCCCGTCTTCGTTGTTGATTTTCAGGGTCGTGTCGGGGCGTGTTTTTCCGACTTCTGTGCCGAAATGAAACCCGTGCTCGTCGCTTGGACCGCAAAACGGACAGGTGAAAATCTGCATTTCGGTCCTCTGGTGTGCGATGTCCGAGGCCGCAGCCTTGTCGATCTACCGACCGCTGGTAAAACGCGCCAGATCAAACGGGCGAGATCTCGTTGCATTGATCGTTGGCCAGAAGGTGCACAAACGGATTGCCACCCGACTTGAAACCGCCAGTGCGTCAGCCGCAGTTGACATATAGCCTGCGCACGCCGTTGGGTTCGATAATCGCGAGTTGTCAGGTTTGACGTCAACGATTCTGGCCCAATGGCGCAGGAATTTGGTTTTGCCCGGCGTGGGTGCCATTTCCACCAGCCGGGACAACACGGCCTCTTGCATCACCATATTGCCGCGCCGCGCGTAAAACGGCACGCGATCTGACCCACCCAATGACGCGCCAACCCTTGCCGGACTGGCTGAAATGGGCGCCATAGGTGGGCAAAAAGGCCAATGTGTCTATGACTTGCAGCACGCGCGAATCTGCAGGCGACGGCGCCTCGGCGCCATTCAGCGGCATCGCATTCACGTGGCGTGCGGCCTGCCATTTCAACGTGAAAGTGGATCAGCACCAATATGCCGCGTTGCGAAGACTGAGATTGTAGCCCGGCGCCCGGCTGAGCGATTCGTAGAATCGCCCCGACAGGCCATAAAGCGCCGCACTTTCAGGGTAGAAATGATTTGAACTAATAACTGTGGTGTTGCGCCCAGTGTTCTCACCCTCCAGCCAGCCTTTTTTCAACACCCCAATATTCTTAATGCGGTGGCGCTTGGCCAAGTCATATGCAGTGGCCAGCCTGTGCCCTCCGCCGCCGATGATCACAAAATCATAATGCTGTTTTGGCTTGGGTGACCGCCACGCCGCAAGCCAACCCGTTTGCCCCCGTAAGCCTTCTTTCAGCACGGAAAACGCCGAGTACCTTGATGTCATCGCCGAGTCCTTGCCCGGTCCGGGCTGTGCGAAAGACTACGGCGAAAATGTGGCACGATCGATTTGGGATTTGATCAGACAGACCATGATATCAGGTGCTGAGACCTTAATTTCTTGGGTGAAATCGGAGCCTTGGATGTGATTCATCGGCCGATAACTCCAAAACGCCTAAAATAGTGTAAATCGCAATGTGCCTTCCGTTAAGGCGTAAGTAAGGCAAAAAACCCTATAGCTAGCGTCGGACAACCTGCGGACTGGTTTTAGGAGGCGCATCATATGAAGGCCATGTATCTGGAAACAAATACAATTGAGTTTTCGCCGCAAGGCCCAGATAAGGTCAAGGCCCTTATTCTGGATGACAGCACATTCGATCGCAAGTACATCCGCCGACTGTGCAGAACCTCAGGTTTGCAAATCAATCTGCACGAGGCAGATGGGCTTGAGGCGTTGAGTCAAATGGTGGATCAAAGCACGTTTGATGTGATTTTGCTGGATCATAATTTGCCGGAAGGCGATGGGTTCGAAGCGCTCAAGCTGATCCGCGCCAGCGAAAGAAACGCAGATTGTCCCGCCGTGATGGTCACCGGAATGGATCAGTCTGACATTGCAGTCAAGGCCCTGAAATTGGGCTGCAAAGACTACGTGGCCAAGGAACAACTGACAGCGCAGTCGCTAAAATCGTTGATTCTGAACGTTTTGGAGACAAGCAAAAAAGAGCGTTCGATCGAACAACGTCGCTCTGATCAGCTTGCAGCGCTCAGCGACGTAATCATGACCGAACTTTCTTGCGTTCTTCAGCCGGAAATCGCCAAAATTGTGCGCAACATGCGATCTTTCAAGCGCGGTGTCGGGGAAGGTGGCGTGTTTAACGCGGAAGAGCTCGATATTATTGAGAAAAACTGCATTTCCCTGTGGGCCAGCCTGCTTGAAACCAAAGGTCTGCTGAAAGACAGCGAGCGTGTTCAGGATCTTGTTTCAGACCTTACATAGTCTACACACGGCCACACGGTATGTTTTCACAACCATCGCGTGGCACGCCTGAACCCACGATGAACATCACTTCAAGTCGAGCGTAAAAGCACCTTGTTTGAGCCAATTGCTTCAGCCACTTGCTGATAATGTGCCACTTTGCTCGCCTCGGTCTGCGCGCTGCGTAGCAAAAGCGTTTGTGTACTGTTCAAAATCGCAGTCGCTTGTTGATTGGCCGTCGGCAATGCCGCTTTGGACACAGGCGTCAGCGGGCGGGACGTGGTTTGAGGGGCTGCACCAGGTGTGGTTACTCGGGCCCGCGGCAGCGCACGGTCACGATTGGTGCG
>JBGCDD010000213.1:0-6657 GCA_045105075.1 Sedimentitalea sp. | reverse complement strand
GCCAATTGTGCGCGCTGTCATCGACTTTGATGATCTTCTCCAGTCGATCAAGATAGTGCGCGCCGTAAGCGCAGTCCTGAAAATCAACCACCTTGAGCGCACCGGCCCGGGCTATGTCCTGCACCGGCGCAGGCAATGTGGCCACACGGTCCTGCACCGCCTGCCATTTGTTCATTTCATCCGTCGGACCAACCAGCACGGGCGGCTCGGGCGCATCGGCTTTGGCGGCGGGGGCAACCCCGTTTTGCGCTGCATCAAAGCCCGCCGCGAACGCCAGCAACGACGGCGCAACCCCTTTGCCACTGGCGCGGATCGCATCCTCAAACGCGGCGCGCGGGAACGGCAAAGCGCCCGATCCCGCCAGCGCCCCAAACAGGCTGGCCGAAATGACCGACCCCTGCGCCACAGCCAGGTGATCCATGTCCGCCAGGATCAAACGTTGCGCCGCCAGTTCGGCCGCGGCGCGCACTTCATCCGCGTTGGCGATCCCGTCGCCGGGCATGGTTTTTTCCGAAACTGCCAGCGCGCGGTGGGTCGAACCGATCAGCGTGGTGCGATCAGGTGTCACAAAGCCGCGCATCACCGCGCGCCCGACTTCCATCATCTCAGCGGCGATCAGAACGTCGACATCACCACCAGACGGAGCCAATGCAAACACCGGTTGTTGGTCTGATTTCGGCGTCAGTTCAACATAATAGATCGTGGCACCGGTGCGCTGCGCCACCCCCGCCACAGAGGTCGCCTGGCAGGCATAGCCCTGCGCGCGTGCCAGACCTTCGATCCAGGCGGTCAGCACGCCACCGCCCTGCCCGCCCACAGCCATCACCGCCAGCTTGAGGATTTCGCCGACCCGCACATCAGGGGCTTGCGGCTGCAACACCATGTTCATGCGACCGTCCTTCGCAGACGTTTGGCATCACGCCGGTTCTGCAACCAAGTGATCACGCCGCTGCGCAGACCCGCGCGCCAGCGTTCAAAGCCGCCCGGATTGTGCACCACATCAGCGCGGTAAAACGACGGGCACAGCACAGCCGCATCCGCCACTTCGCCGCAATTGCCGCAGCCGACGCAGGTCTGGTCAATGTGTGCAATTGGGTCATCGCGCAGCGGATCATCCAGCCGTTTCAGCGACAAAGACGGACAGCCCGACAGCCGGATACAAGCGTGATCCCCGGTGCAAATGTCGCTGTCGACACCAAATCGCGGCACATCCACGCGCCGCCCGTCCTTGATTGCTTTGTTGCGAATGGGTTTCTCACGCCGTTGCTTGTTCAGCATACATTCCGACGAGGCCACGATGACTTTGGGCCCTTTGAAATCAGTGGTCAGCGCCTCGCGCAGGGTGTCGCGCACTTTGGCCACATCATAAGTGCGGTCAATCTGGCGCACCCATTCCACGCCCACGCCCTTTAACGCAGCGGAAATCGGGTTGTTCGTTGCCTTGGTGTCATTATGCGCGCGACTTGACAGAATGTCCTGCCCGCCGGTCGCCGCCGAGTAATAGTTATCAACGATGACCACCACATTGTCGGACTTGTTGAACACCATGTTCCCGATCGAGGAGCTGAGCCCGTTGTGCCAGAATCCGCCATCGCCCAGCATCGAGATGGCGCGCCGCTCGCCGCCGCCATCAAACGCCGCATTGGCCGCCGGACCAAGCCCATAGCCCATGGTTGCGCCGCCAATTTCGAAAGGGGGCAAAGCACCAAACAGATGGCAGCCGATGTCGCCGGTGATCTGGTGTTTGCCCATCTCCTGTTCAACCAGCTTCATGCCTGCAAAGATCGGGCGCTCCGGGCAGCCGGTGCAAAACCCCGGTGGGCGGATCGGCACAGTTTTGCTGAGGTCCGGGATCTGGGGTTCTTTGGTATTGGGCGCGCGCACATTTCCCGGCAGCATTTCGGGCGCGGCGGCTTTCAAAAACGCGGTCACGCCGTCCAGCATCACCTGACCGGTGTATTCACCCGCCATCGGCAGCACGTCTTTGCCATAGAGTTTCAGGCGCCGCCCGGCCTTGTACAAAAACGCGCCAAGCTGTTGTTCGATGTGATCGGGCTGGCCCTCTTCCACCACCAAAACGTGGTCTTTTCCCTCGCAAAATGCATCAAATTCATGGCGCACAATCGGGTAAGTCACGTTCAGGCAATAGATCGGCACCTCGGTCTTGCCAAACACATCTGCCAGCCCCAGCCGTTGCAGCGCGCGGATCACACCGTTGTACATCCCGCCCTGTACCACGATGCCCAAAGGCGCCTGAGCCGGGCCAAAGACCTCGTTCAAACCCTTCTCAACAATGAACTTTTCCGCCGCTGGCCAGCGGTTTTTCACCTTGTCCTGCTCGTGAACATAGCTCATCGGGGGCAGCACAACGCGGTTGAAATCCGATTGCGGGTTGGCGATCGCCTGCTTCACTGTCAACGGCGGGGGCACGTTGTCGCGCGTGTCAAAGCTGCCTGTCACGTGGCAGGACCGGATGCGCACCATCAGCATGACGGGGGTGTTGCTGGCCTCGGACAGCTCAAACCCGTCGCGCACCGCTTTGGTGATCGAGGGCAGGTTCGGACGCGGGTCCAGCAACCAGAATTGCGACTTCATCGCAAACCCGTGGCTGCGCTCCTGCATGATGGAACTGCCCTCGCCGTAGTCTTCGCCGACAATGATCAGCGCGCCGCCGTTCACCCCACTGGAACACAGATTGGCAAGCGCATCAGACGCCACATTGACCCCAACAGGCCCCTTGAACGTGACCGCGCCCCGGATCGGATAATGCACCGAGGCGGCCAACATCGCCGCCGCCGCAGCCTCGGACGCGTTGGCCTCAAAGCGCACGCCCAACTCGCCCATCAGATCTTCGGCATCGGCCAAAACATCCATCAAATGGCTGATCGGCGCGCCTTGGTATCCGCCCACATAGCCCACGCCGTTTTCCAGCAACGCCTTGGTCAGCGCCAGAATGCCTTCGCCGGTGAACACATCGCCGTCACCTTTGCGCAGATGTTCAATCTCGGCCTTGAACGAACGTTCCGCCATTGTGCCCTCTCAGAAATCGTGTTTGCGAATGTTGCGCAGCATGGTTTGCAACGTGGTGACAAACGCGCGTTTTTCGCCCGCGTCGATGCCTTTGAACATGGTGTCATAGGCTTGCGACATGTGCGGCCAGAGCCGATCATAGGCCACCCGCCCCGCATCCGTGATGAAAACACGCGTGGCGCGGCTGTCTTGTTCATCGGTTTCGCGGCGGATCATTTCGTTCTGATCCAATGTGTCCAGCGCCCGGCTGAGCGTGGATTGCTGCACAACCGCATAGACGGCCAGTTCGCGGATTAGGATGCCGTTGATCACCGACAAAACCGCCAGCGCGCGCATTTGTGGCGTGGTCAAACCCAGCGCCGCCATTTCCGAGGACAGTGCCGCGTTATAACGCCCCATAATCCGGTTCATCAGGTAGGGCGCAAAATTCTCAAGCCCCATTTCGCCCAATCGCGGCGCATCGGCAGAGATCGCATCTGGTGCGCTCATGCGCCCAGTCCTTTGGCCAGGTTGAAGCCTGACCCGCCGCCAAGCCCCGGGCCGGGATGGGTTGAGGCGCCGATGTGGAACAGGTTCTTGACCGGCGTGGCGTTGTTGATCTGTCCGACACCCGCGCGCCAGACGAAAAACTGATCCAGCGCGCAGGCGCCGCCATACGGGTCACCGCCCACCAGATTGATGTTCATCGCGGCAAGATCAGCGGGCGAATAGGCGCGACGCTCCAGCTTGATCGCATCCCAGTTTTTGATGTGGCGCGACAGAATGGTCTCGATGCGGTCGGCGAAAGCCTCGCGCATGGTTTCGCTCCACTCAGGCACCGTGTCGATGTCTCCGGCCGCGTCGCCTTTGATCACCGGTGGCGCGTCAGGAATTTGCAGCCACAGGATTGCTTTGCCCTCGGGGCAGCGCGTCGGATCCAGCCGATTGGGCTGGCCCACGCAAATGGTTGGCACCGCGGGCAGCATGCCCCGCTCGGCCTCGTTGCAGGACTTTGAAACACTGTCGATGCCGTCCGCCATATGGATCAGCGCAACATCGTCCAGCCCATCGGCGGCCCAGTCCACCGGGCCATCCAGCGCATAATGCAGTTGAAAATTGCCGCGTCCGTGTCGGTGTTTTTTTTCGGTCGCGATTTTGGGGTGGTCGCGGAGCAATCCATCATAAAGCTGGCCGGGCGCCGTGCTGGCGATCACGTTCTTGGCCAAAATCCGCTCGCCGCTGCTGGTTTCAACACCGATGGCGGTGCCGTTGGCGCTGAGGATATGGCGCGCCTCGACCCCAGTGCGCAGCGTGCCGCCGTTGGCCTCGATCAGCTTGCCAAACGCTTGTGCGGCCTGCCCTGCACCGCCTTTGACAATCGGCGCACCGGCGGCTTCTAGGGCAAAAGCAATCACCCGCGCCATTTGCCCGCCATAACTTGATTCCGGCGTCAGCCCCACATGCAGGACCCAAGGCGCCCAAATGGCCTGCACATCGGCACTGGTGTAACGGGTTTCCAGCCAGCCGCGCCCCGGCTCCATCGCTGCACCAAACCAGTCCCGTAGCGGACCCAACCCCTTTTTCCACGCTTGTTTTACCAGTAGCATCAACGCCTTGCGCGACCAGAGCGGTTGACCAAGCAGTGCAAACAGAAAGTCAGCGTCTGCCTCAATGGCACCCACATCCGCACCGTGCTGATCGCCATCGCCCGGCGCGCGCGCATTGAATGCTGCGATATTGGCGGCGCGGTCCATGCCCAAAACCAACGCCGATCCATCCGGACGCAAAACAGCAGTGGGATGCGCAGTGTGGCAGAATTCGAACCCATGTTTGGCCAGATCTTCGCCCAGTTCCGCAAAGGCCGGGCCGGTCATGAACAACACAAATGTAGCTGCCATCACATCGTGGTGAAAGCCGGGCAAGGTCACCTGTTCTGAGGTGTACATACAGCCGCCAATACGGTCTTCGCGCTCGATCACCAGAACGCTGTCGCCTTTGCGCGACAACATCGCCGCGGCCACCAACGCATTGATGCCCGAGCCGATGATCAGATGATCAAGCGCCATCGCCCCTAGCCTTTGGGCACCATTGCAAGCGCGCGGATCGGACTGCCGGTGCCGTTTTCGATCTTGAGCGGCGCGGCAATCAGGATCGCGCCCTTGGCCGGCAATTTGTCCAGATTGGTGAGCGAGGCCAGGCCAAAGCAATTGTCACGGTGCAGCAAGTTGTGTGCCGGATAGGGCGGTTCCATCCCGCCAGCCTGACCCGCATCGGTGCCAATACACTGCGTGCCCCAGCCGACGACCTTTTTGCTGAGGATGTATTCAATGCAATCGGGCGTCGGGCCGGGGGAATGCGGGCCGGTTTCGTTGGCATTGAGGAACTTCGCCTCATCATCCACGCGCGAATCCCAATCGGTGCGCATCACAACCCACTCGCCAGCGCCAATCTCACCATGTTCCGCTTCCCAGGCTTTCACCCCCTCGGCTGTCAGCAGAAAATCTTCGTTTTCGGCGGATTGCGCCGAACAGTCGATCACATTGACCGGCGCCACCAAGCGTTGCACATCAAGCTTGTCGGTATACCCATCCGGGTAATCCTTGCCGGTGATCCAGTGGTGCGGCGCGTCGAAATGGGTGCCGGAGTGTTCGCCCAGTACCATCCAGTTCCATGCAAAGAACGGCCCGTCACTGTCATATTCTGAAATCTTGTGGATCTCGACCTTGGGCGTGGCTTTGGCGAAATCCGGCGGCAGTTGGATGATCGGCGTGTTGGGGCCCAAAACGCCTGTGCAGTCAACAATTTCCACACTGCCAGAGACGAGCATCGCCCCCAGATTGCCCATGACATCGGTTGCGCTCATCTGTCCATCTCTCCCTGTCGTCCGCGGCTGTCTCGCGCGGTTCAATGATGAATCAACGCTAGACAAATTTACATGCATTTGCAATTATCTTGTGCGGCAAGACGGGCGGACCTAATGACAACCAATCCAGACGCGGTGTTCATCGGAGCCGGGCACAACTCACTGGCCTGCGCCTGCCACCTGGCCGCGCGCGGTTGGCAAGTGGCCGTGTATGAGGCCGCGCCCGAGCCAGGCGGCGCAGTGAAAACCGGGGCTTATACCTTGCCCGGCTTTCGTCATGACTGGGCCGCGATGAACCTGTCCTTGTTCGCAGGATCAGCTTGTCACACCGAAAATGCCGCCGAACTGGCCAAACACGGGTTGGCCTTTGCGCCCACCAGCCACCCCTTTGCATCGATCTTTCCAGATGGGCGCTGGATGGGCGTGTCCAGTGATTCCGCGTTGACCACGGCGCGGGTGCGCGGGTTTTCGCAAGCCGACGCCGCAGCTTGGCAAACCCTGACCCAAGAGTTTCCGGCCCGCGCCGAAGCGATCTTTGGCGTGCTGGGTTCAGCGATGAATTTACGTGCCGTTTCATCTTTGGGCTGGAAGATGTGGCGCAAAACAGGTGGTGGACCAAGCCTTGATCTGGCGCAATTCTTGATGATGTCGCCGCGCGCCTGGCTCGATCAGACCTTTGAAAGTGAACATCTAAAAGCCACTCTGGCCGCTTGGGGCATGCATCTTGATTTCGCGCCTGATATCGCCGGTGGCGCGGTTTTTCCGTACCTTGAGGCGATGGCGGG
>JBGCDD010000212.1:0-8460 GCA_045105075.1 Sedimentitalea sp. | reverse complement strand
GTTGTCGCCCGCGATGGGCTTGGGCATGAACGTGGCGGTCTTGCCATAGGCGGCGGCCACGTTGTGGATGACGTATTTGTATTTCTGCAGCTCATCGCCTTGCTCGGTGAGCGAGCCAAAGATCAAGCCCAGTTCGTGCTGACAGGACGCGACCTCGTGGTGGTGTTTGTCGACCTTCATGCCCAGACGTTTCATGGTGCTGAGCATTTCGGAGCGCAGATCCTGGGATTCGTCGGTTGGGTTGACCGGGAAATAGCCGCCTTTGATGCCAGGACGGTGGCCCATGTTGCCCATTTCGTATTCGGTGTCGGTGTTCCAGGAGGCGTCGGTGGCGTCGACCTCGTAGGAGACCTTGTTGATCGAGTTCTGAAAGCGAACGGCGTCAAACAGGAAGAAGTCCGCTTCGGGGCCGAAGTAGGACACATCGCCGATGCCAGAGGGTTTCAGGTAGGCTTCGGCTTTTTCGGCCGTGCCACGTGGGTCGCGGTCATAGGCTTCACCGGTGTCGGGCTCGACCACCGAACAATGCACACAGATGGTTTTTTCAGCATAGAACGGGTCGACATAGGCGCTGTCGCTGTCGGGCATCAATTTCATGTCCGAGGCTTCGATCGACTTCCAGCCCGCGATGGACGAGCCGTCAAACATAAAGCCCTCTTCGAGGAAATCGGCGTCGACCTGATCGGCCATCACTGTCACGTGCTGCAGCTTGCCACGCGGGTCGGTAAAGCGGATGTCGACGTATTCGGCGTCTTCTTCCCGGATCATTTCGAGAACTTTGTTGCTCATTTTAAGGTCAGTCCTTCCTGTCTTGTCTGTCGCAAATAGAGGGTCAGAGCGCGTCCGAGCCGGATTCACCGGTGCGGATGCGGATGGTTTGTTCCACGGTGGAGACAAAAATTTTGCCGTCGCCGATTTTGTCGGTTTTGGCTGCGGCCACGATGGCTTCTATGGCGCCGTCGACCTGGTCGTCGTCCAGCACCACTTCGATTTTCACTTTGGGCAGAAAATCAACCACGTATTCCGCGCCGCGGTAGAGTTCGGTGTGGCCTTTTTGGCGCCCGAAGCCTTTGACTTCGATCACAGAGAGGCCTTGAACGCCGACGTCCTGGAGGGCTTCTTTGACCTCGTCCAGCTTGAACGGTTTGATGATCGCTTCGATCTTTTTCACTATGGCCTCCTCGCGCCTGCGTTTGGCCTGTGTGAGACCACTTCTGTTTTCGCGTCACAATCGGGTAGTGTCAGGCAGCGCTGTGTCAGGTCGGGATTCCGGTGACGTGGATTAAAATTTGTGCGTTATGATTAAAAAATAGCCGCTTTAAGAACGGATAGTGTGGTGGGGCAGAAATTGAGGGTGATATGGGCGCGGTTTTGACGTCAACGCAAATGCGACAGATCGAGCAACGGGCTATGGATGCCGGTTTGGTTTCGGGGCTGGAGTTGATGGAGCGTGCCGGGCAAGGGGTTGTGGACGCGATCTTTGCGCAGTGGCCGTGCTTTGGTGGGCCTGTTGGTCCGGGTGCCACACCAGGTTTTCAGCGGGGGCCAGCCCCCACACAAGGTTTTCAGTGGGGGCCAGCCCCCACACCCCCGGAGTTTACCGAGAAAGATGAAGCGCAAGCGTGGCGAGCGGTGGTGCTTTGTGGGCCCGGCAACAATGGCGGGGATGGGTTTGTGATTGCCCGGCTTTTGGCGCAGGCCGGTTGGTCGGTTGGGGTGTTTTTGCTGGGCGATGGTGCCAAGTTGAGCGGTGATGCGCGGGTGAATTGTGATCGATGGCGCCAGATTGGGGCCGTTGCGGCGTTGGACGCTGTGGCGATTGAACTGCACGGCCCTTACGATTTGCGGGTCGACGCGGTGTTTGGCACCGGCTTGACGCGGCCCCCGAGCCCAGGGCTTTGGGACGCGTTTTCAGCGACATCGAAGTCGGGGTGTTTGGAGTGTGAGACGGGAGCGAAACGTGTGGCCGTGGATTGCCCGTCTTGTTTGGATCTGGAGTCGGGACGGATCTTGGTGCCGGGGCCTGCGTGGAAGGGCGATGTTCATCTGGATTTTTTCGCGCATCTGACGGTGACGTTTCACCGCCCCAAGCTGGGCCATTTTCTGGGCGACGGGCCGCAGATCAGTCGCAAGCTGGTCTGTGTGGATATTGGGCTTGATGCGGCGGGCTGTGATGAATTTTGCGCGCCTGGGGTTGTCCGGCGCGTCACGGGTGCATCGCAGTTTCTGGGCAAATTCGACAACCAACACAAGTTTGATCATGGCCATGCTTTGGTTTTGTCAGGGGGGCCTGGGCGAACCGGTGCTGCGCGATTGGCGGCGCGCGGGGCGTTGCGGATTGGCGTAGGTTTGGTGACGTTGGGCGTGGCTCCGGCGGCGCAGATGGAAGTGGCGATGCAGGTCACTGCCATCATGGTGCAACGGGTTCCGGACGCGCCGGGTTTGAGCCAAGTTTTGAGCGATGCGCGGATCACCGCAATCTGTTTGGGGCCGGCCTTGGGCACAGGTGCGCGGGCGCAATCGCTGGTGGCGGCCACGTTGCAGGCGGATCGCGCGGTTGTGTTGGATGCAGATGCGTTGACGATTTTGGCAGCTTCGCCGGAGGTGTTTTCGGCGTTGCATTCTGCGTGTGTTTTGACGCCGCATGGGGGTGAGTTTGCGCGCTTGTTTCCGGGAATTGCCGCAAAACTGGCGCAACAGCCCACATCTGGGCCTGCTATTTCCAAAGTTGAAGCGGTGCGCCAAGCGGCTGCGCAGGCGGGGTGCGTGGTGGTTTTGAAGGGGGCGGACACAGTGATAGCGGCGCCGGATGGGGCGTGTTGGATCAATGCTGCGGTCTATGAAGCCGCGGCGCCCTGGTTGGCCACAGCCGGGTCTGGCGACGTGTTGGCTGGGTTTGTCACAGGGCTTTTGGCGCGTGGGTTTGACCCGTTGGAGGCGGCCAAAACCGGGGTTTGGCTGCACAGCGAATGTGCCCGTGCCTTTGGGCCGGGACTTATTGCCGAGGATCTACCAGAGATTGTGCCAAGCGTCTTGCGTGACGTTTTGGGTTAGGTCCGGATCACGCGCGGCGGCGCAATGTGGCAGTTGGCATGGCGCAATTGGCCAGCTCAAGCCCGCCCGCATAGACAACATGCGGGTGCGCCAAGTGGATTTGGTGCAAGATCATATCCTGCAAGCCCAGATCGCGCACAAATTCGCCGTCCACCAGCGCGTCGGCGCGCACCATTGCCTGATCGCATCCAAACAGCGCCTGTGCGCGCCAGTCTCGGATCAGGATGGCTTGGTTTGCCGGCAAGATCATATCCTGATCAGGGCGCGTGTCGCCCAAGGAGCCGGCTTTGATGGCAACCGTGCGCACGACGTGGCGCGAACTTGAAACATGCTGCACGCTGACCAGGCCCGCGTCGCGTGTGATCACGCGATCACCGGCGGACAACGCCTGAACCGGCATTTCACCTTTTTGCGTCAGCACCACCGTGTCGGGTGCAAATCCTTGATCGCCGTAGAGCCCTGTTACAGGCTGTTTGCGCGGGGTTGTTGTGCCAAGCGGCAGGACAGTGTTGATCGACATGACAGTCTCGCTCTTTTGGTGCCTCAGTCTTTTTTGCGCATGATTATGGCAGAATGTGGCGGTTGTCGCGACATTTTTGGACAGAGTTTTAACTTTAAGAGTTTGGTGAGCATGATGATTTTTAACCTCGCCTTGCTGGCCCAGCTTTGTTAAAGGCAGCTTTATGCGGGTGTGGCGGAATTGGTAGACGCACCAGATTTAGGTTCTGGCGCCTATGGCGTGGGGGTTCGAGTCCCTTCACCCGCACCAAATGTCATTGGTTTCAAATGATAAAATTTGATCTTGCTGTCTTTGTCCCTTTTTACGGCGTGTTAAGGCTGATCCTTTATTGAGACGAGACAGTCAAAAACGATGTGAGGGCCACGGTCAGACCAGACATCAAAAGGGGCGAAGTGTTCAGCATGGGCAAATACGAGCGTTGAAAACGGCAAGCTGAAGCAAACGGGTTTTGACCGCCGCGATCAGTGCGCAGGAGCCGGCCGTGGGTTGGGTCGTTCTTGAATAGGCCAGACAGACAGCTGTGCGTACGTTCACTTTGGCTTGGAGCCGGAATTACACGTCTTTCATTGGAGTAATGATTGGCCGATCTATCATTGGACGGAGATCTGTTTGCACCCGATCTGGTCCAGCACGACGCAGAGCGTTTTGAACGAGAAAAAACTTGTCACAAATTATCCAGTTTCAAACCATTGGCTGGCAGTTTGTATGGCGTGACCTGACGGTGAGCGGGTTAAGTCCGCGGGTCAGGCTTTCCTCATTTTTCTGTTCTTGAGCGTTTTGTGGGGGGCTCTGTTGCTTTTTACGCTCTTTCTCAGAACCCGACGCGTTGTGATCTGGCGCGCGGAGCGATCGGTTTTGCGCAATCCCGTTCCGTATCTGCCGTTTTCGTGTTGGATGGCTATTGCGTGTTGCTTTGCACTTGGGGCGGGGGTGCGTATCCCAGTGTTTGGCGAAGCGTCTTTGACCCAATCTGCGGCTTGGTCCTGGGCGCTGAGCGCTCAATCGATGGTTTTGACACGGGCGATCTGAGATCGTGTGCCTGTGTCAGCTGACTGTCGTTCGGCAGGCGATCTGGCGAGCGGGGGCTTTTCGATCCCAGCGCTGCGTCGTGTCCTTGGCGTTCTGTTGCGAGGCGCTGGATCAAGTCAGCCTTGACGTTTTTGAAGGCCGCGTCGACAGCGCTAATTTCGCTTGCCCTACTCTTGAGACTTTGAACCTATGTTGCCGCAGGATCCTGCGGTCATCGTGCGCACAATATAGGCCGTTAAGTGCGCTGGGGTGAAAGCAGGCTTTGCGCGCAGGCCCCGATGTGATGGCGATGATCAACGTAGGAAACCGCTCAAGATGAGTGTTGCCGATGACCCTGACGTGCACTGTTCCTTTCGTTTCCTTTGCGACGGTAAATACGATCAAACGAAAAACCATACCAGGTTCTGGCGCCGTCGCGTTCAAATTGGATGATGTTTTTTATGGCTGTTGTTGCCTTGTGCGCGTGTTGCGCCGGAGTTTCTCGGCTTTGTCTTGATGGTCTTTGTGAACTCGCCATCACATGTTTCAAAACGGGCACAAGAGCGGACGTGGTCGCAGTTTCGGTGGGATCAAAGGGCTGAAAGCAAGCTGGAATACCTTTCCTTTTATTGCGCCGGTGTAGAAATCTGGCACGTTGTGGCCCGCCTTTAATAGCATGTTCGCAACGTTATGCTGAACTCACAGGCGAACGGGTTTGTTTGGCCGGTTTGGGACGAACAGGGTTTCATTGTCGCATCTTTTCTCGTCTGTCTTGTTGTGCTTGCGGTGCCGCGTTTCACCCTGCGGCTATGAGGTTTGGACCTTTGCGCGAACCTGTTGTTCCACAGCTCGCCGGGTTGGAGGCGTGCTTTGGTGCGGCGCAACAGTTTTGCGGGCATGTGTGCGTTGCGTTGGAAAATCGGGCTGTTAGGCTGAGACAGACCAGATGTGCAATCAGAAAGCAGAGCGATATGACCCATTCGAAAAAACCCGAAGACCTGCGTTCGGCGCGGTGGTTTGCGCCGGACGATCTGCGCTCGATGGGGCACCGCAGCCGCGCGATGCAGATGGGGTGGAGCGAGGATGATTGGCACGGCAAGCCGGTCATTGCGGTGATCAACACCTGGTCGGATCTGTCGCCGTGCCATCACCATCTGCGCGACCGGGCCGATTGGGTCAAGCGGGGAATTTTGCAGGCCGGGGGCACGCCGGCGGAATTGCCAGTGCAGGATTTTTCCGAACAATTCCTGAAACCCACCTCGATGCTTTATCGCAATATGGGCGCGATGGAGGTTGAGGAAACGCTGCGCAGTCATCCGGTGGATGGGGTGGTGTTGCTGGGCGGGTGTGACAAGTCGACACCGGCGCTGGTGATGGGGGCGATTTCGATGGGGTTGCCGTTTGTGTTTATGCCGGCGGGCGCGATGATCCGAGGCAATTATGCGGGCCAGCAGCTGGGTTCGGGCACAGATGTGTGGAAATATTGGGACGAGCGGCGCGCGGGCACCATTGGCAAGGCCGAGTGGGACGGGGTGCAGGGTGGTATTGCGCGCTCTTACGGCACCTGCATGACCATGGGCACGGCGTCGACGATGATGTCGATTGCCGAAGGGTTTGGTCTGACCTTGCCCGGTGCGTCTTCGATCCCGGCGCCGGATGCGGGGCACAAGCGTATGGCGGCGGCCTGTGGGCGGCGCATCGTTGATATGGTTTGGGAGGATCTGACGCCGGACAAAATCATCACCCCTGCGGCCACGCAAAATGCGGTGACGGTGGCGATGGCCACGGGCTGTTCGACCAATGCGATCATCCATCTGATTGCCATGGCGCGCCGTGCCGGGGTCGAGCTGGGGTTGGATGATATTGATGCCATTGGGCGCACCACGCCGGTGATCGCCAACATCCGCCCGTCCGGCACGCACTATCTGATGGAGGATTTCTTTTATGCCGGTGGGTTGCCGGCTTTGATGCTGGAACTGGGCGACAAGCTGGATCTGTCGGCGCTGACCGTCACTGGGAAAACGCTGGGTGACAGTTTGGCAGGGGCAAAAAACCACAACCCGGATGTTATTCGCCCGCTGTCCAACCCGGTTTATGCGGAAGGGTCATTGGCGGTGCTGCGCGGCAATCTGGCGCCGGATGGGGCGGTGATCAAACCCGCGGCGATGGATGCCAAGTTCCAGACCCACAGTGGTCCGGCGATTGTGGCGGACAGTTACGCTGATCTCAAAAAGATCATTGACGACGAAGCGTATCCGATGACGCCCGACAGTGTTTTGGTGTTGCGCAATGCCGGTCCCAAAGGTGGGCCGGGCATGCCGGAATGGGGGATGATCCCGATGCCCAAAGCGCTGCTCAAACACGGTCACCGCGATATGGTGCGCTTGTCGGATGCGCGCATGTCGGGCACGTCGTTTGGCGCCTGCATCCTGCATGTGGCGCCCGAGGCGTTTGTTGGCGGCCCGCTGGCGTTGTTGCGCACCGGCGATGTGATCGAATTGGATGTGCCCAATCGCAGGTTGAACATGCTTGTGTCGGACGGCGAACTGGCCGAGCGGCGCGCCGCGTGGGTGGCGCCTGAGCCCAAATACGAGCGCGGCTATGGCTGGATGTTTGCGCAACACATCGAACAGGCCGACAAGGGGTGTGACTTTGATTTTCTGAAAACCGAGTTTGGCGCGCCGGTGCCCGAGCCCGAGATCAATTGAGTCTGGGGGCGCGTGTGTGGCGCCCCCGGTTTCAGGCTAGTTCACAGTGACCCAACGCAGGATAAAGAAGTTGTCAGGGCGCTGGGTCAACGCGATATCGGCGCTGACACCCCAAACCAATGGCTGCACGTAAAGCGGCACATAGGCCTGTTCGTTTTGCAGGGTTTGGGTGACTTCGTTAAGCATGCCCTGACGTTTGGCATCGTCGATTTCCGACTGGATCATCGGCAGCAGAGTGTCGATGCGCGCGTTCGAGTAATCTCCGAAATTCCAGCTGCCCAGCTTTTTTTCGGCATTTGGGGTGCTGGCCAGAAAGCGGATCGGATGCTCGGCGTCAAAGGTGCCTGGCGACCAGCCCAGCAGGTACATATCAAAGTTGTCGGCGCGCAGTTCGGGCCAATAGTTTTGCACTGGCATCGCGTCAAGCTGAGCGGTGATGCCGATTTGGGCCAGCATACTGACCACGGCCTGACAGACCGCTTCGTCATTCAAGTAGCGGTTGTTGGGGCATTTCAGACCAAAGCCGAAACCATCGCCATATCCCGCCTCGGCCAGCAGGGCGCGGGCTTTGTCGGGGTCATAGGCCGGGCGGGCGGCGAGATCGGTGCTGAACCCGCGCATCGCCGGGCTGACCAATTGGCTGGCAGGTTGGGCGTTGCCGCGCATGATGGTTTGCAAGATCGCGGGCACGTTGACGGCATGTGCGACGGCCTGGCGCACGCGCGCGTCTTTGAACGGGTTGGGTTTGCCCGCATCGGTGCCGTATTTCAGATCATCCGCGCCGTGGGCAAAGCCCAGCATGATCACGCGGGCCTCAATGCCCTGGATCACCTTGACCGCGTCGCTTTGCGCCAGCCGCGCGGCGTCCTGGATCGGCACCGGGTTGATCATATCAACGTCGCCCGACAGCAACGCGGCCACGGCAGTGGCAGGGTTCTGGATCGGGGTGAATTCGGCGCGCGTGATGTTGTGTTCGGCGGTGTCCCACCAGCCGGCAAAGGGGGTCAGCGCCGTGGTCAGGCCCGGTTGCCGTTCGGTCAGTTGGAACGCGCCGGTGCCATTGGCGTTCAGCGTCGCGAAGTTGCCGTTTTCCTTGTCGGGGCGGGTCGTGGCGTTGGCCTCGGCCCAGCCTTGATCCATGATCATCCAGTTGGCGATGCTGTCGGGAAA
>JBGCDD010000211.1:0-18927 GCA_045105075.1 Sedimentitalea sp. | reverse complement strand
CTGCGGCCTCGAGCGAATGGGCATCGGCAATGGCCGCGATCAGCCCGTTGGCGCCCTCGACCGCCATGTAACGGTCGGTGGGCAAATCCTGCGAGCGGTAAAGATGGTCGGTTTGCAAGCCCAGTTTCGCAATGGCCTGTACCAGTTCGTCGCCCTCGGCGTCGCGTCCCACCGCGCTCAGCAGCACCGGGCGGAGACCAAAACGCGCCAGTGTCATGCCAATGTTAAGCGCCACACCACCGGGCAACCGCGTGATCCGGCCGGGCACGTCCGAGCCTTGACGCATATGGCTGGCGGCACGCCCGATCACGTCCCAAAGAACGCTTCCGATACACAAAATGTCCGCATTTTGGGTCATGGCATGTCTCTTGCGGGCAAAACGGGCCGGGTGCAACCTAGTCCGGCACACCAAAGGTGAAAGCCGCCCACAGGCTTTCCCAAACCGACGCATCGCCTTCGGGCATCGGGCGCAAAATCACCGCATCAATCAGATAGTCATGATCGGGCTGAACCGGAACGCTGACCTGACCATCGGCATCGGTGCGCAACAAAGTTACGGTGACGGTATCGTCGGGCGCACGCTCGAACACCTCGACCTGAGCATCGCCGCGTGGGCGGCCCTGATACAGCAATTGCGCTTGGAACCCATCGCTCAGATCATCGGTATAGGGGTTCGTCAGCGCGACAAATTCGGTTTCCATGCCGGTGGGCGCATCGCTTCCCTTAGCGTGGCCCACGCCAACCAGCGCCTTGGCATAACGGCTGTAGCTTTCGGTGAACCCTTCAAGCGGTAAATCGCGCGCCAGATGGCGTGTGCGAATATCGGGAAAATCCTTGTGATCGGCAAATTTCTGAAACTTTTCCCAAGTGTTGTATTTCAAAGTCGACGGCGCGGTCTGATGCACCAGCACCAACAACCCTTGGTCCTGCACCGGCGTGGCGAGGGCAGGGATATCGCCCATCCGTCCCGCCACCGGCACAGTGCGATCATCGCTGACTAGGTCAAAGCGCTCAATGCGGCGATCAAAAAACGCCAGCGCGCTGCCTTTGAAAATTTGCCCGTTTCTTAGGTCCGCGATTACGTCTTCTCCAGGTTCGACTTGAAATTTGTGCGGCTCAATCCAAAACTCATGGCTGAGGGCGGGAAAAGCCGTCACAAGGCACAGACAGAGTTTGGGAAGAAGCGAGCGAACAATCATGGCGAACCCTTTTGCAACAGTTCCTGCAAAGCTGCGCTTTGCGGTGGTGATGTCAACCCTTTGGCTGATGCTGATGCCGCTGAGCGCTGCGGCCCACGAGGTCACGCCAACCATCGCCGATCTGAGCGTTGTTGACCAAGACGTGGTTCTGGATTTGCGCCTGAACGTTGAAGCCTTTGTGGCCGGGCTTGATCTGGACGGGCTGGAAAACACCGATGCAGCGGACGAAAACGACCGTTATGATGGCTTGCGCGCGATGACGCCTGAGGCGCTCGAACCCGAGGTGCGCCGTTTTGCCGACGTCTGGCTGTCGCAGTTGCGCCTAAGTGGCGCGGGCCCTGTGCTGCTGCGTGTGGGCGAGATCACAATTGCGCCAGTGGGCGACGTTGAATTGGCGCGGGCCACGCATTTGGTGTTGCGCGGCGCTTTGCCTGCGGGGTCAACCACGCTGGTGCTGGATTGGCCCAAAGGGTCAGGGGATCTGGTGCTGCGTCAACAGGGCGTGGCCGAGCCGTTCACCGGGTACATCAGCGGCGGCAATTCCAGTGCGGCGATCCCGGTGGCAGGTGGTGCGCAGGCCTCTGGCTGGCAGGTGTTTGCCGATTACATCCCGGTGGGTTTTGACCACATTCTGCCCAAAGGTCTGGATCATATCCTGTTTGTTCTGGGCCTGTTTTTCCTGTCGATCCAGCTGGGCGCGTTGTTGTGGCAAATCTCGGCGTTCACCCTGGCGCATACGGTCACGTTGGCCATGGGCGCGATGGGCTGGGTCAATGTTCCCGGCAGCATCGTCGAGCCGCTGATCGCCGCCTCGATCGCGTTTGTGGCGATTGAGAACATTCTGGTCGGGCGGCTGTACCCGTGGCGACCGGCGGTGGTGTTTGGCTTTGGGCTGCTGCACGGTCTTGGCTTTGCCAGTGTGTTGGGCGAATTTGGTCTGCCCGAAGGCCAGCTGATCCCGGCGCTGATCGGCTTTAACGTGGGTGTCGAATTGGGTCAGCTGACCGTTATTGCGATGGCGTTCTTTGCGGTGGGGCTGTGGTTTGGCAAAAAGGAGTGGTACCGCGCCCGCATCGCCGTTCCCGCCTCGGCTGTGATTGCCGTGATCGGGATCTATTGGGTGTACGAGCGCGTGTTTCTTTAACCCTGAAACCGCTCTGTCAGAGTTTTGAGCGCGCCGCTGGGGTCAGGCGCCGACCAGATTTCGGGCCCGAAGGCAAAGAAATCGGTCATCCCGGCGAGCCGCGCGACGTGTTCGGGGCTCAGCCCGCCTTCGGCCACGACCGGGATTTCGATCATATCGGACCACCACTCAAACAGCTCGGTTTCGGCGACTTCACCGGACCCGAGACCGGTGTTGGCAACCGGGCCAAAGCTGACGTAATCCACGCCCGCCTCGGCGGCGGAAATGCCGTTGTGGCGCGACCCGCCACAAAAGCTGCCCACAATCGCATCGGTCCCAAGCGTTTTGCGGGTGTCGCGGATGATGCGGCCTGTTTCGGTCAAATGCACGCCGTCCAGACCCAGCCGCTCGCACAGCACAACATGATGGCTGATCACCACGGCGACGTCGCGGTCGTGCGCGACCGCGCGCACTGCATCGGCGGCGCGCGACAGTTCGTCTTCGTCCTGACTGGCCAGATCCAGGCGCAAACAGGCAATGTCGGCCCCGTCCAGAACCTTTGCAAGCTGGTCGGGAAACGTGTCCAGCGCAAAGCTGGGCGGGGTGATCAGGTAAATCTGGGGCTGCTCGGGGGCGTCCATAGCGCGGATCCTTGGTATGATTTTGCGCCGGTGTAGCGAATTGGCGCGCCAAGGCAAAGTTTTTTGCCGCCTGTGGCACCACACCTTGCCCTGCGCGCGCGCGCCCCATAGAGAACCCATGCCTTGCCGGAGAGTGTCATGACCGATGAACAGCGCCAGCCTTTGATTGTTTTGGTGCGCCCCCAGATGGGTGAAAACATCGGCGCGGCGGCTCGCGCGATGTGGAATTTTGGCCTGTCGCGCATGCGTTTGGTGGCCCCGCGTGATGGCTGGCCCAATCCGGCCGCCACGGCCTTGGCCAGCGGCGCGGGGCGGGTGCTGGATGGGGCGGCGCTCTGCCCTGATTTGCCCTCAGCCTTGGCCGATTGCACCTATGTGATGGCCACCACCGCGCGCGAGCGGGGGCTGACCAAACCGATCTTCAGCCCCGAACACGCCATGCGCCATACCCGCGATCTGATCCAGGCAGGCGAAAAGGTGGCGATCCTGTTTGGCCCCGAACGCGCAGGTCTGGAAAACGACGACATCGCGCGCGCCAATGCGATCATCTCGGTGCCGGTGAACCCGGAGTTCCCATCGCTGAACTTGGCGCAATGCGCGTTGCTGATGGGCTATGAGTGGCGTCGTCAAACCGGTGATGTGGTGCATGAAACGGTTGAGATGGGCCGCTCAACTTGGGCGCAGGGGCACGAAGTCGAAAAGCTGGCGGATCACTATGAAACACGGCTGGAAGACGCCGGTCTGTTTTTCCCTGCGACAAAAGCAGCCAGCATGAAAACCAATCTGCGCAACCTGTGGTCGCGTATGCCCCTGACACAGGCCGATGTGCGCATGCTCCACGGGGTGATGCGGCAGATGGTCCGCTGGAAAGAACGCGACGACTGAGCGCTCTGGACGTCGCAAGGGACCACGCCTAGGGTCTGCCAAGACAAGAACGAGGATGCGATGAGCAAGAAACGCAGCATTTTTGAAGAGGTTAACGCGCCTGTTGCCGCCGCCGCTGTGGCGCCCGGCGTGATTGATCGCGGCCGCACTGGCGCACGGCGCGGCATCCGGATCTGGCTGATGGCGCTGTTTGCGCTGGTGGTGATCATGATTGCGGTTGGCGGCTTGACCCGGCTGACGGACAGTGGCCTTTCGATCACCGAATGGCGCCCGATCACCGGGGCTTTGCCCCCGATGAGCGACGTCGAATGGCAATCGGAATTCGACAAATACAAGGAAATCGACCAGTTCCAGATTGAAAATCAATGGATGGAACTGTCTGATTTCAAGGTGATTTATTGGTGGGAGTGGGGCCATCGCCAATTGGGTCGTGTCATTGGCCTGGTGTGGGCGGTTGGTTTCTTTGGCTTTCTGGCCGCACGCCAAATCCCCACAGGCTGGACACCGCGATTGTTGCTGCTGGGGGCTTTGGGCGGCGCGCAGGGTGCCATTGGCTGGTGGATGGTGGCCTCGGGCGTGACCCAAGGACAGGGCGTGACCAGCGTGGCCAGCTATCGCCTTGCCACGCATTTGGGGCTGGCCTTTGTGATTTTGGGCTTCATCGCGTGGTACATCTTGATGCTGGGGCGTGCTGAACGCGATCTGATGCAGGCCCGCCGCGCGCGTGAGGGCAAACAGTTTGGTCTCTCCACTGGCCTTTTGCACTTTGCGTTTCTGCAAATTCTGATTGGCGCATTGGTCGCCGGGATTGACGCCGGCCGCAGCTATACGGATTGGCCGTTGATGGGCGGGCAATTGCTGCCGCCTGATCCGCTGATGATCGAGCCCGTCTGGAAGAATTTCTTCGAAAACCCTGGACTGGTACAGTTCATCCACCGCGTCACCGGCTATGTTTTGTTTGCCTTTGGCGTTGTGGTTTGGCTGCGCGGGCGTCGCTCGGCCCATGACAAAACCAAATTTGCCTTCAACGCGATGTTTGTGGCACTGGCGCTGCAAATCGTGCTGGGCATTGTCACCGTGCTCTATGGTGCGCCGGTGCATATCGCGATTGTGCATCAATTTTTGGCCGTGGTGTTGTGGGTTTTGATCCTGCGCGCGCGGTTCCTGTCGGCCTATCCGGTCGCCACCTCTGTGAGAAAGGGCGCGGCATGAGCGCATATGATGATCTGATGGCCTACACCCGCGAAACCTCGGCCCTGGGCCAGATCGCGGGACGTTTGGGTTGGGACCAGGAAACCATGATGCCGCGCGGGTCTGCGGTGCAGCGCGGACAAGAGATGGCGGCTATTGAATCGGTGTTGCACGCGCGCCGGGCTGCGCCGGAAGTGGGCGATTGGCTGGCCAAGGCCGAAGCGCCCGACGCAGTTGGCACAGCTCAGCTGCGTGAAATCCGCCGTGCGTTTGAGCGTGCCAGCAAAGTGCCCGCAGATTTGGCCAAACGCATCGCGCAGGTCACATCCGAAGCACAAGGCAAGTGGGCCGAGGCCCGCGCGGACGAAGATGTGGCAGCGTTTTTGCCGGTTCTGACCGAGGTTGTGAGCCTCAAACGCGAAGAGGGTGCGGCCCTTGCGGCCGGGGGCGACCGGTATGATGCGATGCTGGCAGATTATGAACCGGGCACAACCGGCGGGCAAATCGCTGCGATTTTTGATGCCATGCGCCCGGCGCTGGTGGCGCTGCGGGCCGCGATTCTGGACAAGCCCGCGCCAGACGCACTCAGCGGGACTTATCCGGCCGCAAAGCAGATGCAATTGACCCGCAAACTGGCCCGTCAGTTTGGCTATGACATGGCGCGTGGGCGCGTTGACAAGGCCGTGCATCCGTTCAGTTCAGGCAGCGGCGACGATGTGCGCATCACCACGCGCACCAGCGAAACCGACCCATTCAATTGCTTTTATTCGACAATTCATGAGGTCGGCCACGGTTCGTATGAACAGAACATCGCATCTGACTATGCGTTGACGCCTTTGGGGCGCGGTGTGTCGATGGGAGTGCATGAAAGCCAAAGCCGGATCTATGAAAACCAGATCGGGCGCAGTGAAGCGTTCACAGCCTGGCTGTTTGAGCAAATGAAAGAGGTTTTTGGCGACTTTGGGGTGCCGGACGCGCGGGCGTTTTACAAAGCGGTCAATCGGGTCAGCAATGGCTACATTCGAACTGAAGCAGACGAGGTGCAGTATAACCTGCACATCAGGCTGCGCTTCGATCTGGAACGCGCTGTGATGGCGGGTGATCTTTTGGTTGATGACTTGGAAGCAGCCTGGAACGATCGTTTTCTGGCGGACTTTGGCTATGGCGTCGACAAACCGTCGAACGGGTGTTTGCAAGATGTGCATTGGTCGGTTGGGTTGTTTGGCTATTTCCCGACCTATTCTTTGGGCAATGTTTATGCCGGATGTCTGCACGAGGCGTTGCGCGAAGCTGTTCCTGATCTGGATACACATCTGGCAAAGGGGGATACCGCGCCCGCAACGGATTGGCTGACGCAAAACCTGCAACGCCACGGTGGTCTTTACGAACCGCGCGATGTGATCGAACGTGCCAGCGGTATGGCGCCAGATCACGCGCCTTTGATCCGATATCTTGAGACCAAGTTTGGTGCGCTTTACGATCTATAACACTTAGGGCCCAGGGTGGCGCGATTGCGCCGCCTAAGGCGCTGTCAGAGCAGCGCCATGCGTTCCGCGCGCTCTGGATCGGGGAAGGGCCGGTACAATCCGAAATCCGACTTGGAAATCAACGTGTTGACCGCCCGGTGCAAAGTGGCAATGTCTTCATCGTGTTGTCCGGTCAGACGAAACGCGCTGTCAAGTTGCGCCAGATCCTCAACCTCAATCTCAAGCACGAAATCGCGGAAACATCCGGCCGACAGGTTCAACTTACGCCGCAACAACCGCCAGTGCCCGATGACGCCCTTGGTCTTTAGATATGACATCCAATCGTCGACCGCTTTGGCAAATGCCAGTGCTTTGGCATCGTCTTTCAGATCGATTTGGCAAGTATAAAGGTTCATGTGCGTCACGCTCCTGATAAGGCGTCAATTTGCAGGACGACAGGTTACAATGACGTTAAGCGCCGCCGCAGATTGCGCCAAAAAATCCGAAAATCCGCCTGTTTTATGAGTCAAATCAGCGGTTTTTGGCCCGTCAGCCGCAATGATGCACGAGGTGGATTTTTCCCCCTGTTTCTACGGCTGACCGCCTGCTTACTCTTGAGGCACTTTAGGTAGTGAGTGAGAGTAAATACATGAAAAGATTGGTTTTGGTCGCTGTTGCGGCCACGGTTCTGGCCGCTGGAGCGCAAGCCCAGCAAACCCAGCAACAAAGTGTCACGGGTGCCTCTGGTGTGCCCGAACTGCCGCTGAAAGTGGTTGGTAATGATGGCGTAACCTATTTTTGCCGCAGCGAAGTCGAAAACGTCAACGGTGTGCCCACGCGGTACTGCCGCCGGATAGCAGAAGCTGGCGCGGCCTCGGGCGGCGGCGCGGCTGTGTTGGGCGGTGGCCTGAGCGCAGGCGCGGCGGGCGCGGGTCTGATTGGCATTCTTGCTTTGGCGGCTGCAGGTGGCGGAGGTGGTGGCGGGGTCTCAAGCACGTCAAGCAGCACCACAAGCAGCACCACGAGCAGCTCGAACAGCTCGGGCAACTGAGTCACGAAAAACCTGTCCAGCGTTTCCGGCGCTGGACAGATCAGTCTTCTGCAGCGTCCTCGGCTTCACCTTGATCTGCGATCCACGCGACGCTCACGACTTCTTCGTTCTTGGCAGTGTCAAACACTTTGACGCCACCCGCACTGCGCGAGCGGAACGAAATCCCTTCAACCGGCACCCGGATCGACTGGCCTTTGGACGTGGCCAGCATAATCTGATCGTCCATATCGACCGGGAACGACGCCACAACCGCGCCACCGCGCATCGCTTTGTCCATCGCGGCAACGCCCATGCCGCCACGCCCGCGCACAGGATAATCGTGACTGGAGCTGAGCTTACCGGCGCCTTTTGATGTGATTGTCAGGATCAGGTTTTCCGCCGCCGACATTTCCGCATAGCGTTCCTGGCTGATCGTGGCCATCGCATTGGTTTCTTCTTCATCCGATGCTTCAACATCGTCTGCTAAGCCCGCGACAGCCCTGCGCATTTTGAGGTACGCGCTGCGCTCATCCGAGGTCGCGTCAAAGTGGCGAATGATCGACATTGAGACCACCGTGTCAGCCCCGTTCAACCGGATCCCACGGACACCAACACTGGCGCGGCTGTTGAACACCCGGACATCGGTCGCTGGGAAACGGATGGCGCGGCCCGAATTGGTCACCAGCATCACATCGTCTTGATGCGAGGCGATGCGGGCATTTATCAGTGTGGTTTCAGCATGTTCGTCTTCGAACTTCATCGCGATTTTGCCGTTGCGCATCACGTTGGTAAAGTCGGACAGCTTGTTACGCCGGACAGTTCCGGCAGAGGTCGCAAAGACCACCTGCAGATCGTCCCACTCTTTTTCATCGCGGTCCACGGGCATGATCGCCGCCACGGAAACACCGGGCGGAATCGGCAGAATATTGACAATCGCTTTGCCTTTGGACGTGCGCCCGCCTTGCGGCAACCGCCAGGTTTTGAGTTTGTAAACCATGCCTTCGGTGGTGAAAAACAGCAGTTGAGTGTGGGTGTTGGCGACAAAAAGCGTGGTGATCACGTCTTCTTCTTTGGTCTGCATTCCGGCGACGCCTTTGCCACCGCGCCGCTGACTGCGGAAATCCGCCAAAGGCGTGCGCTTGATATAGCCACCAGATGTGACCGTGACGACCATGTCTTCACGCTCGATCAGGTCTTCGTCTTCCATGTCGCCGGACCAGTCGACGATTTCGGTGCGCCGCGGCACCGCGAACTGGTTGCGCACTTCGCGCAGCTCATCGGTGATGATGCCCATGATCCGATCGCGACTGCCCAGAATTTCGAGGTATTCGCGGATCTTGCCGGCCAGTTCTTTCAATTCGTCGGTGACTTCTTTGACACCAATCTGGGTCAGGCGCTGCAGGCGCAGTTCCAGGATCGCACGGGCCTGGGTTTCGGAAAGGTTATAGGTGCCGTCCTCGTTTGCCGTGTGGGTCGGATCGTCGATCAAGGCGATGTATTCCAGGATCGGTTGCGCCGGCCAGCGCCGGGTCATCAGCTTGAGCCGCGCCTCGGCGGCATCGGCGGACTGGCGAATGGTTGTGACGATCTCGTCGATGTTGGTGACGGCAACGGCCAGACCACAAAGGATATGGCTGCGTTCGCGGGCTTTGCGCAGCTCGAACGCGGTACGGCGCGCAACGACATCTTCGCGGAAATCAATGAAAGACGTGAGGAACCGGCGCAGGGTCAGCTGCTCGGGTCGCCCACCGTTTAGCGCCAGCAGGTTGCAGCCAAAATAGGTCTGCATCGGCGAAAAACGGAACAGCTGGTTCAGCACAACTTCGGCGGTGGCATCGCGTTTCAGCTCGACCACCACGCGCACGCCGTTGCGGTCAGATTCGTCCTGCACATGGCTGACGCCTTCAATGCGTTTTTCGCGCACCGCTTCGGCGATCTTTTCGATCATCGAAGCTTTGTTCACCTGGTAGGGAATCTCATCTACAACAATAGCATAGCGGTCTTTTCTGATCTCTTCGACACGGGTTTTCGAGCGGATGATCACGCTGCCCCGCCCCTCCAAATACGCCTTGCGTGCACCGGCCCGCCCCAGCATCAAAGCACCGGTGGGAAAGTCCGGCCCAGGCACATATTCTATCAGCTGTTCGCTGGTCAGATCGGGTTCTTCGATCAGCGCAAGGGTCGCGTCGATGACTTCACCCAGGTTGTGCGGCGGAATGTTGGTCGCCATGCCGACAGCAATGCCGCCAGCGCCGTTGACCAGCATGTTGGGAAAACGCGCGGGCAGAACCGTAGGCTCGCGGTCTTTGCCATCGTAATTGTCTTGGAAATCAACAGTGTCTTTTTCGATATCGGCCAGTAGTGCTGCGGCCGGTTTGTCCATGCGCACCTCGGTATAGCGCATCGCGGCCGGGTTATCGCCGTCCATCGAGCCAAAGTTGCCTTGCCCATCCAGCAACGGCAAAGACATCGAAAAGTCCTGCGCCATGCGCACCAGAGCGTCATAAATCGCGCCGTCGCCATGGGGGTGGTATTTGCCCATCACATCGCCCACCGGACGGGCCGATTTGCGGTAGCTTTTGTCGTGCGTGTTGTTGGTTTCGTGCATCGCATAAAGAATGCGCCGGTGCACAGGTTTCAACCCATCGCGCAGATCTGGAATGGCGCGGCTGACGATCACCGACATCGCATAGTCCAGATAGGACGTCTTCATTTCCGATTCGATGGACACCGAAGGGCCGTCATATACGGGCCGCTCTGGCGGTGTTTCATCCATGTTTTCAGGAGTTTCTGGCGTATCGCTCACGGGGAATACCTGTTCTTTGTGCAGGGTCTATATTTAGTAGTTCTACCCTAACAGACCCAGCACATAAGGTGCAATGGGTGGTGCCCAGATGCATTGGCAGCCAACGGACCAAAGTGCCAACACATTGTTTTTGTTGAAATTTAACGAATTTGCGCGATCATCGCAGGATGAGGCAACAAAAAGGGTTTGATTATGGAGACGAGTGAAACTGAATTGATGCTTAAGGGGTATGGGCTGACCACGGCTGAATTTTTCTACCGCATGCCGGACTATACCCATGTTTTGAATACCTTTGTCTGGCAAGACTACGATCTGGCGCCGGACCATCCAAAATTGTTCAAGTTCGTGGAATTCTGGCAGTCCGAGATCGAAGGCCCGCTGCATTCTGTGCGCTTTACCCACCGAAAAATGCTGTCGTCAGGAGAGTGGCACAATCAGGTGGGCGAGTTCACGCTGCATTGACGGGCGTGGAGAAAGGAACAGGCTGAAGCGCCTGCTCCGGTTCATGAGCGGTTGCCGACACTGGAACACAGCACGCTGCGACTGGTGTAGCTGCGCCCGTTGGCCGAGATCACAGCGGCGTAGGAAACGGCCTTTTTCCCAGTCTGCTGGCTGATGCCGCTCAACCGGTTTCCAGTCAGCGTTGCGCGGATTATGCCCGTCAAGCCAAGGGAATTGCGCACCGTGCCATAGTATTTGTTTGGCCCCGTGCGCGAGAATTTGATCGTTCCCGTGAATTTTCCCAGAATCCCGCAGCTGGCGGTAAAGCGCCAGTTGCCAGCAAGGTTGATCCCGCCGGTGCTGCCCGGCTTGTCCGGTTCTGCGACCACGGCCTTGCACGTGCCACCGGCGCGCAGACGGTCTAGCGCCTTTTGCGTGCCCAGTTCCTGCGCACTCAGTTTTGCACCGGTGTCCTTGATGAACCGTTGAAAGGCCCGACGCGTGCGGTTGCCGGCCACGCCATCTGCGCCACCGGCGCTGCACCCAGCCGCGTTCAGCGCGTTCTGCGTGTCGCGCACGATCTCGCGGCGGCTGCGACTGGGGGCTTCGGGCGGGGCAACAAGTGCGGCGCTTTCGGGCGCCTCCGGTTTTGGTGGCACAACGGCGCGTTCTGGCGCAAGCGCTGCGCTTTGCACGGGGGCCGGCGCTTTGGATTTTTCCATCAACTGTACGGCCATACGATAGGTGAACTCGTCACTGCGGTTGCTGTAGCGGTCCAGAAAGGCCTGCAACGCGCCCAGCGTGCCAACCGACCGGGCCAGTTCAAAATCCTGACGCATGAAATCCTGCGGTGCGGGTGCGATGCTTTGAACCGGCGGCGCGACGGCCACAGGCGCGACCGGGGCAACGGCCTCTTGCGCAAAGTAAAAATCGCCCAGCAGCTCGTCATAATAGGCAGGGAATTGGTCATGATTCACGGTCTTGGCCAGATTGCGCACATCCACCCGCAGCCCGGCCATCATCTCGCGCAGTTCCAATTTGGGGGTGCTCAACAGCGGCAACAAGTTGCGCGTGAACACGGAATTGCGCGCCGGATCGTTTGGATCCAGCTCGTCCAGCGCCAACTGCCCGGCGCCCGCAGAAAAAATCACAAACGTGCCCTCCGGCGCGGTGATGCGCCCCAGCCCGCGGGTCGAGCCGATGCTGCGCCCGGTTTGGGCCTCAAACGGGTTGTCCCGGCAGGCATCAATAACGGCAATGGTCGTGCGGGCGCCGGTTGCCCGCACCCGGTCGAGCAGCGCCGACAGCGCGATGGATTCGGATTTGATGAAATCCCGCTCGCCGGAATTTGGCGCGATAATGTCAGTGGGCAGCAGATAATTTTCACCGTCAATTTCAACACCGTGCCCGGCATAAAACACAAAGGCGGTGTCACCGGGTTCAAGCCGGCTGGTGAACTGCGAGATCTTGCGGTTCATTTCGCGCCGGGGCGCATTCAGAACCGTGATGATCTCAAAGCCTTGCTCGCTCAGCGCGCGCGACACCGATTGCGCATCGGCCACTGCCTTTTTCAAGGTCGTGACCTGTTGATAGCTGTCATTGCCGATGATCAGACCGACCCGTTTTTCAGCCAGCGCCGTGAACGGCAAAAAAGCAAAGGTCACAAGGGCGATGAAAAAACGCATGATCTGGGCTCCGAAACGATTCTTGCCTTTTTATAAACCAAAAACAGCGCCGCCCACGTGACGTAGGTCACACAGAACAGCTGGCTCCGCCCAAAACGCAAAACTTTGCGCAATGAGGGTGGTTCAGCGGCACGTCGCGTTCCGCTTCGGCCAGTGTTGTGCCCAATTCGAATTCCGGCGCATAGGGCAGCAAGGTGCAGGCCAGCACCGCAGGTTCGGTCGCGCCTTTGCGTTTGACCACCATGCGCGAGCTGGAACACATCACGGCATCCGGCGACTTGTTCAAAATACTCCAGCAGGAGGTGGTGATTTCCGGCACTTCGACGGTTTCGTCCATTTCCGGGAAAAGAACTGTTTTGCCGGGGTGTTGCGCGTCGATCTTAAAGTTCTCGCGGGCATAGAGCGCGCCAAATCCCGCGCGGCTTTCCGTGTCGCTTTCGCCCCACAGCGTGCGCCCTGCAACGGTCATGGTCAGCCCATTGTCGCGCAGCCACCGCATGCCTTCCAATGTGCGTTCAAAGCTGCCAAGCCCGCGTTCTTCGTCGTGGAGCGCTGCGGTATGGTGATCGATTGAAATGCGCAAAGTCAGTTTGTCACCATAGGCCGCGTGCAGATCCAGCAGGCCCGCGCGCACTGATTTGCGCATCATCGGCTGCATTGCATTGGTCAGGATCAGCACCTCATAGCCACGTTCCAGACTGATCCGCGCCATATCGATCATGTCGGGATTCATGAACGGCTCACCGCCGGTAAAGGCGATCTCGTGAATTGGCCAGGACCGTTCGGTGATTTGATCAAGGTACTTTGATACCTCGCCCGTGGTGATATAAACCAACGCGTCATTGGTCGGGCTTGAATCGATGTAACAATGCGCGCAGGTGATGTTGCACAGCGTGCCGGTGTTAAACCACAGCGTTTCCGGGTGTGTGAGCGCCACAGAGGCGCGGCTTTGACCGTCTGCGGTGTGCACCGGATCCCGAAATTTATCAGAATTTGGCGAACTTGCGCTGTGATCTTTCATCTGAAGCGTCCAAATGGTGGAGTGTTGCGACCATCTAGCCTAAGCAGGGGCCAAAGTAAAAGCAGCCCGCTGCGTGTGTGACACAGTTGTGATATTGGGTTGGTTTGAATGTATGTTTGCGCTAACACTGCGCGCAAAGCCAGCAATGGCGCAAAAACGGGATAGAATTGATATGGTATCACGCGTCATTCCGGTGGATCCCTTTGATCTGGTTATTTTCGGCGGCACGGGCGATTTGGCCCGGCGTAAAATTCTGCCGGGGCTGTTTCGCCGCTATTGTTCGGGGCAAATGCCGCCGGAAGCACGCGTGATTGGCGCCGCACGCACCGATTACGATACGGATGCTTACCGCAAATTTGTGGCCGACGCGATCCGTGAGTTTTCGCCGGGTCGCACCTGCGAAGATGGCACGCTTGAGATGTTTTTGGACCGATTGGACTATGTCACGCTGGATGCGCGCGGCACCAAGGGCTGGCCCGAACTGATCAATCTGATGCAACTCGACCGGGTGCGCGCCTTTTATTTCTCGGTTGGGCCGGGGCTGTTTGGTGATCTGGCGCAACGGCTGCACAGTCACGGTCTGGCCACGCCAAATTCGCGCATCGTTGTGGAAAAACCTTTTGGCCATGATCTGGAAACCGCGCGGGCGCTGAATGCCGGGCTGGCGCAGCATTTTAACGAACACCAGATCTACCGGATTGATCACTATCTGGGCAAGGAAACCGTGCAGAACCTGATGGCGGTGCGCTTTGGCAATGTGCTGTTTGAACCGCTGTGGAACAGTCAGTTTGTGGATCATATCCAGATCACCGTGGCTGAAGAGGTTGGCGTCGGCGGACGGGGCGAATATTATGACCGTTCTGGTGCAATGCGCGACATGATGCAAAATCACCTGATGCAATTGCTCTGCCTGATCGCTATGGAACCCCCGGCCAAATTTGACCCTGACGCGGTGCGCGATGAGAAACTGAAAGTCATTCGGGCGCTGGATCCGGTTGAGCCGCACCACATTGTGCGCGGCCAATATTCCGACGGGCATGGCCACCCCAGCTATCGTGACGCCGTGAATGACGAACGTTCGACCACCGAAAGTTACATTGCGCTGAAAACCCACATCAGCAATTGGCGCTGGTCGGGCACGCCGTTTTATCTGCGCACCGGCAAACGATTGAAGGCGCGCAGTTCGGTGATCAACGTGATGTTCAAAGACACGCCGCATTCGATATTTGGCGCAGAGGCGGGACGCCATGCCAATGTGCTGTCGATCCGGTTGCAGCCAAACGAGGGCATCACTCTGAAGGTGACGATCAAGGAACCCGGGCCAGGTGGCATGCGGCTGATTGATGTTCCGCTGGACATGACCTTTGCCGAAGCGTTGGGTCCCGAAGGCGGCGATCCACCGGACGCCTATGAGCGCCTGATTATGGATGTGATTCGGGGCAACCAGACGTTGTTCATGCGCGGCGACGAAGTTGAGGCGGCCTGGGCCTGGACCGACCCGATCATTGCCGGTTGGCAGGCGCGCGGTGATGTGCCCAAGCCCTATGACAGCGGCAGCGCCGGACCGGACGCTGCCCACGTGATGATCGCGCGTGACGGGCGCACCTGGAGAGGGATCAACCCATGAGCTTTATCGACTATCCTGACCGCGAAATGCTGGCGATTGATCTTGCCAACCATCTGGCCGGCGAGCTTGAGACCTGTTTGCTAAATCACCCGCATGCGTCTTTTGCGGTGCCGGGTGGCAGCACGCCGGGGCCAATTTTTGATGCGCTCTGCGCGGCTGATCTGGATTGGGCGCGGGTGCATGTGATGGCCACCGATGAACGCTGGGTCGACATGGAAGACCCCCGTTCGAACGCGCGGTTGATCCGCGAACGCCTGTTGGTCAACCGCGCGGCGGCGGCACAGTTCGTGCCGTTTTACGCGCCCTCATCGACCCCGGAACCAGTGCTGGGCGATATTGTCGCCGGGCTTGAACGCGACATGCCGATCTCGGTTCTGGTGCTGGGCATGGGCGGTGATATGCACACGGCGTCTCTGTTTCCTGGCGCGCCCGGGTTGAGTGCAGCCCTTGCGCCAGATGCGCCGATCCTGTCGATCTTGCGCCCAGAAAACATACCCGAAACCCGGATTTCTCTCAGTGCGCGGGTGCTGGATCAGGCGATGTCAAAGCATGTGGTGATTTATGGTGCCGACAAACGCGCCGCTTACGAACGCGCCATGACATTGCCGCCGGAAGAGGCGCCAATTCAGGCGGTTATGTCAGATCTTTCAGTACATTGGGCGGAATAAGTTATGTCGAAATGGGCCAATCTCAAAGCACGTCTTGCGGTAACAAAGCACCGTGAGCTGGGCGATCTTTTTGCCGCCGACCCAAACCGTGCGGCCGATTTTGCTGCTGATCTTGGGCAGATGCGGCTGGATTATTCCAAAACCAACATCGACACCGATACCCGCGCCGAATTGATCGCCTTGTGTGATGCGGCGGATCTGGGTGCGCGTCGGGAGGCTATGTTTGGCGGTGCCAAGCTGAACGAAACCGAAGGGCGTGCAGTGTTGCATACAGCCTTGCGCAACCTTGAAGCGCGCCCCGTTTTGGTGGATGGGGCTGACGTTATGCCCGATGTTCTGGCGACACTGGCCGCCATGCGCGCCTTTGCGGATGCCATTCGCACAGGGACCAAACCGGGCAGCGGCGGCGCAATCACCGATGTGGTGAATGTGGGTATTGGCGGGTCTGATCTGGGTCCTGCGATGGTCACCTTGGCGCTGGCGCCGTATCATGATGGGCCGCAGTGTCATTTTGTGTCGAACGTGGATGGTGCGCATATTCACGACACGCTAGCCGGGCTTGATCCAAAAACCACGCTGGTGATCGTGGCCTCCAAAACCTTTACCACGATCGAAACCATGACCAACGCCCGCACCGCGCGCGACTGGATGGTTGCGGGGGGCGGTGATCCGATGTTGCAATTCGCCGCACTGTCCTCGGCCACCGACAAAACCGGCGAATTTGGCATTGATCCCGCCCATGTGTTTGGTTTCGAGGATTGGGTCGGTGGGCGTTATTCGCTGTGGGGGCCGATTGGTCTTGGCATCATGCTGGCGATAGGTGCGGATGATTTTGACCAGCTTTTGCTGGGTGCACAGGCGATGGACCGTCATTTCGAAACCGCGCCGTGGGAGCAAAACATGCCAGTGATGCTGGCGCTTGTCGGCATTTGGCACCACCAGATCTGTGGCTATGGCACCCGTGCGGTGCTGCCCTATGATCAACGCCTGTCGCGCCTTGCTGCTTATTTCCAACAGCTGGAGATGGAGAGCAACGGCAAGTCGGTGGCGATGGATGGCTCGGCCCTTGATGGTCCATCCGGGCCTGTGGTTTGGGGTGAGCCGGGCACCAACGGGCAGCACGCGTTTTACCAGTTGATCCATCAGGGCACCGCTGTGGTGCCGTGCGAATTCATGATTGCCGCGCGCGGGCATGAGCCTGATCTGGCGCATCACCACATGCTGCTGGTGGCCAATTGTCTGGCCCAGTCAGAGGCGCTGATGCGCGGACGTTCGATAGAGGAAGCGCGCGCGGTTATGGCGGCCAAGGGCCTAAGCGGGCCCGAGCTGGAGCGCCAGGCCGCGCACCGCGTCTTTCCCGGCAATCGCCCCTCAACCACGCTGATTTATCCGCAGCTCACACCGTTTGTGCTGGGCCAAATCATCGCCCTTTACGAACACCGCGTGTTTGTCGAAGGGGTGATTTTGGGCATCAATTCTTATGATCAATGGGGCGTCGAGTTGGGCAAGGAACTGGCCACGTCCCTTGGCCCGATTGTCGAGGGGACAGCGCCGGCGACTGGCAAAGATGGCTCAACTGCGGCGCTGGTCGATTTCGTGCACAAACACCGCTAACTGGCGACCGCGCCTTCGCTCAAAAACTGATCGCGCAAGCGGTCGGGCAGTGGCATCCGCGCGCTTCCATCCGGGGTCAGCATCACCATCACCGCGTCCATCGTGGCGCGCAAATCGCCCGACCAGATCTGTTGGCGGATGGTATATGACGAGGTCCGGAACGCCGCGCAAGCCGCTGTGACCACGTAACTTTCGCCCATGTGCATTTCTTTGACAAAGCGGATATCGGCGTTGCGCAACACCGCGCGTGGCTCGACATCAAAGTGGGGGCGACACATCAGAGTGCCGTATTCCACCCGCAGGGTTTCACACCAGCTCATATAGGCTTTGTTGTTGACGTGGTTCAAAATGTCCAACTCGCCATAGCGCACCCGATCCGCAACAGCCAGCGTCTGCGGCTGCTCAAGCCCATAGGCGATCTGTTCTTCGGGGCTCAGCGGGGTGTGGTAACGCAAGGTCATAGCGCGGTGGCTAACGCTGTGCGTGGTTTCAGGCAAGGGGGCAGTTGCAAATCGGCGGCGCGGTTGGCAGGTTGCCGGCGGGAGGATCCCTGCGATCCAAATGACAAAAACCGCCGGGCGCGCCCCGGCCCGCATTGAACGGAGCCTGCCATGCTGGGCCAGATGATGACCGCCCCTTTGTTGATCTCGTCGCTGATCGAACACGCAGATCGCTATCACAACGCCACCCAGATCTATTCGGTCGAAACCGCTGGCGGTGTTGTTGAAACGACCTGGGGGCAGGTGGCGGAAAATTCGCGTCGCCTTGGTTCGGCGCTCAGCAAGCTGGGGCTGGATCCGCAAGCGCGTTGTGCCACGATCGCGTGGAACAATCGGCGCCATCTTGAGATCTATTTCGGCGTGTCCGGCGCGGGGTTTGTGTGCCACACGATCAACCCGCGTCTGTTCCCCGAACAGCTGGTTTACATCATCAACCACGCCGACGATCAGGTGTTGTTTCTGGATGCGACGTTCCTGCCCATTGCGGTCGGCTTGCGCGACAAGTTGCCCAATCTGAAACATGTGGTGTTGATGGGTCCGCGCGACGAGGCCGCCGCCGAACAACTGCCCGGCCTGATGTTTTATGACGAGCTGCTGGAGACCGGTGATTCCGATTTCGACTGGCCCGTCTTTGATGAAAATACCGCGTCATCGCTGTGTTACACCTCGGGCACAACCGGCAACCCCAAGGGCGTTCTGTACTCGCACCGCTCCACCATGCTGCACAGCTTTGCCTCAAATACCCTTGATTGCGTTGGATACTCTGCCATCGATGTGGTGCTGCCCGTGGTGCCGATGTTCCATGTGAACGCGTGGGGGTCGCCCTATGGCTGCGCGATGTCGGGCGCACGCATGGTGCTGCCGGGGCCGGGGCTTGACGGTGAAAGTCTGGTCAAACTGATCGACACTTATGATGTGACGCTGGCGATGGGCGTGCCGACAATCTGGCTGGGCTTGTTGGGCTTTGCGGGCAAATCCGGGTCGAAATTGACCTCGCTCAAACGCACGGTGATTGGCGGTTCGGCCTGTC
>JBGCDD010000210.1:0-4371 GCA_045105075.1 Sedimentitalea sp. | reverse complement strand
GATCGGCATCTATTCCGCCTATCGTCAGTATTCGGCCTTTGATCAGGCCGGCACGTTCATCTCGATGGTCGGTTTTTCGATCCCGCCGTTTTTCACCGGTCCGCTGATGATTGTGATCTTTGCGGTGCAGCTGGGCTGGCTACCTTCGGTCTATGACACGTTGCACAAGGTGGTTGATTGGCAAAGCTTCAAGATCCAGCTGCAACAAATGATCCTGCCGGTGATGGTGCTGGCGCTGCAAACCACCGCGCAGATCAGCCGCTACATGCGCTCGGCGATGCTAGACAACCTGAAACAGGACTATGTGCGCACGGCCCGCGCCAAGGGCCTTTCGGAGTTCACCGTGGTGATGATCCATGTGTTGCGCAACTCGATGATCCCGGTGGTCACGGTGATTGCGCTGGGAATGCCTGCGATTTTTGGCGGCGCGATCATCACCGAGGTGATTTTCAAGGTCAACGGCATCGGACAGCTGCTGATCACCGCCCTGTTCGCCAATGACCTGCCGATGGTGCAAACCCTGACCTTTATCTTCGCGATACTGATCGTGTTTTTCAATCTGATTGCCGATGTGCTCTACGGCGTTCTTGACCCGAGGATCCGCTATGACTGAGGCCGCCGCGCAAGAGATCGCAAAGCCACCGCGCAGCCAATGGGCCGATGTGTGGTCGCAGTTTTCCAAACACAAAGGCGCGATGCTGGGCGGTGGCTTTCTGGCTTTCATCACTCTGGCCGTGCTGTTTGGTCCGTTCATTTGGACGCTGGATCCGCAAAAAATCGATATTCGCAATCGCGACCTGCGCCCGATCTTTAGCGCAATTTTCAACAGCGACGCCAAGGTCAGTTGGGCGCATCCGTTTGGCACCGACCAGTTGGGGCGCGACGGGCTGTCCAATATGATCGCCGGTGGGCGCGCGTCGCTGGCGGTGGGCTGGGCGGCCATGGTGCTGACATTGGCCATCGGGACTATCATCGGTATCTCGGCTGGCTTCTTTCGCCGCCTTGACGGACCGTTGATGCGCCTGACCGATCTGTTCCTGTCGCTGCCAATCCTGCCCTTGCTGCTGGTCGCTGTGACCCTGTTTCGCGAACCGCTGCGCGGCAATTTCGGCCCCGAAGGCGGCATGTTCATTCTGATCGTCGGGATCATCGGCATCACCAGCTGGATGCCAACCGCGCGCATTGTGCGCGGCGATGTGCTGGCCCTGAAAGAACGCGAGTTCGTGCTGGCGGCCCGTTCGATCGGAACCAAAGACGGCAAAATGATCACGCGGCACATTCTGCCCAACGTGCTGTCGCCCATTATGGTGTCGGCGACACTGGGATTGGCCACGGCAATCATCACCGAAAGCGCGCTGTCGTTCCTAGGGGTGGGCTTCCCGTCTGACTATCCCACTTGGGGCAAAATGCTGGCCGACGCCGTTGACCGGATGGAGAATTTCCCCGAGCGTGTGGTGTTGCCCGGCCTTGCGATCTCGCTGACCGTGCTCAGCGTGAACTACATGGGTGACGGGCTGCGCGACGCGCTGGATCCGCGTATTCGCGGGCGCTGAGGTCTATTCGATCTTCTGGCGGATGCGACGTACCATCCACCAGACCAACCCCACCACAGGCAGCGTGACCAGCGCTGTCAGCATGCCCTTGGACAGCCCGGTCGTCTGGGTCAGCGGATAGATCAGGTAGCCGGCCAGAGACACCGCGTAATAGCTGATCGCCACCACCGACAGCCCTTCGACCGTGCGTTGCAGACGCAGCTGCATGTCGGCGCGTTGATCCATGCTCTCCAAAAGTTTCTGGTTCTGCGCACTGCGATCCACATCAACCCGTGTCCGCAACAAGTCACCAGCGCGGATCGCGCGATCCGCCAGCGCCTTGAGACGGTTTTCCGTTGATTTCACAGTGCGCATGGCGGGCTCATAGCGGCGCATCATGAATTCACCAAAAGTCTGGCGCCCTTCAAACCGCGCCTCGCGCAGAGAGGCAATCCGTTGGCCCACAATCGCCTCATACGCCCCAGTGGCCCCAAAACGGAACGAGGCCCGCGCCGCCATCGTCTCGAGCGTGGCCGAGATCGACAACAGCTGCGACAGCGTTTCTTCGGGCGGCGTGGTGTCACCGGTCATTTCGATCATCAATTCGGTCAGGCGCGTGTCAAGATCACCAATCGTGGGCGACAGATCGCGCACCCGCGAAAAGCCCAACATCGACATGGATTTATAGGTTTCAACCTCGCACAAACGCTGCACCACCCGGCCGATGCGCCGCTCGCCTGTATCGGGGTTGGCAAAGATGGCAAAACGCAAATGCCCTGCCGGATCAATTCGGAAATCCGCAGCCACCACCGCCGCGTCCTCCAGCACCTGCGCCACTGCAAGGCTTTCAGGCACAAACCACGTGTCCAACTGGTCTTCGATCTGTTGAACCGGCTCACGTGGACAGATCCGTAACATCGCCGACGTGATGCGTTGCCCCGGCGCTGTCGCCAGCCAGTCTTCGGGAAACACGCTGAAATCAACGGGGTCAAACGGGCGATCGCTCAGCCCGTCGAGAAAAGCGGTATATGTGACAAACTCTGTGTGTTGTTCCCATTTCAGCACGTGCCGCCCGATTTTGCCGGAATAATGCGTGGCCCCGGGTTGGGGGTGTGGCGCACCGTGGCGGTCCAACAACGCGATCAAATGCTCAAGATCCAAGGTCCGGTTGCGACTGACCGCCTCACTGGGTTGTTTGATTGCGATGTAAACAGCTGTGCTGGGCCCGGACATGGTCGGAAACGGGCGCGCATGCAACTCGTTGGCAAGTTTGTAGCGTAGGGGATGATCTTCCATGACGGCCTATTCTGACATCTCTTGTTACCCCACATAGCAGCATCCGAAAAGAAAACAATGTTTTCAGATGGTTAACTGCATACAACTGTATGCATCACGGCATCCAGCCAAGTGGGCGCTGGAATTATGGTCTTTGTGTGATCTGGCGCTGTAACTTGGCCCCGGGACTGCGATCAAATTACGATATCACATCCGGAGATCGGCAAAAGATTGCAGTTTGGCACACCTTTTCGCCTAAAAATTGTGCATCCCTTGCGTCCAGAACGGTTTTTCTGCGCCAAAACACGCATATGTGCGCCCTGAGCGACTTTTGCAATTTGTCCACGATCCTTGCGAACTTTAACCAAATTTGGCGGATATCCCGGCGGCAACGAAACACCGACCGTCGAGGAACATAATGAAACGTATTCTAACAACGACAGCCGCGGTTCTTTTTACATCGCTTGCAAGCGTGGCGCCTGTCGTCGCCTCCAACACCACAAAAACGCAATTGACCGAAGTCAATTTTTTCAACGCATTTGATACAGAAGACATTGGCGGCTCGCAGCGGGTTGAAGCCGCCGCTTTGTTGCGTGTTTTCAGCCAGGAAATGGCCGCCGCAGCTTGCCATCTGCAATACGAAGTAGATGTCGACCGGTCGCGCAAGTTGTTGAAAGAAACCAAAGCCAAATTCACCTATCTGCTCGACGCGTTGGAATTTGGCAGCAACAACATTGGCATTGTGGGCGCAGAAACCCGGCGCAAAACACTGGTGATGATCCACGACCTGCGCACCGCATGGATACCGGTCAAGACCGCCAAAGTGCGATTGCTCGACAATCCCAAAGACGTCGATGCCCTGAAATTCATCAAGGCGCAAAACGAACCTATTTTGGCGCAGGCCTCACTTTTGATGAGCGAGCTGGCGTCGCAATATTCCAATCCGTTCGAGTTGCTGCAGGCCGATATTCTGCTGCTTGATTTTGCTGGGCGTCAGGCGACAAAAACCCAGAAGATGAGCAAAATTGCTTGTGAAATCTGGGCCGGCAACAAAAGCGATGATCGCATTGAACTGCTGACCGAGATCATGGGTCTTTATGAACTGACGCTCAACGCGTTGCTGGACGGCATGCCAGCCGTGGGACTTTTGGCAGCGCCAAACCCTGAAATCAAAGCCCATCTTGAGCAGGCCATCGTGCACTGGACGCCGATCAAGACCAACCTGGAAACTGTGAAATCAGCAGGGGATGTTTCGCCGGAGTTGAAGGCCGAACTTTTTGCCCAACTCACAGACGAGATGTATCACATGGAAGCGCTTGAAAAAATGTACGTCAAATATTCCAAACACAAGTAACCCCAGGCACTGCCAACGAAAAAAGCCTCACCTTGACCGGTGAGGCTTTTTGTTGTCGCGTTCTGCGTATCACTCGATCATGGGTAGGAGTTTGTCGAGTGAGGCTTTTGCGTCTCCATAGAACATGCGGGTGTTTTCTTTGAAGAACAGGGGGTTTTCGATGCCGGAGTAGCCGGTGCCCTGGCCGCGTTTGGACACGAAGACCTGTTT